>DASXAA010000230.1:0-11475 GCA_036407035.1 Thermoleophilaceae bacterium | reverse complement strand
CACGCTCACGCACGAGCTGGCCCACGCACACGGCGTCGGCTACGAGCAGTACACCCGAGCCCAGGCCGAGGTCCTCGTCGACTGCGTCACCTACTGCGTGCTGGGCTCCGTCGGCCTCGACGTCGGCGGCGAGTCGATCCCATACATCGCCGGCTGGGGCGAGGACGGCGCCCTCGACGCGATCCGCCAATACGCGCAGACGATCGACACCATCGCGCGCCGCATCGAAGACGCGCTCGACGTGAGGTCCGAACCGCCGACCGGCGCGATCGCCGCCGACCCGCTCGCGGCGTAGTCGGCGCGAAGTCGGAGGGCACTCTCAAGAGCGGTTCGGTCGGGGCCTGCTGGCCCCGATGATCGGGCAAGCCCGCCGGCGGCCCTCGCGAATCGCGAGGTACGCGCAGCAACGCGTCGCCGGCCGGCTCACCCGGGTCGGGGCTCATGCAGCCCCCAACCGAACCCACACCGACCGGACGGCTCGCGCCGCGCGGCGACGAGGACCGGCTCTACCGCCAACACCACCGCGACCTCCACCGCGCCGTCGCACACGCCGTGCGCGCGCCTCGCGAGCTCATCGAAGACGCCTGCCAGACGGCCTGGGCCACCCTCCTGCGCACCCAGCCCGACCGCTACGCGATCTTCGCCTGGCTGCGCGTCGTCGCCATCCACGAGGCCTACCGCCTCGCCGCCATCGACCGCCGCGCGCGGCACCTCGAGCGCCTCAACATCGACGAGAACAACTGGCAGGAGCTGATCGCAGATCCACCAACGCTCGAAGACGCTGTCACCGCTCTCGAAGCTCTCCGCACGCTGGCTTCGCTGCCCGAGCGCCAGCGCAGCGACCTCACGCTCAAGATCGCCGGCTACAGCTACGAGGAGATCCGCGCTCTCACGCCCGGGCGCACGTTCACCAACGTCAACAAGTCGCTCGTCAAGGCGCGCGCGAGGATTCGCCGCGCGCGCGACGCTCGTCCCTGAGGCCTGCTGCCGGGGGCCAAGTCGCACCGCCGGCCCTCTTGTGGCTTGAGATGAGCCAATCGACCGCGCAGAGCACGCGATGAGGATCCTCGGGATCAACCTCGACCTGCTGACGCCCGCCGAGCGTCGCGACCTCGCCAACGCTCTCCTGCGCGCCGCGTGGAGCGCCGCGCTCGAGGACACCCGGATCCTGCTGCTCGACCTGCTCCTCGAGGTCGACGAAGCCGCCGTCGGAGGCTGGAGCTGATGTCCGCCGAACCCGCGGCCATCGCAGAGACGCAGCTCGTCGACGCCATCGCACGTCGCGTCGTGGAGCTCTTGGACGGAAGCCGCGCACGTGCCGATGCGGCACGTCCCGCCACTGAACCCGGAAACGCCTGCCTGACCGTGTCCCAGGTGGCCGCTCGATACCGCGTGAGCCGCTCGTGGGTCTACGCCCACCAGCGCCAGCTCGGCGCGATGCGACTCGGAGACGGACCGCGCGCACGCCTGCGCTTCGATCCGAAGGTCGTGGCGGACGCCGTCACCGCGTTCGACCGGTCACAGCGGTCGGCGGAAGCACCGAAGCCCGACCGGCGGCCGCGGCGAGGTGTCAGGCTGATCGAGTTCGAGAAGGTGCGATAGATCTCAGGAGGGAACTCGATGCGGCGAGCTCGACGAAATGCCAGCCCAGGCGCCGGGCGCCCCGTCAAGGGATCCGTCGACGTCCGGCCGTTCAAGAACGGCGCGGACGCGAGCTTCTGGCTCCGGATCATGATCGACGGGCGGCGTGTGTCGCGGCGACTCGGGCTCGCAAGCGAGGGCTGGACGCCCGTCCTCGCCGAAGCCGAGCGCAGGCGCGTGGTCGCCGAGATCCAGGCCGGGATCTACCGCGAGCCGACCGAGGAGCTGCCGCTCGAGGAGCGAGACCCGACCCTCCACGTGTGGGCAAGTCGCTGGCTCGACATGCGCACCGGCGAGATCGAGCCCAAGACGTTCGAGCACTACGAGTACCTGCTTCGCTGCCATCTGCTGCCGGCGTTGCACGGGTACCGCCTGACAGATCTCACCTACCGCGTGGTCGACGAGTTCAAGAAGCGCAAGGTCGACGAGATGCGCCGGATCCAGGCCGCGACCAAGGTCGGCGTCACGCTGCGCCACGCCAACGGCCGGCCGATGAAGTTGTCGCCGAAGACGATCAATCACGCCATCGACCTGCTCTCGGCGATCCTCGGCGCGGCCGCGCGCGACGACGAGCTCGAGATCAAGGTCAACCCCGCCGACGATCGTCGCCTACGCGTAAAGATCCCGAAGCGCTCGGCCCGCGACTTCCTCGAGGCCGACGAAGTGTTGAGTCTCCTCGTCGCCGGCGAGGTCGTCGACAATCCCGTGAAGCCCGAGACCATTCGCGCGGCCGAAGAGGTCCGGCGCCTGCGCGACGAGGAGCGCCTCCCTTGGAAGCAGATCGCCGCTCGCCTCGATCGCAGCGAGGCCGGCGTTATCTGGCTGCATCGCCGCCGCGCGGTGCGCGGGCCGAGCCAAAGTCGCGCGGTCGTCGCGTTGCTCGCCGCGAGCGGCGCCCGCAACACCGAGGCCTGCGACCTGCGCTGGTCGGACCTCGACTTCACTCACGGCAAAATCAACGTCAGCCGCTCGAAGACCAAGCGCGGGGTGCGCGAGATCGACATGATCCCCTGGCTCCGCGAGGAGCTGCTGACCTACCGAGCTGCGGTGGGCACCGTCGACCTCGACGCGCCCGCGTTCCAGACGCGGGACGGCGCACACCGCACGAAGGACAACCTGAACCGCAACGTCATCGCGCCCGTCGTCCGAGCCGCCAACGACGCGCGGCGCGAGCGCGGAATGCCATCGCTCCCTGTGGCCGTCACGGCGCACACGTTCCGCAGGACCTACGTGACGCTGATGCTCGAGGCGGGCGCGCCGCTCACTTACGTCCAGGACCAAGTCGGCCACGAGGACACCAAGACCACGCAGGAGATCTACGCGCGCGTCCTGCGCCGCCAGCAGCGCGCGCACGTCGGCGCCGCGTTCAACGAGCTCATGTACGGCGCGCGGGAGCTTGCGTTCCGCGTCGAGGAGGAGACGCGCTCGGGGGGTGGCGACCTTTTGATGCGGTCACCGTTCGAGCAGGTTGAGGGGCCGGGCGGCAGTTAGCTGCTACCGGGATTCAGAACTCACGCGGTACCCGTCCGGGCGTCCTTGATGTGGCGCTTGTGAGATGTGATGAGCTGATCGCGTACGGTCTTCAGGGCGTTCTTCGCCGGGGGTGAGTCGTCATGCGCTCCGGGGCTGAGGCGCGGACTCACGTTGCGCCAGTTTCCCTTCTCCTTTTCGTCATCGAGGATCTCGCAGAGCTTCGGGACGAGCTTCTCGAGCGTCCACTTCTTATAGTCACCCAGCGAGGCGCGCTCCCCGGCCCCTTGGCGCTTCTGCACGAGGATCTCCTTGGCCAGGCGCTCGGCTGTGACGCGCAGCTTCTGCGCGCCGGTGTCGCGCAATGACGGCGTCTCCTTGATGAAGCCCTTCGCCTCGTCCAGCAGCGCCTCGGCCGTGTCCGTTCCCTTGATGACGACTGTCCCCTGCTCCGGCTCGTCGAGCGTCACGGTGAACCCATCGAGCTGATGCACGTTGCTCAGGAGGGTGCGCAAGTGCGCGTCGTGAGAGGTGACGATGACCTGCAGGCCTGCGTCGATCAGCTCGGGCAGGACGACGTCGATGAACGTGTCGCGGTGCTCGTCGTCGCCCGCTTGGACAGGGTCATCGAGCACGACGAATGGCACCCCCTGGAGGATGGCGCGCGCGAGGAACGCTGCGAGTCCCAGCGCGTTGAGCTGGGAGTCGCTGAAGATGCCTAGGGCATCGCGCTCCTCGACGATGCCCCCGGCGCTGAGCTTGGCCTTGAGATCGACGAACCGCCGCCCGCCAGCGCGCGGCTCCGCTCGCTCGAAGACGACGGGCTCATCCGGGCGCAGCCTGTTCCACCACTTCAGGATCTCGTCGCTCATACCCGCGAACTTGTCACGGAAGACCGCGAGCTTGGCGCGCTCGATCGCCGTGTGAGCGGCGACGAACTCCTTCTTGGCGCGCGTGACAGCGTTGCGGTGACGCAGCTCAATGACAATCTTCCGCGGGCCGTCCGCCAAACGCACCAGGGCATCCCAGCCGGACGTGCCGACCTGCTCGTTCAGAGCGTCCGAGACTCGTCCGAGCGCTGGACCCACCTCAGCAAGGAACTGTGTCCGAGCAGCGTCGCTCCCTTCACATGCCGCTCTGACGCCGCGCAGCGCTTCGGCCACCGCTTCCACGTCGAACCCGTCGAGAGAGTCGACTCGCTCGCTCGCGGCCGTGACGGCGGCTCGCGCGCGAGCCACGCTGTCGGACAGCGTGCTCGCCGAGTCAGCGAGCGTGCGTGCGCTGTCCCGCCCCCCAGCCAAGGTCACCGCCTCGCTGAGGATCGCGGAGGCGGATTGCTCCGCCGCCGCCAGTTGCACGTCTTCTAGGTCTGAGGCCCGCGGTGCGAGGCGTGCGGCCGCGTCGCTTGCCGAGCGCAACTGCATCGCCAGGGTCTGAAGCTCCTGCCGCGCGGCGCTCTGGCGGTCGCGGAGGTCGGTGCCGGCGACCACCTCCTCGCGCAGGACGTCGAGCCGCTGCGGTGTCAGCGTCCCGTCATCGCAGACCGGACACCGAACACCGTGCTCCAGGTGTTCGTAGGCAGGTACCTTCATGACGGCCTCGTAGAGCGCCCGGAGTTGCTCGACCTCACGGTCAACGCTCGTGGTGGCTTCGTCATACGCTCGGCACGCCTGGAAGTCGCTCTCAGGGACCTGCACCGCCTGACCTGGGCGCCACGCGGCGAGGTCAAGTCGGCCCCGCTGCACTCTGTCCACTTCGGAGCGCAACTGCTCGCGCAGCTCGTCCAGCGATGCACTCTCGCCCGGCGCAGCCCCGGAGAGGGCGGCGATGCCCGCCCGGCATGCGCTGCCGAGCCGCTCGGCCAGTATCTGCTCGGTCAGGGCCCCCTCGCTGAACAGATCGCCGATTTCTGCTGCGATCGCTGGATCGGTCGAGCAAGTGCGCAGGTCGGGCTCACGTTCGACGGGCGGCTCAGGCAATCCATCGATGGTCGTCTTGAGCGCGTCGGCGAGTGCGTCCAGGTCACCGATCTCGAACAGCGCCTTGAAGTACGTGAGCCGGTCGCTCGGCGCTGCGGAGAGCGCATACCGAATGCTGTGCTGGAACAGGACCGGCGCTCGCAGCGGTGGCTCCGCGAGCACGATGCCGATCGACGACAGATCCTCGACTTGCGCTCCATCGATGGTCAGACGCGACGCGCAGTCCCGCCCACGTCCAAAGTCCGATGTGAGCTCGCGCTCGACCCGCCGCTCGTGCCCGTCCCGATCCTCGATGCCTGCCCGAACGACGGTTGGCTCGCCGTCCGGGTGGTAGGCGTTGCGCAATGACCGGTCGTACTCGTTCTTCGCGCCGCCGAGCATCGCCGGACGGACCACCGTGCCGGACAGCAGGAACTCGATGGCCTCGGCCACGCTCGTCTTCCCCTGGCTGTTCCCGCCCCAGATCAGCGCGACGTCCTCGTCGAAGAGGAGCGACTGCTCGATTCCGAACGATCGAAGGCCGCAGATCTCAACCCACTTCAGACGCGGCACCGAGCCCCTCCTCGATCGCCGTGACCCGCATCCGCAGTCGGTCGGCGAGGATCGTCGAAACCTCCGCGATCGATTGTGCGCAGCTCACGGCGTCGGCGAGCTCGAGTGCGAGCCCGGGGCCCAACTGCGCCCGGAGCGCGGGCAGGTTCGGGATGGGATGTTCCGGTGCGGCCACCAAACCAGTGTGCCGTGACGACCGGCGAGACAGGCAGCCGACGCTCGCTGCAGGCGAGTCGGCGGGTCCCGACGGGCACCCAGGGCGCGCATTCTCGCGTCGAGAACTGGCCGTCGCCTCCCGGCCACCTCGCAACCGTGACGGGAGTCCCGTGGGGGCGAGCAGCTCAGCGGCGTGACGGCGCGTCGGCCGCTGCACGTGACGTGGCAACGCGCTACGCAGCGTCGCCGTCCCCGGCGGCTTCGTCGACCACGTCGACGTCGAGATCCGGATCGTCGCCGGCGGCGTCAGGAGCACCGTCGGCGAGCCCAAGCTTTAGCCACTCGCGCAAGACGGCAGCGTCACGCATCCGCCCCAGCAGTTCGTCCGTGCCCGATGCCGGTGGCGGGGTCGTGGGTGGATCGCTCACGCGCGCGTTCCGCAGCGTCTTACCGTCGTCGTCGACGAATGGGACGTCGGGATGGCTCTCGATGCCGTGCAGCGGGTGAATGGCGGACGCGGCTCGACGGCCGCGACGATCAGCTCGAGCGTGCCCGTGCGGTGCCGGCGCCCGTTCTTCGTCGCCAACGTCCACGTGAGCGTGTGACGACCCGCGGCGGGGACTCGTAGCAGTAGCGGTTCATCGAGTTCGATGGTCGAGTCGTGATGGACGTTGCCGAGGCGGCGCATCACGCGCCGTCCGTCGCCGCGCACGTCCCAGAAGGGCAGGTGGGGCACCCGGATACTGGGAACGATCGGCGAAAGCGCCGCGATGTCGATTCGACGGTATGACGACCGCGCGATGTCGAACGGAGACGCGGTCCGCGGAGCGACGTAGGCCGGCGGCTCGGGAGGCGGCGAGACGGTCGGCCACTCGTCGACGACCTCGGTGCCATCGGGCAGGTCGATCGTCAGCGCGACGTCCTCGGCGTACGCGCCCGACCCGGCGCTCGTGACCAACAGCGAAATCTCGAAGGTCCGCGCCCGAGCATCGGACGCCCCACCGTAGTTCGTAAGCCAAGCGCGCAACGCACGTCCGAACTCCTCGAGCTTCTCGGCGAACTGTTCGCGAGCGTGCTGGTAGCCCTCGTCACTCGGCCGACGAGCGAACAGGTCCGTCGTGCGCAACAGGGCCGCCGGGCCCGTGCGGGAGTGCGTCTCGAAGCTGGCGGTCTCCTCCCGCAAGCGCTCCAGCTCGTGGGCAACCATGAGCTCGGCGTCGAAGGGCCACGGCGACGGGATCGGCGAGGTCACGGTCTCGACCAACCCACCGTCACTCGCGACAGCGGGCCGAAGGTCAGGCTGGCGCTCGAAGCGCTCCTTGATGCGATGGCCGAATGCGGCCTCGATCCCCTTGTAGGCCGCTGCGAACACGGCGGCAGCGACGATCCCGGCTCCGAGCCCGAACATCACGGCGAAGACGACTGCGCCGGCCAGCACGGCCCAAAGGCTCACGCGGCGCAGGCGCCCAACGACCGCCGACTCGCGGCGCGCGTGCTCGGGAGTTTCGGGGCGGCCCATCGACATCGATGATCGCACCAGCCATGGCTACTCCAACACGGTTGGTCGCGCTCAACCCACGACCGTCGCCGCTACCAGGGCACGTCGATGATCTCGACGTCGCGGATCGCCGTCGGCGGGACCGCGACACCCTGACCGTCGAAGCCGCCGCACGCGGCTCGGGTCAGCTCTCTCCTGGCCGCCGCCCATAGATACCAGCATGTGGCTTCGATAGCGGGGCCGTCGTCATCCATAGGCATGTCGAATGCGACGATGCATGGCTTGGTGGCCGCTGTGTAGGCAGCAAGCAGGTCGACGTCAAACATCTCCTCCGCCGCGTGAGCGATGTCCTCAACGAGCTCCGGTGTCCGCAAGTAGTCGTGGCTGCTGAGCTCCTGCGGGTGCAGGAAGTGCTCGCGCACGTACTCGGCGAACGGGCCGTGGTGCTGCAGTGCAGGTGTCTTGAGGCGGTACAGGCGGCCACCATCGCCGCCACCGTTGCCTTCGATCTCGGTGCGGAGCGTCTCGAACTCCGCGTCGCCGAGCTGGTCCGCGCCGATCTCGCGAAGCTCTCGCCAGATGCCCTCGAGCGCCGCTCCGAGCGGCAGCAGGCCGTGCCGCCGGAAGCTGTCGGCGTCGCGCGTGCGCGTGCCGTGAAAGTACCGCACCTCGGAGAAACCGCCGAGGTGACGCCCGAGTCGCTCGGCGGCGAGCTGGGGGAGCGCCCTCTCGGGGTCGTTGTGCTCCTCGAGATCGGTCCAGTCGATCGCCGTCAAGGCGGTGTGCACGTCGTGCGGCGGGACACCGGCGGCAGCGGCGAGCGACTCGAAGGCAGTCGTCGTGCTGGCGCAGTTCAGGAGCACGGTCGCGTGGTCGCGGAGGCCTTGTGGATCACGGGCACGCGTGGCCGGGGCACGCTCGTCCGATCGCTCGCCGCCGCCCGGTGGACCGTGTGCAGCACGCGTTCGCTGGTCCCGAAGATCATCTTCTCAGCCCACCCGTACATGCGCAGGTTGGTCGCGTCCACCGTGGCGGCGTCGACCGTGCGCACGGAGAAGGCGCCGGCGCCTGGGGTGAGCGTCAGGCAGGCATTGGGCGACACGGGCATGGTCGTCTCCGCAGCGGGCGAGCTCTCCCATGCGTTGCCGCGCGACGCGGGGAGCTCGGGGTCCCACATGGCCAGTCCGCCGTCGCTGGTGATGAACTCGAAGTTGGCGGCGAGGAGGCACAGTCCATCTGCGCGACTCCGGCGGCGACGCTACTGACGCTGGTCAGCATGGCCTGGAACGGCGCCGCGTCCGGCAGGGTGATAGTCGCGCGACCATCGCGGAACGCCTTGATCTGCTCGATCGCCCACGCCTTGATCTCATCGTCACTGGCCCTCGCGGTGATCGTCTTGCGGTAGCCGCGGCGACCGCCTGCTTGTCGCGGAAGAAGGCATGGAGCGACGCCTCGGCCGCGGCGCGTGCAACCTGACGATGTTGTCCCAGTCCGGTCGGCGTCCGTCCCTGCTGGAGCCAGGAAGAACGCGATGGTCGCCCGGTCGTCATCGTTGACCGCGCCCGGTGCTGCTCCGAGTCGCTTGATGGGGTCGGATGCGTGTCCCTCGATGAGGCTCAGGAACGCCTCGATCACCAAGTTGATGGTCTTGGCGTCCTGTCGAGTGTGTAGAGATCCTTCTCGAGCGCGACCTTCCCCGGCTTCTGCTCGGTCACCTTCCCCGAGGTGATCTTCAAGGAGAACAGCCGCCCCTCGCGTGCCTGCGGCGTCGCCCAACGCGCCAGTTAGGAAGCTCGGCACGTAGTGCTGCTTGCGGGCCTGCGTATCGGGCAGCTTCTTCGGTCCCGAGGCGATCTCGCGAAGGTGCTGGATGAACGGTGGGTCCGGGACGGTGGCCACGTTCGGAGCGTACGGCGCGGCCGTCACAGGTCCCGATTCGTCCCGCGATTAGGCGCCGATGCGGGGAGTTTTGGCACGTCTGGGCCGTTTCCACGGCTCGCGTAGCCAAAATCCCAACGCCCCGATCGAGCCCCCGAAGACGAGAACCCCCGCGGTGGCAGGGGTTCTCGGAGTGGAGCTAGGGGGACTCGAACCCCCGACCTCCTGGGTGCGATCCAGGCGCTCTCCCAACTGAGCTATAGCCCCGGGTGGGCAGCCAAGTGTAGCCAGCGCTTAGGTAGCGGGCCGATTCGTGGATCGGCCCGCCGTCGGCGCGGCTATCGTCCTGCGGCGAGGCGCATGAGCTTCCGCAACCGGCTGACGCTGTTCTTCGTCCTCATCGTGGTCGTCCCGATGGTGGCGCTGGCGTTCGTCCTGTTTCGCCTGATCGCCGACAACGAGAGCGGCAAGGCGGACGCGCGGCTCAACGCGAACACGAGCTCCGCGACGCACCTGTACAAGGAGTCCTACAACCGAGCCAACGAGGCGGCGATGGTGATCGCTCGCGATCCGCGGCTCGGCCAGGCCCTGCGCACCGGCGACACCGCCGCGCTGGAGTCCCGCGCGCGCGAGCTGCTCGTCAGCGAGCGCGCGCGCCGCATCGTCATCGCCCGCGGCGACAGGCCGATCGTCGACGTCGGCGAGCCGAGGGCGGTCTTCGCCGCCTCGCGCAACCTGCTCAACGGCAAGCGGCCGGCCGGCGTTCTGGAGGTCTCTGTGGAGAACGCCGCCGAGTACACGGGGCTCATCCAGCGCGTGACCGAAGGGCAGGCGGTGGTCCAGAAGGTCGGCGGCCCGGTGCTCGCCTCGTCGATTCCCGGCGTCCGGGCGGGCGATCTCCCGGCCGATCGCGGCGAGATGGAGGTCGGGGGGCGGACCTACGACGCGGCGACGTTCACGGTCAAGGACTTCCTGGGGTCTCACACCAAGGTCGGGGTGCTTGCGTCGCAGGCCAAGGAGTCCAGCGCGGTCAAGAAGGGACGCCTGCTGACCGCGGGCATCCTGATCGGCTTCTTCATCCTCGCGTGCAGCTTCGCCGTGCTGGTGTCGCGCTCACTGCAGCGTCAGATCGACTCGTTCCTGCTGGCCGCGCGGCGCCTGGGCTCCGGCGACTTTACGGCCGAGGTGCCGACGACCGGCCACGACGAGTTCGCGGCGCTCGGCGAGGAGTTCAACAAGATGTCGCACCAGCTCGCCGAGCGCCTGGACGAGCTCAGCCAGGAGCGCGCGCGCGTCCAGGAGGCGATGCGGCGGGTCGGCCAGACGTTCGCCTCGAACCTTGACCGCCAGCGCCTGCTCGACATCGTCGTCAAGACCGCGGTCGATGGCGTCGGCGCGCAGACCGGCCGGGCGTCGGTCCGCCCGACTCCGAGCGCGCCGCTCGAACAGGTGGTTGCGACCGGCGACCCCGACGGGCTCGAGGACGCGATCCGTGCCGCCGAGGCCAAGGTGCTAGAGACCGGGGAGCCGTCCGACGCGACCGTCGACGGCGTCGCGGCCATGTCGCACCCGCTGCGCCGCGGCGACGAGATGCACGGCCGCGTTTCCGGTGTCGTGTCCGTCGCCCGGGAACGGCCGTTCGCGGCGCCCGAGCGCGAGCTGTTCGACTACCTCGCCGAGCAGGTCGCTGTGTCGATCGAGAACGTCGGCCTGCACGAGACCGTCGAGCGCCAGGCGGTCACCGACGAGCTGACCGGCCTGTTCAACCGCCGCCGCTTCCAGGAGGCGATGGCGACTGAGGTCGAGCGCTCCAAGCGCTTCGGCCAGCCTGTCGGTCTCGTGCTGCTCGACCTCGACGACTTCAAGACGGTCAACGACACCTACGGCCACCAGCAGGGCGACCTCGTCCTGCGCGAGGTCGCGCGCGTTCTGCGCGAAACGTCGCGCGAGATCGACGAACCGGCGCGCTACGGCGGGGAGGAGCTGGCCGTGGTGCTGCCCGGCACCGACCTCGAGGGCGCCTACAACCTGGCCGAGCGCGTTCGAGCCGGGATCGAGGCGCTGTCGCTGCCGCTGCTCGACGGCGACGGGAGCCTGCGCGTGACCGCGAGCTTCGGTGTCGCGACGCTGCCGGGGTCGGCAGACGACATGCGCGGGCTCGTCGCGGCGGCCGACGAAGCGCTCTATCGAGCCAAGCGCGCGGGCAAGAACCGCACGGTGCGGGCTGAAGGCTCGCCGCAACTATAGGAATCCGGCGCCCACCGCTAGGGTTTGGTGGCCATGGGACTGCTCGACGAAGCG
>DASXAA010000229.1:0-18967 GCA_036407035.1 Thermoleophilaceae bacterium | reverse complement strand
TCGGCCAGACCACCCTGGTCGTCCAGTACAGCGCCGCGTTCCCCGGGGCGGAGACGCCGCGGGCGGGGACGTCGGTGCCGACGTCGGCGGCGGCGCCGGAGCCGGCGGAGGCGCCGGTCGAGGAGCCGGCGGAGGCGCCGGCGGAGGCGCTGGCGGAAGCGCCGGTCGAGGAGCCGGCGGAAGCGCCGGTCGAGGAGGCGCTGGCGGTCGAGGCGCCGCCCGAGGTTGGCGAGCCCGAGCCCGAGGCGCCGGAGCCCGAGGCGCCGGAGCATGCTCCGGCGGGTGAGCAACCAGGGGTAGGGGCGGCCGACCCGATGGTAGTCGAGCCGCCGGTGGTGGAGGGGCTCCCGGCGACGGAGCAGGTGCCGCCGGGCGATGCGCCGGCGGGCGACGCTGTTCCGGCCGAGGCCGCGCCCGCGGCGGACGTGGCCCCGCCAGCCGCACTTTCTGCGGAGCCCGCTCCGGCCGAGGCCGCCTCGGTCGAATCCGCTCCGGTCCCGCCCCTCGCGCTCCGGCTCGAGGTCGACTTCGACGCCGGCGAGGTCGTTCTCCGCCTCGACGACGAGTCCGAGCCCGTCAGGTTCGTCCACGAGGACGGCCGCTGGCGGATCGCCGACCCCGGCTGAGGCCGCCCAGAGACGTCGCAAGGGGGTGGGCCGGCCGGCATCCGGTCCACTGTCGAGTTTGTTCCCCTGAGGTGAACAAACTCGACACTCGACTGGGCGGGGGCCGCACCCGCCCGGCGCCGTGGCGGGTCGAGCGTCTGCGGCGGGCAACCAGAGGTGGGCGGGGGTGGGCCGATTTCCGTCCAAATGGTGGACGCTTTCCAGCCCACCCCCGGCGGATCGGCCCTCGCGTCCCGGCGGCCAGGCCCAACTACCCTGGGCCCGTGCCGGTCTACGTCGACGACGCCCGCATTCCGTGGCGCGGCCTACGGTGGTCGCACATGGTCGCCGACACCGCCGAGGAGCTCCACGAGGCCGCCGAAGCCCTCGGAATCCCAAGGCGGGCCGCCCAGGACAAGGGCCGCACGCTCCACTACGACCTTCCGGACGCCTGGCGCGCAAGGGCGCTCGAGCTCGGGATCGCCGAGGCGATCCACTGGCGCGAGCTGGCCCGGCGCCGCGCGAGCTACGCCTCCCCCGCGACGATGTGACCCTCGGACGCCGAGGGGGGTGGCCGGTCTCCGTCAACCACTGGTTGACGGAGACGGGCCACCCGGTCGCGCAGGCGCCGGGGCCGCGCAGGCGCCGACGCCGCGCCGCGCCGACGCCGCGCTGGCGCCGCGCCGGCGCCGGCGCCGGCACCGCGCCGCCTACGCCTCGTAGGGCGCCAGCACGATCGAGAAGTTCGTTCCTCCGAGCGAGGTGCTGTTCACGACCACCGGGCCGCGCGGTGAGCCCTCGGCGTCGCCGAGCTCCCAGCCCTTCAGCGCCAGCGCCGCGTTCAGCGACGCGCCCGCTCCCATCGGCTCGCCCAGCTTCAGCTTCGGCGTGATCACCGGCGGGCCGGACTCCCCGAACACGCGCCCGATTGCCGCCCGCTCGCCCTCGTCCGCCACCTCGATCCCGCACGCGCTCGCCCACACGGCCGCCACCGCGCCCGGCTCCACGCCCGCGCGCTCCAGCGCCGCCCGCATGGCGCGCTCCACGCCGGCGCCCTCCGGGTCCACGTGGCCGACGCCCAGCGCGTCGGACGTGACCGCGTAGCCGAGCACCTCGCCGTACACGCGCGCGCCGCGCGACGTGGCCCGGCCGAGCCGCTCCACCAGCACGCCGATCCCAGCCTCCGCCAGCGGCAGCCCGGGGCCGCCGTTCGCCAGCACGCCCAGCGCCCGGTAGCCGGCGATCACCGTGTCGGTCAGCGCATCCGCGCCCAGACAAACGATTCCGTCGGCGTGGTCGGTCCGCGACAGGTCGTACCCGTAGCAGAGCGAGGACGCCCCGGCGCCGTGGCCTGCCGTCACCGTCGTCGCCGAGCCGAGCAGCCCGACCTTGATCGCCACCTGCCCGCCGGCCGCGTTGTAGACCGTGTTCGGGAACACCGCCGGGTTCGCGCCCCCCGCGCCCTCCTCGATCACGCCGGCGGCGAACTGCTCCATGCTCTCCATCGGCCCGACGCCGGTGCCGAGGATCGCCCCGATCCGCACGCGGTTGTCGTCGTCCAGCTCGATGCCCGCGTCCTCCAGCGCCAGCCGCGACGCGATGATCGAGAACAGCCCCAGCCGGTCGACGCGCTTGCGCTCCTTGGGGCCGAGGAAGTCGCCGGGGGAGAAGTCCACGCGCCCGACGCGCACGCCGTCCTCCGAGACCGTGGTCTCACGCCCGTCGCGGTACGCCTGCCAGAGCTCGTCGACCGTCGTCCCGGCGTCGGTCAGCGCCGACAGCCCGGTCACCACCACGCGGTCCACGTCCGCGGACGGCGGCCCGTCCGAGCGCAGGCCCGGGCGCATGAACAGCACCGACGCGTTCGCCCCGCCGAACGCGAAGTTGTTCGACAGCGCGATGTCGATCTGCATCTCGCGCGCCTCGTTCGGCACGTAGTCGAGGTCGCACTCGGGGTCGGCCTCGGTGAAGTTGGCCGTCGGCGGCGCGACCTGGTTCTCGATCGCCTTCACGGTCACGATCGCCTCGGCCGCGCCGGCGCCGCCGAGCAGGTGGCCGATCATCGACTTCGTGCTCGACACCGCCGTCTGGTGGGCGGCGGACTCCCCGAGCCCCGCCTTCGTCGCCGCCGTCTCCGCGGTGTCGTTCTTCGCCGTGCCGGTGCCGTGCGAGTTCACGTAGTCGACCTGGTCCGGCGTCACCCCCGCCTGCCTCAGGGCGGTCTTGATCGCCCGCGCCGCGCCGCGGCCCTCCGGGTGCGGCGCCGTCGGGTGGTAGCCGTCCGCCGACAGCCCATAGCCGGCGATCTCCGCCAGCACCGGCGCGCCCTGCTCGCGCGCCACCTCCTCGCGCATCAGCACGAGCATGCCGCTGCCCTCGCCCAGGGAAAGCCCCTTGCGATCGACCGAGTACGGCGCCGCAGGCTCCGGCGACAGCGACTCGAGCGCGTTGAAGCCCGCGTACAGGATGTCGGAGAAGGCGTCGGCGCCGCCGGTGAGCATGGCGTCCGCCTGGCCCAGCCGGATCAGCTCGGCCGCGTAGCCGATCGCGTTCGCGCTCGCGGCGCACGCGGTGTCGATCGACAGCACCGGCCCCTTGATCCCGAACGCTCCGCTCAGCGCCTCGGAGAACGCCTGCGGCTCCACCAGCAGCAGCAGCCGCGGATCGGGCTCCTCGCCGTTCTGGCGCCGCCGGTACCACTCCTCGCCGGCCAGGAGCCCGGCGTTGCAGGTGCCGATCACCACGCCCCACTTCTCCGCCGGGATCGCCCCGACGCCGACGCCGCAGCGCGACATGGCCTCCTCGGCCGCCTGCATGGTGAAGTCGATCGCGCGGTCGCGGAACCCGTCGGGGTTCAGGTACTCGCGCGTGGGCGCGGCCGAGACCTGCACCTCGCCGCCGAGCTGCGTGCGGTACCCGTCCATCGGCATGTGCTGGACCTCGCGGATGACCACGCGGCCGCCGCGCACGCCCTCCCAGTACTCGTCGAGGTTCGAGCCCTGTCCAGTGATGGCTCCCATGCCGGTGACCACCACTCGAGTCCTGCCTCCGTTGTCAGCCACCGGCGATTCCTCCTTCATGCAGCCCGCAGAGCGAGCGCGACGTTCTGTCCCTCGAGCCCGCGCGCCAGCGCGAGCGCCGTGCGCACCGGCGTCTCCCGGGCCGACCCGGCGACCCAGTCCACGCCCGCGCACGCGGGATCGGCGTTCTTCAAGTTCAGGGTGGGCGGCACCGCGCCGCGGTCGATCGCCAGGGCGGCCACCGCGGCGTTCAGCGCTCCCGCGGCGCCCATCAGGTGGCCGGCGGCGCCCTTCACGCTGCTCGCCACCAGCCCGTCAGAGCCGAACGCGGAGCGCAGCCCGGCCGCCTCGCTGGCGTCGCCCAGCACCGTGCCGCTGCCCTCGGCCGCCACGAAGTCAACGTCGCCGGCCGCCGCGCCCGCGGAGCGCAGCGCCCGCTCCACCGCCGCCGCGACCGGCCGCCCGCTCGGGTCTGGGGTCATCATCCGGCCCGTGTCGGCGGCGGCGCCCCAGCCGCAGACCTCCGCGTACACCTTCGCCCCGCGCGCCTGCGCCGACTCGAGGTCCTCAAGTAGCAGGAACGCGCCGCCCTCGCCGAGCACGGTGCCGTCGCGGTCGCGGTCGTAGGGGGCGCAGGCCTCGGCGCCCAGCTCGTTGCGGCGCGTCGTCAGCCCCGACGTGTCCCACGCCGCCATGTGCCACCAGAAGATCGGGGCGTCGCCGGCGCCGCACAGCGCCACCTCGGCCTCGCCGCGCTTCACCGCCCGGTAGCCGCGCCCGATCGCGAAAAGCCCCGCCTCGGCCGTGCCCGCGAAGTACGTGTTCGGCCCGCGCACGCCGTAGGCCTCGGAGATGTAGAAGAGCGACGCGCCCTGGATCCCCTCGATGAAGAACAGCGGGTGCACAGAGCCGTAGGCCAGCTCGCCGAAGCGCCGGATGTCGGCCACGCCGTTGCCGTCGCGGGCCTGCACCGACGCGTCCGAGAAGTAGTCCGGGTCCGACACCTGCTTGTTGCCGGCCGTGAAGAGCGCGTTGCGGCCCTCGGGGTCGTCGTCCAGCTCGAGCCCCGAGTCCTCCACCGCCATCGCGGCCGCCGCCATCGCCACGACGTCGTGGCGGGTCATCGTCCGCAGCGAGCGCCGGTTCTTCACGTAGTCGCGCGGCGCCAGCTCCTTCACCTCGGCGCCGAGCCGGGTCCGCAGCGAGCCGGCGTCGTAGGCCTCGATCTCGGCGATCCCGCTGGGGCCCTCCAGCAGGCCCTTCCAGGTCTCCTCGGTGCCCACGCCGACCGGCGTGCACAGCCCGATGCCGGTGATCGCGACGCGGCCCATCAGCCCACCGGCACCGCGCGCAGCTTGCGCGCCCGCGTCACGGCCTTGCCGTCCACGGCGACCTCGCCCGTGAGCGTGGCCTCGTCGTCGCCGAGGTCCTTCAGCTTCACGGTCAGCACCATCTGGTCGCCCGGCTGCACGAAGTGGCGGAAGCCCACCCGGTCCGCGCCCGCCAGCCGCCACCGCTTGCCGGTGCGCTGCTCGAGCAGCTCGCAGCAGAGCGTCCCGAGGCTGCCGAGGATCAGCACGCCCGGCAGCACGTGGAAGCGCGGGAAGTGGCTGTCGAAGATCGCCAGCGTGTTCGGCACGTTGCGGATCGCCTCGGCCTCGTCGTCGTCCACGCGCACGACGCGGTCGAGCGTGGTCCACGTACCGCCCTTCACTCGCTGTACCTCGTCGCCACGAGCGCGCCGTTCGTGCCGCCGAACGCGAAGCCGTTCACGAGCACCACGTCCACGTCCATCTCGCGCGCCACGTTCGGCACGCAGTCGAGGTCGCACTCGGGGTCCTGGTTGTCCACGTTGATCGTGGGAGAGACCACGCCGTCCCGCATCGCGTACAGGCCCGCGAGCAGGTTCAGCGCGCTCGCGGCGCAGGTGGTGTGGCCGGTCATCGACTTGGGCGAGGTCACCACCACGCGCTCGATCTCGTCGCCGAACACGCGCTTGATCGCCACGGTCTCGGACACGTCCCCGGCCGGGGTGCTGGTGGCGTGCGCGACCACGTAATCCACGTCGGCCGGCGTCAGCCCGGCCTCGCGCAGCGCCGCGTTCATCGCGATCACCGCGCCGCCGCCGTCGGGCGGCGGGTCGGTCATCCGGTACGCGTTCAGGCTCGAGCCGTAGCCGCGCAGCTCCGCCATGACCGGCGCGCCGCGCTCCCGCGCCGCCTCGAGCTCCTCGAGCACCATCACCACGCTGCCCTCGCCCAGCACGAACCCGGAGCGGTCCTTGTCGAACGGGCGCGAGGCGTGCTCGGGGTCGCCGTTGTAGTCGGAGGTGAGCGCGCCCAGCAGCGAGAAGCCGAGCAGGTCGCACCAGCTCGTTAGCGCGTCGAAGCCGCCCGCCACCATCATGCGGGCGTCGCCCTCCTGGATCATCCGGAGCGCCTCGCCGATCGAGTGCGCCGAGGCCGTGCAGGCGGTGCTGATGCCGACCATCGCGCCGTCGGCGCCGGCCAGCCGCGCGATCTCGTGAACGGCCGTGCCCTGGCTGTTGTGGAGCGTCTGGAGCGGCGGGAAGCGGTGCACCTCGTGTCCCTCGCTGTCGGCGCGCACCTTGAACGCGTCCGAGAACTCCTGCAGCTCCGGACGCGCCACCGAGCCGCCGATCGCCACGCCCACGTCCTCCGGCGCGTAGGCGCCGTCCACGCCTGCGTTGCGCAGCGCCTCGGCCGCCGCCGCCACCCCGAACCGCTCGCCGCGGTGCAGGTAGTGGGCCACGTGCGGGTCGGGAAGCTGGGAGAGGTCGAAGTCGGAGCAGATGCCGGCGATCTGCACGGGGAACGTGTCGACGTCGTAGTAGTCGATCCGCTGCACGCCCGAGCGGCCGGACTTGAATCCCTCCCAGGTGGACTCGGCGTCGCTCCCGCACGGGGTCACGGCGCCCACGCCCGTGATCACCACCCGGTTCACGACGACTCCTCGCCGGTCAGCATCTTCCGCAGACGCTCGGTCGTGTCGAGGTCCGCCAGGTCCTCGGCGTCGATCAGCGCGCACATCACGTCCTCACACTCGAGCACGGTCTCGCCGTCGACCGTCACGGTGCCGCCTAGAACGGCCGTCTCCTCGCCGAAGGACGACACGGCCCCCTCCATGATCAGCACGTCGCCGGGACGCACCTCGCGGTGCCAGGTGACCGAGCCGACCTGGAGCAGGGCGGCGCGCTTCCGCAGCTCGGTCGTGATCATGATCATCCAGGTGCCGGCCTGGCAGAAGGCCTCGAGCACGAACGGGGGCGGCATCCGCGGCTCACCGGCGTCGCCCTCCTCCCAGTAGTCCTCGCTGAACGACGTGACCTTGCGCGCCCGCACCGACTTGCCGGGCTCGCACTCCTCGACCCTGTCGATCAGGTGGAACCGCAAGTCAGCGGTCCTCGGCCCAGACCGTGACGGCCTGGGCGAACGCGAGTCCCTCGGTATGCGTGAGCGACACGTCGAGGTCCTCCAGACCGTGTCGCTCGGCGAACGTGGCCACCGCGCCGTCGAGCCGGATGCGCGGACGTCCGCTGCTGTCGTTCGTCACCTCCACGTCGGTCCAGCGCATGCGCTGGCTGATGCCGGTGCCGAACGCCTTCAGCACTGCCTCCTTGGCGGCGAACCGCGCCGCCATGTGCTCGTACTGCCGCCGCTTGCGGCGGCAGTAGGCCAGCTCCCGCGGGGTGAACAGCGTCTCCTGCCGGTGCTCGTCGCCCTCGACGAGCCGGCGGAGGCGGTCGACCCCGACCGCGTCGATGCCGACTCTTACCTTCAGGTCAGCCCGACGCCCCGTCGCCACGGGTCTTGACCATGTCGACCAGGTTCTGGACCGTGAAGAGGGTGATTACCTCCTCGGCCTTCAGCGAGCCCTCGAGCTCGCCGGGGTCGACCTGGGGCATGACCTTGTGGAGCTGCTCGGCGCCCTTGGCCGTGATGACCTCGTTGTCGTCCGAGAACTCGTCGTCGGGGATGCCGCCCTGGATGTAGTCGCCGAGGTCGGAGGCCTCGATCTTCACGCCGGTGCTCTTCTCGATGCGGAACAGGATGTCGAGCAGGTCGATCGACTCGGCTCCGAGGTCGTCCATCAGGGTGGAGTCGGGCGTCACCTCGTCGTCGTCCAGGGCGAGTGCCTCGGTGACGGCCTCCTTAACGGCACTGTCCACATCGGCCATGCGATGTACCTCCTGCTCCTCGGCGATAGCTTGCTAAGCGATACTAACCCCGCCCCCGTGGGGCGATCAAAGGGGCTTCCCGATCCCGACCTGGGTGGAGACGCCGCCGTCGACGGTGAGCAGCGCCCCCGTGACGTGGCTCGCGCCCGGGCTCGCCAGGAAGACCGCCGTCTGGGCGACCTCCTCCACCGTGGCGAAGCGCTTCTGCGGGATCTGCTTGGTGATCCCCTTGCCGCCGTCCTTCTCCATCAGCCCGGCGACCATGTCGGTCGGCGCGAACCCCGGCAGCACGGCGTTGACGCGGATCCCGAAGCGCGCGAACTCGACCGCGCAGCAGCGGGTGAAGGCGTTCACGGCCCCCTTCGAGGCCGAGTAGTTGGACTCGCCGGTCCAGCCGCGCTCGCCCATCACGGACGACATGTTCACGATCGCGCCCTCGCGCTCGCGCATGAAGACGGACAGCGCGGCCTTCGTGCAGTTGAAGGTGCCGCCGAAGTTGACCTTCATGACCTCGAGCCAGAGCCCTGGGTCCATGTTGTAGATCAGGTCGTCCTTCGCGATGCCGGCGTTGTTCACGAGGATGTGGAGTCCGCCGAGCTCCTCGACGGTCTTCTCGACCATCGAGACCGCCTCGTCGTACTGGGCCACGTCGCCCTGGATCGCGACCGCCTTGCCGCCGTTCGAGGTGATCCCGTCGACCACCTCGTCGGCCAGCTCCTTGCCGGAGCGGTAGTTGACGGCGACGGCGGCACCCTCGGCCGCCAGGCCCTCCGCGATCGCGCGGCCGATCCCGCGCGACGCGCCTGTCACGAGCGCCACCCTGCCGTCGAGCTTCAAGAGGCGAGCCCCCTATGCGGGTCGAGTCGAGTCCAGTCCATGCCAGTGCGAGCGGGGTCCTCCCCTCGGCCGACTATGACCCCACTCCGGGGGCGTGTCAAGAAACCGCTAGGACAGCTGAACGCCGGCCGCGTCCGCCAGCCTGCGGGCGTACTCGCTCGCGGTCGGCGGGCGGTCGTTCGGGTCCTTGGCGAGCGCCTCGCCGAGCGCGGCCGCGACCTGCGGCGACAGGTCCGGCCGCCGCGCCTGGGGGTCCGGCGGCGGGTCCTGCAGGTGGGCCCACAGCACCCTCATGCCCTGGCGGTCCGCGAACGGCGGCGCGCCGCAGATGCACTCGACCATCACGCACCCGAGCGCGTACGTGTCGGTGGCGGCGCTGACCTCCTCGCCGCGGATCTGCTCGGGCGCCATGTAGTCGAGCGAGCCGACCGCCTGCCCCGGCCGCGTCAGCAGGCTGCCCTGGCTGTCCTTGGCGAGTCCGAAGTCCGTGATGTAGGCGACGCCGGCCTCGTCGAGCAGGATGTTGCCCGGCTTCACGTCGCGGTGGAACAGCCCGTTCTCGTGCAGCTGGTCGAGCGCGCCGGCCACCTCGGCGCAGATCCGGATCGCCGTCTCCACGTCCAGCTGGCTCTCGCGCTCGAGCTTCGCGTCGAGCGACCCGCCGCTGATGAACGCCTGCGTGAGGTAGGGGATGCCGCCCTCCTCGCCGGTGTCGAGCACCGGCACCAGGTGCGGGTGGGAGACCTGCTGGGCGATTCTCGCCTCGCGGTCGAAGCGGCGGCGGAAGGTATCGTCCCGCGCGATGTCGGCCTTGATCATCTTCAGGGCCACCTGCTGGCCGTTCGGCCCGACCGCCCTGTAGACCCGACCCATGCCGCCGACCCCGAGGGAGGCCTCGATCGTGTACGGCCCGAAGCTCGCCCCTTCGGGGAGCTCCGCGGTGGATCCTTGCGGGATATCGCTCAAAACTCTCGCGGCCAGCGCGTGTTCATGCTCAAATAGAGAGCGAGGCGAGGCCGCCGGTTCAGGTTAGGCGATCTGGCCCTCGAAAGAAAGGTCGGTACGAACCGTTGTGACTCGCATCGCAATCGCCATCTCGGCATCCGTCGTTGGGCTCCTGGCGCTGGCTCCCGCGCAGGCTCAGACCCCGTCGGTGCCCGACAACTACATGGAGTCGTTCGGGCTGAACAGGCCCGGCCAGCGCCTGGAGCGCCGTGACACCCTGCGCGCGATCCAGGACACCACGACCGCCACCACCCAGGCGGACATGTTCAACCCGCCGAACAGCGGAGGCCCCGCCGAGCCCACCACCTGCGGGACCACCACCTACGGCCACACCGTCTGGTACGACTTCTACCCGGACGTGCCGGGCACGGTCCGGCTGAGGGCGTCCGGCTACGACACGGTCCTCAGGGTCGTTCCGTTCAACGCCAGGAAGGACCCACCGCCGCCCGACCTGGACCACTCGGTCTGTATCAACGACCAGGGCCCGAACTCCACCGAGGAGCTGCTGATCCCGCGCGTCCGCAAGGGCGGCGCGTACACGGTCCAGATCGGCGGCGTGGGCAACGCGTCGGGCACGCTGGACTTCCAGTTCGACTTCCTCGCCGACAGCGACGGTGACGGGACGCTCGACGACGTGGACGACTGCCGCACGCTCGCCGGCACGCGCAAGAACGGCTGCCCGCCGCGGGTGCGCGCGAACGCGACCCTGCGGGCACTGCCGGTCGAGGGTGGCCTCCGGATCCTGTCGCTCAGCGTGAGCGCGCCGAAGAAGTCGCGCGTGGCAGTCACCTGTGGTCGCGGCTGCCCGTCCGAGGTGCGCCGCGGCGGCGGCAAGGTGAAGCTGCGCAAGATCCGCGGCCGCGAGCTGCCGGCCGGGTCCAGCGTCGTCATCCGGGTGACGAAGAAGAAGTCGATCGGGGCGTACATCCGCTTCCCGGTCCTCGACGGCAACCTGGGCGACAGGGTCGAGCGCGTGCTCTGCCCAGGCTCGAAGAAGCCGAGGACGAGATGTCGGTGAGCGCGGCCACGAGCCGGGCCGCCGGCTCGCCCCTGAACGCGAAGCGGATCGCGCTGCTGGTCGCCGCCGTGGCGGTTGCCTTCGGGGCGACCTACGCGATCGCGAGCTCGGGCTCCGACAGCGGGAGCGGCGACGGCGGCGGGACCGGGGTCACGAAGTTCCAGCCGGACAACGCGTCGCCGAAGGTCGAGGGCCTGGCGCCGTCGCCGTCCGTGCCGGCGATGAAGCCGGCGCCGAAGCCGGAGCCCACGCCCTCGGCGCCGAGCGGCGGCTCCTCGCCTCCGATCGCGCCGCCGAGCGACTCTACGCCGAGCACGCCCGTCACGCCCCCGCCGAGCTCCGGCGGCGGCGGCGGTGGTGGTGGCGGCGGCGGGGGCGGCGGAGGCCCCATCATCGAGGGCTAGATGACTGCGCGCAGGCTCTGTCCCGCCGCCCGGTGCCGGGCATAGACTCGTCGCGGCGTGCTTGAGGTCGGCACCATCGTCGAGGGCTACCGGATCGACGGTGTCCTGGGGGAGGGCGGAATGGGCGTGGTGTACCGCGCCACGCAGCTCTCGCTCAACCGCACCGTCGCGCTGAAGGTGCTCCCGGACGCGCTCAGCGCGGACGAGACCTTCCGCGAGCGCTTCCGCCGCGAGGGTCAGCTCCAGGCGGCGATCGACCACCCGCACATCGTCACGGTCTACGAGGCCGGCGACACCGAGCAGGGGCTGTTCCTCGCGATGCGCCTGGTGCGCGGCCCGACGCTGAAGGACGAGATCGTCTCGAAGCGCCTCGCCCCCGACCGGGCCATGCGGATACTCGTGCAGGTGGCGCAGGCGCTCGACGCCGCGCACGAGGTGGGCTTGATCCACCGCGACGTGAAGCCCCAGAACATCCTCGTCGGCGCCGGCGACCACGCCTACCTGGCCGACTTCGGGCTTACGAAGATCCCCGACGAGTCCGCGCGCCTGACCGGCACAGGTCAGTTCATCGGCACGATCGACTACGTCTCGCCCGAGCAGGTGCGGGGCGAGGGTGCCGACCCGCGCAGCGACGTCTACGCGCTCGCGGGCGTGCTCTACGAGTCGTTCGTCGGCACGGTGCCGTTCGACCGCCCGACGGAGGCCGCGGTGCTGTACGCGCACATGATGGACGCGCCGCCGAAGGTCAGCGAGGCGCGCCCGGAGCTGCCCGCCGAGCTGGACGACGTGATCGCGCAGGGGATGGCCAAGGACCCGGACGACCGGCCCTCGACCCCCGGCGAGCTGATCGGCGCGGCGCAGCGCGCGCTCGGCTCGACTGTGGCCGAGGCGCCCGCCGCCGCACCGCCCGCCGACGACGAGGCGCCGCGCGCCGCTCCCACCACGCCCGCGGCCGCGCCCCACGGCGTCACGCGCCAGGCGGCCGCGATGACCGTGCCGGCAGCCGCCGCCACGGCGCCCGCGGCAGCGGCCACCGCGACCGCCGATCCGGTAGCCGCGCCGGCAGCGCCGGTGGAGGCGCCGCCGACCCGCGCGCCCTCACGCGCGCGGGGGTACTGGTGGCTGCTCGCGGGTCTGGTGGCCGTGGCTGCCGTGGCCGGCGTGCTGATCGGCGGCTCGGGCTCCGACTCCGGCGGCGAGGAGCCCGCCGCGCTGAACAGCTCGGCGAGCGCGGACGGCATGACGGTCTCGTTCCCGGACACCTGGGCGCGGGCCACGAACCCGCCGCCGATCCCGGGCCTGCAGCTCGGCGACGTGGCGCTCAGCCCGCCCGGCCAGGCGGCGAGCGCGCTCGAGGCCGGCAACACGAACGGCAGCGGCGCGACGCTGCTTCCTGCGGCGTTCCTGGGCAAGCTGCCGTCGGAGCCGCAGGGCGAGCCGGTCAAGCTCGGCGACCTCCAGGCCTTCCGCTACACGGGCCTGAAGCCCGAGGGCTTCAGCGGCAGCCTCAACGTCTACACCGTGCCGACCAGCGGCGGGGTGGCGACGATCGCCTGCCAGGCGAAGGCCGCCGGCGCGCAGGACTTCCTCCCCGAGTGCGAGCGCGTGGCGGCCTCGCTCCAGCTGAGCGGCGTGAAGCCGGTGCCGCTCGGCCCGAGCGAGCAGTACGCGGGCACGCTGAGCGACACGCTGGGCACCCTCAACTCCGCCCGCAGCTCTGGCGGCGCCAAGCTCAAGTCCGCCCGCACCCAGGAGGCCCAGGCGAAGGCCGCGCGCGGGCTGTCGGGCGCGTACGACAAGGCCGCCCGGTCGATGGCGAACGCCGACGCCGGCCCCGCGGAGAGCACGGCCAACGCGGCGATCACGAGCGCGATGCGCGACTGCGCGCGCGCGTACGACCGTCTCGGCGACGCCGCAGCGAACGACAACTCCGGCGGCTACGCCGCCGCGGCGCGCGCCGTGAAGTCGGGCGAGGCGAAGCTCCGGCGCGCCCTGCAGTCGCTGGAGCCGCTCGGCTACTCCGTCAGCTGAGCGCGCCGGGCCGCTGCTCGTGGGGGCATCCGTCCGCGCGCGGCCAACCCTCAACCCTGTGTCGAGGTGTTTCCGCGGAGGTGTGTGTCCGCTTCTGTCAGGTTGCGGGTGGAGGCCAAGTGGCCGGGCGTCGCGTCCCCCGGGTCGCGCCGCTGGTAAGCGCGGGCGGCCATGCTCGTCGCAGCCGCCGGTGCGCCGGCGTCCCGCCCAGGCTCGTCGCCGCCGGCGGACGACCGGTTGGGCGCTCGGCCTGGCGCACGGGGGGCGGCCTGTTTCGGGGGGTGTTCGACAAAGCGGGACTATTGCTCCCGGAACGTTGAACACCCCCCGGCGGGCGGCGGCCTTAGCGACTCCTGGTCGCTCGCCATAAACGCCCCAGCCCGTCTCAGCCCGTGCTCGCCAGCAGCGCGATCCCGAACAGCGTGATCACGTGGAAGCTCTGGTCGACCGCGCCGAAGACCAGCGGGTTGTCCCCGGCCGAGAGGCTCTTCACGTCGCGCATGTAGCGGTCGAGCACGCGACCGTCGTCCTGGATCAGGTGCGGGACGAAGACGAGCGCGACGATCGGCGCGACGAGCCAGTCGATGTCGAACGCGAGCCATAGGAACGCGGGGGTGAAGGTGAGCGTGTAGGTCGTCACGTGCGCGACCAGCGCGCGCCGCGATTCGGACGGTCCGGTGAGCCCTCCGCGCTTGTGTGCCGCTTGCCAGTCGGTCTGAACGAGGTAGTCGCCGGCCAGGTGGCAGACGATGAACACCGCGAACACCTCTACCCACGGCACCGTTCGAGCCTACCGGTACAGTCGGACCATGGCGAACCCCGATTCGGCCGCCGAGCTGACTCGCGGAACCATCATCGGCGGCAGGTACGAGGTCGTCCTTCCGATCTCGAGCGGCGCGATGGGGGCCGTGTATCGAGCGGTGGACGCGGACCTCGGAACGACCGTGGCGCTCAAGCGGCTGCTGGACCGGCGGCACGCCGCGCGCTTCGAGATCGAGGCCCGGCTGCTGTCCCGGCTGCGCCACGAGCGGGTCGTCCGGGTGCTCGACTACTTCCAGGACGAGACCGGCCAGTACCTCGTCATGAACCTCGTCGAGGGCGTGGACCTCGGCCGCCTGCTGATGGAGCACGGGTCGCCGGGGCTGCCGATGGACAACGCGATCGAGTACGTGCGCCAGACGTGCGAGGCGCTCCAGTACGTGCACGAGCAGCAGATCATCCACCGCGACGTGAAGCCGCAGAACATGATCCTGAGCGAGGACGGGATCGTGCTGGTGGACTTCGGCGTGGCACGCGAGCTGGGCGACGAGGACTACGGCACGGTCGGGGTCGGCACGCCGCGGTTCATGGCGCCGGAGGTGTTCGCGGGCGGCGCGGTGTCGCCGCGCAGCGACGTGTTCGGCGTCGCGGCCACGCTCTGGATGCTGCTCGCCGGCAAGCCGCCGGTGTACGCGGACCCCAAGCGCCTCAGCGACATCGTGCCCGGCGTGACGCCCGCGCTCGAGGACACGATCCACGCCGGGCTCGAGATGATCCCGGAGCGGCGCGTGGCCTCCGTCTCGGCATTCGCGAAGGCGCTCGGCGCGCCGCTCGCGCACAGCTCCGGCGAGTCGCTCGCGCTGAGCGTCGAGCGCCCGGCGGCGCCGCGCCAGCTGATGGAGGGCATCGTGCGCACGGCCGCCGGCGTGTTCGGCGCCGCCGCGTCGTCGATCGCGCTGATCGACAGGACCACCGACGAGCTCGTCTACCAGTCCGCCTGGGGCGCGGGCGCGCACGAGATCGTCGGCGTGCGGCTGCCTCCCGGGGTGGGGATCTCGGGCGCCGTGGTGGCGAGCGGCGAGGGCCAGGCGACCGACTGCCGCAACGACCCCCGCTTCGCCTCCCAGATCGCCGCCGGCACGGGCTACGTCCCTTACACGATGCTGGTCGTGCCGCTGATGCGAAACGACGACCCGATCGGGGTGCTCTCGATCCTGGATCGCCGCGACGGCGGCCAGTACACGCCCGACGAGCTGGACCGCGCGTCGCTGTTCGCGGAGCTCGCCGTGACCGCCCTCGACGTGGAGCCCGAGCTCTTCACGAGCCTCGGCCAGACGCGCGTGGGGCGCCCGCAGGCGCAGGCGCAGTAGAACCCGTCTCGAAACCTACGCGATGGTCATGGCCGGCCTCGGGCCCGCGGAGGGTTCTGAGACGGGTTCTTTGGGCGAATCCCTCCCAAAGGGATAGGAGAGACCTATCCCTGGGATAGTGTGCGGCGCCCGCCCGGCTCGTAGCATCGCGGGCGAGATGCTGAGCGCAGCAGGCGGCACCGGTGCCGTGCGCGTCCACCGCGGTGGGCTGGACGTGATCGCCCACTACGGCTCGGTCGCGGCGGAGATGGCGGTCTGCCTCAAGGCAGTCGGGCTGGCGGACCGCTCGGACCTGCGCGTGCTCGAGGTGACCGGCGAGGAGCCCTTCCTCGACCACGCGCTCGACGCTGCCGTGCCGGGCGGAGTCCCGCAGACCGGGGGTGCGGTCTGCGTCGCCGACACCTGGTGCTGCCGTCCGGCGGACGACCGGGCGCTCGTGGTCGGCGCGCCCGGCGCCGTGGACCGCTGGCGGAGCGTGATCGGCCGCGCGGCGGCCACAACGGGGATCCCCGTGCGCGCCCGCTCGCTCCCCGCCGCCGACGCGCTCTCGATCGTCGGCCCGCGCGCCGCGGCCGTGCTCGATGCGAGCGCGCTGCCGAGCGGCCTGTCGGCGGACGAGGTCGGGGCCGGCGCGCTGGCGGGCTCCGAGGTGCTCGTGCTGCGAGAGCGCGATGGCGGCTACATGCTCGTGTTCCCGGCCGGCTGCGGGCCCGAGGCCTTCGAGGCCCTCGCCCAGCGCGGCCGCGTGGCCGGGATGGCGATGGTCGGGCACGACGCGCTCGCGCGCCTGCGCGCCGCGCACGTCACGGCGGCGGCGGCGTTGAACTGAGCCTGCTCGTTATGGGGGGAGGGACCTATCCGTTGGATATGGTTCCGGCTGTGGCGTCACCCGCTGGAGCCAGGCACCGCCTCGAGACGCTCGAGCGCGTGCACGCGGCGCTCGCGCGCCTCAGGGAGCTCGGGCCGCTCGCCGAGGTGCTCGCCCAGGCGCCGGCCGAGCTGGCTGAGAGCGCGGCGCTCGACCGGGTACTGGTGACGCGGGTGGAGAGCTCCGAGCTACAACCGGTGTCGGCCTGGTTCCGCGGCGATCCGGGCGCCGCCGCGGGCGCGCTCGATGCGCTGCGCGAGCGGCCGCTGCGGCTCGAGTACCCGCTGATCGAGGCCGAGCTCGTGCGCCTGCGCCGCGCCACCATCGTGCCCGACCCGACCGAGCACCCGCGCGTGCCGCAGCCGCCGCCGGCGCCCATGGACGGCAGCGCCTACGTGGCCGCGCCGATCGTGCTCGACGGCCGCACGATCGGCTTCGTGCACGCGGACCGACTCGATCCGCCCGTGGAGGAGGCCGACTGCGACGCGGTGTGGACCTTCGCCGACGGGCTCGCGTACGTGACCGAGCGCGCGGTGCTCCGCAGGCGCGTCCGCGAGCAGCGGCGCCGGCTGCGCCACCTCGTGGCCTGGACCGACGCGCTGGTGGCGAGCTGTCCGACAGCGCGATCGGCCTCGACGCGGAGGGCGAGGCGAACGGCCTCGGACCGCCGTCCGCCGGCGCGGCGCCGGACGCGGGCATCGAGCCGCAACGGCTCGAGGACCTGCTGACGAGGCGCGAGCTCGACGTGCTGCGCCTGATGGCGCGCGGCGCGAGCAACCGGGCGATCGCGCGCGAGCTCGTAGTGTCCGAGGGCACCGTGAAGTTCCATGTGAAGAACGTGCTGCGCAAGCTGGGGGCCGCGAACCGCGTCGAGGCGACCACCCGCTACCTCGAGGTCGCCGGCCCGCGCGCGAGGCACGCGTAGATGGCGGTGCAGCGCGACATCCGTCCCCTGACCGCCTACGGGCACCTGACGGACATGCTCGCGGCCGACCGCTGCATCATCCTCGACGGCGGCACCGCCACGGAGCTGCCCGGCGCCGGCGACAGCCCCGGCTCCGACGAGGGGCTGTGGGGCACCCGCGCGCTCGTGCGGAGCCCAGCCGACGTGCTCGAGGTGCACCGCCGCTACGTGCGTAGCGGCTGCGACGTGATCTCGACCAACACGTGGGGCCTCCCGAGCGCGCTGCGCGACGGCGGCCCGCGACTGTGGGACAGCGCCGAGCCGGTCCACTGGATGGACATCGCGCGGCGCGGGCTGCGGCTGGTGCACGAGGCGATCGAGGAGGAGGGGCGGGCGGGTGCCTGCGCCGTCGCGTTCAGCCTCAACGGCGACCTCGACAGCCCCGAGGGACCGGAGACCGTTCGGCTGCTCGCGCGCGTGCTCCAGGAGGAGCGCGCCGACGTGATCCTGCTGGAGACGCTGTCGCTGATCGGCGACACGCTCTACGCGACCGTCGAGAGCCTGCTCGCGACCGGCACGCCGGTCTGGCTCAGCTTCCGCCGCTGCCGCCGCGGCGTGTGCGGCGTGTACGGGCAGCACTGGGGCGGCCCCGAGGGCGACCTCTTCGGCCGCGCCGCGCGGCGGTTCGAGGAGATGGGGGTCGGCGCGCTCCTCATCAACTGCATCCCGCCCGACCACGTGCCGGGGATCCTCTCCTACCTGCGCGACTTCACCGACCTGCCGCTCGGCGTGTACCCGAACCTCGGCTACCTGACGAGCGAGGGCTGGCGCTTCGACCGCCAGATCACGGGCGACGAGTACGCCCAGATGGCGCTCGAGTGGCGCGAGGAGGGGGCGAGGATCATCGGCGGCTGCTGCGGCGTCGGGCCGGCGCTGATCGAGACCGCCGCCAAGCGGCTCGAGGGCACGCAGGCCGGCAACCGGCGCGCGGAGGACCTGAACGGCGACACTGTCGGCGCCCCGATCGAGCCGATCCGCAGGGACGGCGGGCAGCGCTGGCCGGACATGAAGGGCCGCTCGCTGTACCCGCTGCCCTTCCCGGAGATCGTGTGCGAGCCGGGCGTGTTCGTGCCGACCCAGGGCAGCTTCCTGATCTGGCGCCACCTCTTCCAGGAGGGGATCGGCAACCGCCAGCGCTGCCTCGACGTCGGCTGCGGCACCGGCATCCTCACCGTCCAGCTGGCGCTGAACGGCGCCGACCACGTGCACGCGATCGACATCGACGAGCAGGCCGTGGCCAACACGCTCGCCAACGCGTTCCGCAACGGCGTGTCGGACCGCGTCACCGGCGCGGCGGTCGACCTCTACCCCTGGATCCCCGAGGAGCGCTACGAGCTGATCGTCGCGAGCCTCTACGAGACGCCGGTCGACCCGACCGAGCAGATCGGCACCCACCGCCCGCTCGACTACTGGGGCCGCAACCTCCTCGACCACCTGATCTCGACCCTGCCGCAGGCGCTCGCCGACGACGGCGTGGCCTACCTGCTGCAGATATCGATCCTCGGCCAGCAGCGCACCGAGGACCTGCTGCACCGGCACGGCTTCGAGGCGCGCGTGGCGGACTACGCGTTCTTCGAGTTCAGCGACCTCTTCAGCAGCCGCAAGGAGCACATCGAGCGCGTGGAGGAGCTCTCCGACGCGTACCACCTCACGTTCGGAGACAGGGACGTGATGGTGGCGTACCTGCTGGAGGTGCGGCGGGCCTAGCCGCGGGCGCGGGCGAGGTAGCTCTTGCCGGCCTTGACGTTGATGGTCTTCTTGCGGCGGAAGTCGCGTACGGCGACCTTGCCGCGTGTGACCTTGGTGAGCGTGCCGTCGCAGCGGTCGGCGGTCAGCCAGATCGTGCCGCGGCTGGTGCCTTCCGAGTGCTTCGCGCGGGCGCGGAAGC
>DASXAA010000228.1:0-33641 GCA_036407035.1 Thermoleophilaceae bacterium | reverse complement strand
TGACGCGCGGCCGACGTGTTTGGCACGCGCGTGTTACGGGAGCGCCGGAGCGCGTTCGGGCCCGCGCCGGGCGGCCGAGTGTGGCGGGTTTGGGTCAACCTGTGGTTGACCAAGACGCACCACACTCGGCCGGAGCGCGTTCGGGCCCGCAGCGGGCCGGCGCGCCGCCGCGGGCGGCCGGCGCGCCGCCGCGGGCGGCCGGCGCGCCGCCGCGGGTGGGCCCTTCCCCAGCCCAACGCCGCGGGCGCCCTAGCCTCGCCCAAAGAGAGGCGAGAGGCGGTCGCTGTCGGCTCGCGGACCCCTCCCGGGCCGCGGGCGTCATCCCCATTACCGGGCCTGGTGCGGCTCGCCTGGCACGGCAACGACGGAGGTGACGACCCGATCCGAAGGAGGATCCATGGCTACTCCAGAGCGAACCACGGCAGGCCGCGGGCCACGACGGCCCGTTCCCCGCGGCCCCTCCCGGGGGCCCGCTCCCCGCGACCCCGCCGGGCGGCCCGCCTTGCAGCACGAGGTGGCCGGCGCCGCCGGACTCAACCTGCTGGCGGGGATCTGGCTGATCATCTCGCCCTGGGTGCTCGGCTACACATCGGACGACGCGACGTGGAACCCGGTCGTGTTCGGGGCGATCGTGGCGGTGCTCGCGCTCGTGCGCCTGGCCGGCGCGTACCGGGCGTCCTGGCTCTCGTGGATCAATGTCGCCATCGGCGTGTGGCTGTTCGTCAGCGCGTACTGGCTGGCGGACAGCGCGACGGCGTCGTGGAACGTGGGCGTGCTCGGCGTGATCGTGTTCGTGCTCGGCGTGATCGGCGCGACCGCCTTGAGGAGCGCGCTCCGACGGCCCCATGAGCGGCGATGGCTACGCTGACCCTGTGAGCCCGGACCGTCCGACGCAGAGGCTCGTGAACGCCGTACAGGCCCGATGGAGTGCCAGGCGGGTGCGGCGCCTGGGCCTGTGCGGCGTCTGCCGCCGGCCCGTTTTCGCCCGCGACGAGCACCGCTGGATCAGGGGCCACGTGTTCCACGGCGAGTGCACGGCCGCCGTCGGCGGGCCGGACGGGCCGTAGCGTCCGGGGGCGGGCCTACAGTCCGCCCGCCAAGCTACGGAAGGAGAGCTGGATGGCGAACGACGTCGCAAAGCGCTCCGGGTGGATCACCTTCGCCGGCGTGATGGCGGTGCTCGCCGGCGGGTACAACGCCCTGAGCGGAATCGCCGCGCTGTCCAACGACGACACGATCGAACGTCAGGCCAAGGAGGTGCTCTACGGGATCGACCTCACCGCCTGGGGCTGGTTCTGGCTGATCGTCGGGATCGCGCAGCTCATCACCGGCGTGCTGATCTTCCAGCGGAACGTGTGGGGCCTGTGGCTGGGTGTCGCCTTCGCCGGCATCAGCGCGATGCTGACCGTGATCGTCATGTTCGTGTTCCCGCTGTGGGCGCTCGCGGTGCTCACGATCGACTTCCTCGTGCTGTTCGGTCTGCTGACGCAGAGCGACGAGTTCCTCACGTAGGGGCGGCTCAGGCCGGCACGGGCGGCTCGACCCGCGGGCCGCCCTCGGCGGCGCCTGGGATCACCGCCCGGCCGCGGCCGCGGTGCTCGAGCCAGTCGAGCAGGATGACCTGCAACGACCCGGCGATCGGGATCGCCCCGAGCGCGCCGAGGATTCCCGCGAGCTCGGCGCCGATCAGGATCGAGATCAGCACGACCAGCGGCGAGAGCTGGACCCGGCGGCCGTAGACGATCGGCTGGAGCAGGTGGTTCTCCAGCTGCTGGTAGACGATGAAGAAGACCAGCACGACGATCCCGGAGGTGGTGGAGTCGACGAACGCCACCACCGAGACGATGATCGCCGCGAGGGTCGCGCCGGCGAGCGGCACGAGGTCGAGCACGGCGACCACCAGGCCCAGCGCCAGCGCGAAGGGCACGTCGAGGACGACCAGCACGAGCGTGGCCGCTGCGCCGGCGATCACGCTGATCAGCAGGTTGCCGCTCACGTATCCGCCGACGGTCCGGTAGATCTCCGTGCCGACCCGGCGCCAGCGCGCCTGCCCCGCGGTCGGCAGGAGGCCGTAGAAGCGCTCGGTCCAGGCGGGGCCCTCGAGCAGCATGAAGAAGGTCATGAAGATGATCGTCACGACGCCGGCGACGCCGGTGACGATGCCGCGCCCGACCGAGAGGGCGGTGTCGGCGCCGCCGCCCTGCACGGCGTCCTTGATGTGCCTGCTCAGGTGATACTTCGTCTCGAGGAACCCGAGCGGCCCGCGGCCGTGCGTGAAGTCGCTCGCGTACCCGGGCGCCGCGTCCGCCAGGTCGCCGATCTGGCGCACCAGCGGCGGGACCAGCAGCGCCGTCAAGCCGACCACGAGCAGCACCGCGAACACGTAGATCGTGGCAACCGCCGCCCCGCGGCGCCGGAGCCCGCGGCGCTGGAGCGCCTCCACCGCCGGGTTCAGCGCGAGCGCGAGGAAGAGCGAGATCAGCACCCAGGTGATCGCGCGGCGCGCGACCCAGACCACGAGGATCGCGGCGGCGAGCGCGAGCAGCAGGGCCGCCGCGGTCAGGATCGTCCGCGGGCGAAAGCTGACGACGCGTTCCTCGGACACGGCAGGCGAGTACCCAGGCACGGCCCGGCTACGCCCGGCGACGTCGGCTTTCCGCCGCCCGCGGCGGGGTAGGGTCGCTCGAGGCGACGATGATCTTCAGCGTCGAAGAGCGAGAGCGGGTGCGCGACCGCCTGGTCGAGATGGCACGCGCGGACTCCCGCGTGGTCGCCTGCGCGCTCGTCGGCGCCGAGGCGGACGGCCGGGCCGACCGCTGGTCGGACGTCGACGTGACGCTCGGCGTGGGCGACGGCGTGGCGGTCGACGAGGTCCTGGCGGACTGGACGCGCGTGCTGGGGGACGAGCTCGGCGCGGCCCATCTGTTCGACCTGCAGGCGGGCTCGTCCGTCTATCGCGTGTTCCTGCTCGAGTCGAGCCTCCAGGTGGACGTGTCGTTCACGCCGCAGCGCGACTTCGGCGCGCGCGGTCCGCGCTTCCGGCTGCTGTTCGGCCACGCGGTCGAGCGCCCGCCCGCGGAGCCGCCGCGGGCGCAGCAGGTGTTCGGATTCGCGGTGCACCACGTGGTGCGCGCGCGGATCTGCATCGAGCGCGGCCGGGCGTGGCAGGCGGAGTACTGGATCAGCGGCGTGCGCGACGAGGCGCTGGCGCTGGCCTGCCGCCGCGAGGGGCTCGAGGCCGCGTACGGCCGCGGGCTCGACCGGCTTTCGCCCGAGCTGCTAGGCGAGGCCGAGCACGCGCTCGTCCGCTCGCTCGACCGCGGCGGGCTCCTGCGGGCGCTCGGCGCTGCCGTGCGGCTGCTCGAGCGTGAGGCGGACGGGCTGGGCGAGGAGGGGGCGAGGCTCGCGCGCCAGATGCAGGCGCTCTCCCACCCGGACGCGCTCGCCGCCGGATAGCCGGGATCGCCCCGGCAAAGGGCGTAGGCTTTGACCCGCCTGACACCGCCGGTCCGTCAAAGGAGCGCAGACATGGCCAGCTCGGACGCAAGCGCGGCGGGTGGGGACGCCGCGACGGGCCTCACCGACCTCTCCAGCGGCTCGTGGATCGATGCGCTCAAGCGCACGGTCAAGGCCTTCAAGGAGGACAAGCTCACCGACTGGGCGGCCGCGCTCACCTACTACGGGGTGCTCGCGATCTTTCCCGCCCTGCTGGTGGTCGTGTCCGTGCTGGGGCTGATCGGCTCGTCGGTGACCGACTCGCTGATCAAGAACCTGGATGAGGTCGCCCCCGGGCCCGCGCAGGACATCTTCACGAGCGCGATCAAGAACCTCCAGGGCGCGCGTGGGGCGTCGGGCATCGCCTTCGTCATCGGCCTAGTGGGCGCGATCTGGGCGTCGTCCGGCTACGTCAACGGGTTCATGAGCGCGTCGAACTCGATCTACGACGTCGAGGAGGGCCGTCCGCTCGCGAAGACCCTCGGGACGCGCGTCGCGCTGACGATCGTCCTGATGGTGTTCGCCGGCGTGATCGCGTTCGCGGTCACGCTCACGGGGGGCCTGGCGCGGGAGGTCGGCGACGTGATCGGCGTGGGCGGCACCGCCGTTGACGCCTGGAACCTCGCCAAGTGGCCGGTGCTGCTGATTCTCGTGAGCATGATGTTCGCCCTGCTCTACTGGGGCGCACCGAACGTCAAGCTGCCGTTCCGGCTCTTCTCACCGGGCGGCCTGCTCGCGGTGCTCGGGTGGGTGATCGCATCGGTGGCGTTCGCGTTCTACGTGTCGAACTTCGGCTCCTACAACAAGACATACGGAGCGCTCGCCGGGCCGATCGTGTTCCTGCTCTGGCTGTGGATCTCGAACATCTGCATCCTGCTGGGGGCCGAGCTGAACGCCGAGCTGGAGCGCAGCCGGGCGCTCGAGTCGGGCGAGATCACGAGCAAGGACGAGCAGTTCGTCGAGCAGCGCGACACCGCGGACTAGCGCACGTCGGCGGCGCGGCTCGAGAAGAAGCTGAACACGTTCAGGTCCACCCGGAAGAGCGCCTTCTTGCGCGAGAAGCGCTTCCCGATCGTCACGTAGACCTTCCACGTCCCGTTGCGCGGCCGGGTGGGCAGGAACGGCGCGCGCTTGTGGGAGATCCCGCAGGCGCCGCGCGCGCGTCCGAAGCTGCGCGTGGCCTTCTTGCGCCCCTTGAACGTCCAGTGTCCGTAGAGCTTCGCCCCGGTCGGCGCGCCGTAGGTGGACCAGCGCACCTTGCGACTCAGGTTCCGCCGCAGGTGCGACGGGCGGACTGACACCCCGGCCCGGACGAACGTCACCGGCGCCGACGCGACGAGGCCCGGCGTCAGCCGGTCGGTCGCCGTCAGCGTGTAGGTCTTGGTCCGTCCGGCGCCGGTGCGGATGAAGTCCGTGGGCATGAGCAGGGCCTTGGTGAATGAGCCGTTCGTGGCGGCCGGCGCGAAGCCGGCCAGGTCGCCGCCGGGCCAGCCGAGCTCGACCGTGTTGACGGTCGGGTCGGGGTTCGGCGTGAAGCCGGCGCCCGTCACCGGGATCCATTCCTGGCCGGCGAACGCGGGGATGTAACGAGCGCAGCTCACCCCGACGGAGAGGGTGGCGGCGGACGCGGCGGCGCTGAATGCCGTGAGGGAGGCGGCGAGCACCGGCAGCGCGACGATCAAGCATCGCTTGGCGAAAGAGGTCATGCGGTTCGTACTCCTAAAGGAAAGGTGGTCCTACCCAATACCTGCCGACTTGCAGGCAGCAGAGTAGCTACCAGTGCAGATCTCGGACGGCTCGTAGAACCCGTCCTTGATCACGGTGCCCGCGATGTTGTCCTTCGTCACCGCCACCGGCGTCAACAGAACCGACGGCACCTTCTCCTCGCCGTTGTCAACCTGGGCGTTGATGAGCCCGGAGGGCACGTCCTTGCCCTGCGCCGCGGCGACCGCGATCTCCGCCGACACCTCCGCCTGCCTCTTGATCGTCAGGTAGATCGTCGCGTACTGCTCGCCGGCGAGGATGCGCTGGATCGCCGTGACCTCCGCGTCGCCGCCGGTCACGGGCACCTTCTTCGGGTCGATGCCGGCGCCCTTCAGCGAGGCGATGATGCCTCCGGCCATGCCGTCGTTGGCCGAGTACACGCCGGCGACCTTGTCCTTGCCGAGCGCGGTCACGGCCTGGTCCATCTCGAGCTGCGCCTTGTCCGGGCTCCAGTCGGGCGTGTCGTACTCCTTGGCGATCTTCACGCCGCTCTTGTCGAGCACCTGGTGGGCGCCCTGCTTGTAGTCGCCGGCGCTCGGATCCGTCGGCGCGCCGTTGACCATCACGATCGACTTGCCCTTGCCGCTGCCGCCGAGCCCGTCGAGCAGACTCTGGGCCTGGATGCGCCCCTGGCGCACGTTGTTGAACGACACGTACCAGTCGATGTCGGCGCCGGAGATCAGGCGGTCGTAGGCGAGCACCGGGATGTCCTGCTGCTTTGCCCGCTGGACGATGCCGGTCGCCGCCTCCGCGTCCACGGCGTCGAGCACGAGCACCTTGGCGCCGTCCGTGATCGCCGCCTCGGCCTGGGCCAGCTGCTTGTTGGCGTCCTGCGAGGCGTTCGCGTAGACGACCTCGCAGTTGGGGCACAGCTCCTTGACCTTGTTCGTGAAGCCGGGCCGGTCGTGCGCCTCGTAGCGGGCGGTCTTGGTCTCCGGCAGGAGCAGCGCGATCTTCGGCCCGCCGCCGCCACCACCACCGCCGCTGCCGCCGTTGTCATCGTCGTCGCCGCCGCAGGCGGCCGGGCCGCCCGCGAGCGTGGCCGCGACGAGCGCGGCCGCCAGCGCCTTGGTCGTTCCTCTGAAGCCCATGACCCTCTTCTCCCCGGACGCCGCACGGATCAATCCGGGCACTACCCGGCGGCGATCAGCTCGATCCGGTTGCCCCAGGCGTCCTCGGTGTAGAAGCGCCGGGCGCCGTCGAGCGCGTCGTCCCAGCGGACCTCGGCGCCGGCAGCCTCCAGGCGGGCGGCGAGCCGGTCGAGCTCGCCGGGCCGCACGCGGAACGCCGGATGGGCCTTGCGGGCGGGCGCGAAGTCGTCGGTGACGCCAACGTGCAGCTGCTGGGCGCCTACGCGGAACCAGACGCCGCCGCGAGCGCGCAGCGGCGCGGGCTTCTCGAGCTCGGGGAGCCCGAGCAGCTCGCCGAAGAACCGGCGCGCCTGCGCCTCGCAGCCGGGAGGGGCCGCGACCTGGACGTGATCGAGGCCGTCGATGGGCACTGGGCGCAAGTTACTGGCGCGGCGGCGCGGGTTGACCGTGCTCCTGGTGAGGGTGATGTCGACTTGTGGGTGCTATAGCACCGGTTAGTCGACATCACCTCCCAGGGCAGCAGGTCCGACGCCCTGGTTGCCGTTGCGGCTGGGGCCGGCACGCCGCCCGGCGACCCGCCATCCGGGAGAACCCGCAGCGTTGGTGCGTGGAGGTGCGTAGCCCGCCTGCGGGCTGGGCGCGATGCGGCGAAGGGCGGGCGGCCGTAGCGTTACCTCAACGTGCTCCACCCGGCTGAGGCTGCGCCGGCCCGCCTGCGGGCCGGCGCCACCCACACCGAGATCCGGCTCTTCCGGATCGCGATGGCGGTGGTCGCCATCGCGGTGGTCGACGACGCCTTCGTGCACCGCGAGCCGGGCACCTCCGCCGGGGACCATCTGCTCGGCGCCGCCGTTCCGGTCGCCGTCGCGCTGGGCCTGGTGCTCGCATACCCCCACCTGCGCGCCGGGCTGCGCGGGTTCGCCGCGCTCACCTCGGGGGCGCTGGCGGTGACGGCGGGGGTCGCGGACGGCGTGGCTCATGTCGTCGTCGACGGGGTCGCCGGCGACGACGTCACGAGCGTGCTGGCGGCGGCCGCGGGCGTCGCCCTCCTGGCGCTGGGGGCGCGCACGCTGTGGCGCTCCCGCCGCCTGGACGAGGCGCTTCCGCGCCGGTACGCCAGGCGCCTGCTGGTCGGCGCCGCCGCCGTCGTGGCCGGCTGGCTCGTGGCGTTGCCGGTCGCGCTCGCGATCGTGATCACGCACACGCCGCGCGCGCCGGTGGAGCGAGCGGACCTCGGCCGGCCGTACGAGCGCGTCGGCTTCGAGACCGCCGACGGCCTGCGGCTGGCCGGCTGGTACGTGCGCTCGCGCAACGGTGCCGCCGTCATCGCCTTCCCGGGCCGCTCGAGCCCGGTGAGGCACGCCCGCATGCTCGCGCGCCACGGCTACGGGGTGCTGCTGCTCGACCGCCGCGGGGAGGGCGAGAGCGAGGGAGACTTCAACGGACTCGGATGGAACGGCGAGAAGGACCTGGCCGCCGCGCTCGCGTTCCTGCGGCGCAGGCTCGACGTGGAGCGCGGCCGCATCGGCGGCCTCGGGCTGTCGGTCGGCGGCGAGCTCCTCCTGCAGACGGCCGCACGGCACCGCGCGCTCGCCGCGGTCGTCTCCGAGGGCGCGGGCATCCGCTCGCTGCGGGAGCAGATGCATACGCCCGGTCGCGCCCGCTGGCTGTCGCCCTGGCTGGTCACGACGGCGGCGACCGCGGTTCTGAGCGGCGACTCGCCGCCCCCGGACCTCGCCGGCCTCGTGCCACGCATAGCGCCGCACCCGGTCTTCCTGATCTACGCCGCGCACGGGCAGGGCGGTGAGGAGCTGAACCCGACCTACTACGCCGCGGCTCGGCCCCCGAAGGCGCTGTGGAAGGTTCCCGACGGCGGTCACACGGGCGGCCTGGTGGCGCATCCGCGCGAATACGAACGGCGCGTGATCGGGTTCTTCGACCGCGCCCTCCTGCGGTGATCGACCTCCACTGCCACATCCTCCCTGGGCTCGACGACGGCGCGCTCGACATCGACGACGCCGTCGGCATGGCCCGCCAGGCAGACGAGGACGGCATCCGCACCGTCTGCGCCACGCCTCACATCCGCCACGACCACGACGTGGTGATCGAGACCCTTCCGAGCCGGGTCAGCGAGTTGAACGCGGAGCTCGAGCGGCGCGGGCTGACCGTGCGCGTCGCCGCCGGCGGCGAGGTGGCCGAGACCGCCCTGCAGGGGCTGGAGGCCGCCGAGCTGCACGCGCTCACGCTCGGGGGCGGCGGGCGCTGGCTGCTGCTCGAGCCGGCCCCGGGGCCGCTCGCCGACTCACTCGCCGAGGCCGCCGAGGAGCTCGCACGCCGCGGCATCCGCAGCGTGATCGCGCACCCCGAGCGCCACTGGGCGCCCGACCTGGCGGTGCGCCTGGCGCGGCTGGTCGACCGCGGCGCCATCGTCCAGGCGACCGCCGCGATGCTGGAGGACGAGCGGGCGGCCCCCACAATGGTCGACCTGGCAGAGCGCGGGCTGGTGCACGTGCTGGGGAGCGACTCTCACAGCTCGCGCGCGGGACGCCCGGTGCGCCTGTCGGGCGCCGAGGCGGCCCTGCGGGCGTCGGCGCCCTTGGCGCGGCACGTCGACTGGATGCTCCACGTGGCTCCCGCGGCGATCCTGGCCGGGGACGACGTCGAGCCGCCCTATCCACCGGCGACGTAGCGCGCCTACGGCCGAGCCGGGCGCAGCTCCACGCGCTCGGCGAGCTCCTCGATCACCGTCCGGTGCGCGCTGCCGAGGCCGTGCCTCAGGAAGCAGGCCGCGCCGGCCGCGGCGCCGAGCACCAGCGCGCGCTCGAGCCCGAGACCTGCCGCCCACGCCGCCGCCATCGCGCCGAGCATGGAGTCGCCGCAGCCCTCGCGGAAGCCGCGCTCGAGCCGCGGCGGGACGACCTCCCACGCCCCGCCGGCGGTGACCGCCAGCGCCGGCTCGGCGCCGCGGGTGACGACCGCCGTCCCGGCGCCCCGTTCCAGCAGGCGCTCCGCCCCCGCGCGCAGCCGCGGCCCGTCGACCGGGCCGGCGACGAACTCGGCCAGCTCCCAGTCGTTGATCTTGACGAGCTCCGGGCCGCCCTCCAGGGCGCTGTCGAGCCGCGGCGAGGAGAGATCCACGAGCACCGGCACGCCGTTCGCGCGCACGTCCGCGACGAGGTTGCCGTAGAGGTCGAGCGGCAGCAGCTCACCCGGCCAGGGGTTGCAAACGGCGAGCACGGAGCTGTCGAGCGCGGCGGCGCACGTGAGCGAGAAGAGATCGTCCGCCTCGTGTCGCGACGGGGGCCCGCTCCAGGCGGTCGCGATCACCTTGCCGCTGCCGTCACGGCGGTCGACCACGGAGCATCCGGATGCCGCGGCGGTCGGCACCAGCCGCCGCTCACCGGGAAGCTCGTCGACCATCGCCTCGAGCAGGCGGCCGGGCTCGCCCCCGACGAACCCGCAGAGGATCGGGTGCGCGCCGAGCTCGCCGGCCGTGCGCGCCACCCAAACGCCCTGGCCGCCGACGTGGACGTGAATGTCGTCCCCTGGCTCGATCGTGATGTTCAGGATCGGGTTGGGCCCGAAGATCGCGACGCGGTCCACTTGCGCGTCGTCAGGTCCCGCCGCGTCCCGAGACCGCCTCGTCCCGCGCGGCCAGGCCGCCGGCGCCGGCGTCGAACTCGACGTCGCGCGGCACGACGATCAGGGGACACGCGGCCAGGCGCACCAGCTCGCCCGAGACGCTGCTGAGCAGCACCCGGCGCACCGGCCCGTAGCCGCGGGAGCCGAGGACGAGCAGGTCGAGCCCGTCGTGGGCCTCGCGCTCGAGCACGTGCACGGGGTCGCCGACGATCAATCGCGCATCGGGCTCCAGCTGCTCGGAGATGCTCGCCGTGGCCCGCTCGACCTCGAGCCTGGCCTGGGCGCGCTGGGCCGCCAGCAGCTCCTCCGTCTCGACCGGAGTCTCCGGAAGCGAGATCAGCGGCTCGAGCGCACGTATCAGTCGCAGCGTCGCGCCGGCCCTGACCGCGATCGCGCACGCGGCCTGCAGTGCGATCCACGACTCCGAGCCCCCGTCGAACGCGACGCCGATGCGTGACAACGTCGGCACGCCCTGCCGCGCGAGGCCGCGCGGGGCGACCACCACGGCGCAGGGCGAGCTCGTGAGCAGGTGGGAGGCCACGTTGCCCGCGAGGACGCGCCCGAAGGCGCCGCGGTGGGTCGAGCCGACGACGACCGCGGTCGCCCCCTCCGACTCGGCCAGCTCGTGCAGCCCGTGGGGGGTCGAACGTCCGGGCGCGGCGATCGGCTCGGCCTCGATCTCATCGCCGAGCTCACCCACGCCCTCGCGCGCGGTGGCCTCGGCCAGGTCGCGCACCGCCGGCACGTGCCGGTCGGGGATCGCCTCGCGCACGTCGTAGATCGTCGCGACGAGCAGGCGCTCCCCGAGGGCGCGCGCGAGCGAGGCGGCGAGCACGAGCGCGTCGCGCCCCTGTGGGTTCCCGTCGAATCCGGCTATCACGGTCATCCTCGGCCTCCGTTCAGGGCTCGAACACGATGCGCGCGGCGACGTGTCCCTCCAGCACGTCCGCGATCGACTCGTTGACGCTATCCAGCGGGCGCACCTCGCGGATCACCCTGGTCTTGCCCGCGGCGTGGAGCTCGAAGACCTCGCGCAGGTCGCTCCGCGTGCCCACGATCGAGCCGACGACCGTGATGCCGCCGAGCACCGTCTCGAAGATCGGCAGGCTCATCTCGTTCTCGGGCGGCAGCGCCACGAACACGAGCGTCCCGCCTCGCCTCAGCGAGCCGAACGCCTGCTCGAACGACCGTGGCGAGACCGCGAGCGCGATCGCCTGGTCGGCGCCGCCGAGCCGCTGGATCGCCTCGACCGGGTCCTCGGTCGCGGCGTTCACGGTGAACTCGGCGCCGAGCTCGCGCGCGAGCTCGAGCTTCTCGTCGAGGACGTCCACGGCGATCACGCGGCCGCCGGCGATCGCGGCGTACTGGATCGCGAGATGGCCGAGCCCGCCGACGCCGAACACAGCGACCAGATCGGACGAGCGCGTCCCGCCGACCTTGATCGCCTTGTAGGTGGTCACGCCGGCGCAGGTCAGCGGAGCGGCGTCGAGCGGGTCGATCCCCTCCGGGACCTCCACGACGTAGTGGGCGTAGGCCACTGCCTCCTCGCCGAATCCGCCGTCGATCGAGTAGCCCATGTTCTTCTGCTCGAGGCAGAGCGTCTCCCAGCCGGACACGCAGTGGTCGCACGTGCCGCACGCGTAGCCGAGCCACGGCATGGCGACGCGGTCGCCCACGGCCACCTCGGTCACGCCCGGGCCGAGCTCGGTCACGATGCCGACGCCCTCGTGGCCCGGCACGAACGGAGGCGACGGCTTGACCGGCCAGTCGCCGTGTGCGGCGTGGATGTCCGTGTGGCAGAGGCCCGACGCCTCGACCTTCACGCGCACCTGGCCCGGTTCCAGCGGCGGGCGGGGCACCTGCTCGATCGTGAGCGGGTCGCCGAAGTGGTGCACGACAGCCGCGGTGTAGGTGGCGGGCGGCGAATCCGTCTCCCGGGGTTGTGCGCCAGTGGTCGTCATCTCCATCCTCCTTGTTGGGCGGTGCCGCCCCAGGCGAGCACTCCCGCCAGGTCGAGGGTCGACAGCACACCGACCGGCAGGCCGCTGTGCGGCTGGACCACGAGCAGATGCGTCAGGCCGTGCTCGGCCATCATCCTCGCCGCGTGGGCGAGGCGGGCGTCGGCGGCGACCGTGACGAGCTCGGTGCTCGCCACCTCGCGCGCGGTCAACGCGTCCAGGTCCTCGGTCGCCGCCCGCGCCAGGTCGACGTCGGTGACGATGCCCCAGGGGCGCTCGTCATCCGGCTCGAGCACCACGACGGAGTGGATGCGATAGGTGGCCATGATGCGCGCCACCTCCCGCAGCGAAGTGTCGGGGCGACACGTCACGACCCCGAGCCGCATCACGTCGACGACGACCGCCACGTCGATCGCCGGCGCGACGACGTCGTGCCGGAGTGGCTCGGAGATGCTGCCCGTCGGGCTCATGTTCGAAGCTCCTTCCCTGCCTTCGCGCCGCACCCTATGGGAGAGCCTCCGCCGTGCCATCGGGGGCAGCCGCCGATCCGCATCCGTAGTCCGCACGGAGGCGGGCACGCGCGGCCGGCGGCCCTGTCCGCGCCCCTACGACGCCGTCCGCTCCGGCGGCATTCGCGCCCCCCGCGGCTCCGCCAGCGTCAATGCCTGTCCGGCGCACAGCCATGCGAACGCCACCAGCAGCACGAAGCCCATCACGTACTCGCCGGTCGCGTCCTTGACGATGCCCATCACGAGCGGCGGGAAGAACCCGCCGAGGCCGCCGGCAGCGCCCACGATGCCCGTCACGGCGCCCTTCGTCTCGGGATAGAAGGTCGGAACCATCTTGAAGACCGCTCCCGCGCCCATGCCCAGGAAGAACGCCATCGTCAGGCAGAAGAAGGTGACCGGCCCGATGCTCGGGTCGGAGGCCTGCCACGAGAGCCCGATCGCGTCGAACCCGGCGCCCAGGAACGCCACGCTCAGCACGCGCTGGCCGCCGAAGCGGTCCGCCCAGCGGCCGCCCAGCGGCCGCGCGATCAGCGCGGCCACCACCACGAAGCCCGCCGCGCGGGCGCCCGCGCTGGTCTGCGAGTAGTCGAACCAGTCGCTCAGCAGCTTTGGCAGGTACAGCGACATCGCCACGAAGCCGCCGAAGGCGACGAAGTAGAAGAGCGACAGCTGCCACAGCGTCAGGCCCGAGCGGAGGACCTGCCCGTACGGGGTCGTGCGCGGGCGGTGGTCGGGCGCGTTGCGCGCCGTGACCCACCACGCGGCGGCGTACGCGAGCAGCACCAGCGAGTAGACGATGCCCGCCGCCTCCTGGCTCCAGTTGTCCACGATCGCCGGCATCGTCCACGCCGAGATCGCCGTGCCGGCGGTCCCGATGCCGTACAGGCCGAGCGCCTGGCCCTGGCGCTGCGGCGGGAACCACTCGGAGACGAACGGCACGCCGATCGCGAACGATGCGCCCGACACGCCGAGGAAGAAGCCGGCCACGAGCAGCAGCGCGTAGCTGTCGGCGAAGCCAACGAGCAGCGGCGGCAGCGCGCAGTACACGAGCATCGCGGCGAACACCTTGCGCCCGCCGAAGCGGTCCGTGAGGACGCCCATCGGGATGCGCAGCACGGAGCCGAGCACCACGGGCAGTGCGATCATCACCGCCGTCTGCGTGTTCGAGAGCCCGAGCTTGTCCTCGAGCTTCGGTGCCAGCGGCGCGAGCATGCCCCAGGCCGAGAAGCAGAGCAGGAACGCGGCCGTGGCGAGCGTGAGGTTCCGCCCGCCGGCGTCCGCCGGCTCCTGCGCGGGAGCGCTCACCGCCCGCTCCTCGCGGGCGCGCTCACCGCCCGCTCCTCGCCGCCGCCACGCGCCCGCGGTAGAGGATCGGGCTGCGCCGCAGCCAGTCGACCGGGATGCTCCACGCGTGGACCAGCCGGCTGAACGGCCACAGGGCGTAGAGCGTCCACGCGAGGCACACGTGCAGCTGGAAGATGAACGGGACGTCGCGGCCGGTCATCAGCTCGGGCCGCGGGTCGAACGCGAACAGGCTGCGGAACCAGGGGGCGACGGTCTCGCGGTACTCGACGTGGTCGCCGAGGTTCGAGCTGACCGTGCACCACATGCCGGTGATGATCACGATCCCGAGCAGCGTGAACACCACCATGTCCATGTAGGTCGTCGTCGCGCGCACGCGCGGGAAGATCATCCGGCGCACGAACAGCACGCCGAGGCTCAGCACCACCGCCGCGCCGGCCGCGATGCCGCCGATCGCCGAGATCACGTGGTAGGTGTCGTCCGACATGCCGGCCTCGCGCGTCCACGAGATCGGCACCAGGATGCCGAGCACGTGACCGCCGATCGCCGCGAGCGCCCCGTAGTGGAAGAGGTTGCTGCCGTACATGAGCCAGCGCGACTCGAGCAGCTGGGTCGAGCGCGCCGTCCAGCGGTACTGGTCGCGCCGGTAGCGCCACCAGTGGCCGACCAGGAAGGCGGCGATCGCCGCGTAGGGCAGGATGGCGTAGAGGAGCAGGTCGCCCTGGCTCACCGCGCGCTCTCCATCGGCATCACCTCCGGCGGCGCGAACGGCTCGAGCCCGACCTGCTCCGACGGCGGCCCCTCGGCCGCCAGACGCCTGACGCGCGCGGCCTGCGCGCTCGAAAGGCGCGGCAGCACGGCGGCCACCGCGTCGAGCAGCGAGGCGTACTGGCTGCCGGCGTCGTGGAGCGCCGCGCGCACCAGCTCGATCGCCTCGCGGCACTCGGCGAGCGCGGCCAGCCCGATGTCCTCCGGCGCGAGCGCCGCGAACTCGAGCATCACCGGCAGGTAGTCGGGCAGCTCGCCGTCCAGCAGCGGGAGCCCCGCCGCCGCGTAGCGCTGCTTCAGCCGCAGCAGCGCGACCCCGCGCTGGCGGCGGTCGCCGTGCACGTGGTAGGTGAGGTAGAGGCTCGCCCGGCGGTTGAAGTCGAACGTCTCCACGTAGACGCGGCGGAGCTCCTCGGGCTCCTCGCGCGCCCACCAGTCGAGGAACCGCCCGACCGGCCCGCCGCCGGCGCCCGCCGCGGCCAGCTCGGCGCGCGCGTCGAGCAGCTCGTCGCCCGGGTACTGGAGCAGCAGCGAGAGCAGCTTGAGCTCGTCACCGCCCATCGGACCTGCCCTCCTCGCCGCCCATCCGCACGATGTAGTCCTCGAGGTCGAAGTCCTGCCCCTCGGCGGCGCCCTCGAGGTCGGGCAGCGTGGCGCCGGGGGGCCGCGCGAAGTCGAGACCGCACGAGCCCTGGTCCGCGAACGCGCCGGGCGTGTCCCCGCGGTGCGTCTTCGGCAGCACGTAGCGGTCGTTGTAGTCGGCGATCGCCACCTGGCGGTACATGTCCTCCACGTCCTCCACGGTCATGCCGACCGCCTCCGCCAGCGCCGCGTCGCCCTCGCCGCGCACGTTCCACCCGCGCATGAAGCTGCGCATCGCCGCGAGGCGCCGCAGCGAGAGCCGCACCGGCTCGGGGTCGCCGGCCGACAGGAAGCCCGCCAGGTACTCGACCGGGATGCGCAGGTCCTCGATCGCCCCGAACACCTCGTCGGTGCCGACGCCGGGGTCGATCGTCTCCTCCACCAGGCTCTCGACGGGCGACAGCGGCGGCACGTACCAGACCATCGGCAGCGTGCGGTACTCGGGATGCAGCGGCAGCGCCACGCGGAAGCGCTTGCAGAGCGCGTACACGGGCGAGCGGCGCGCCGCCTCGATCCAGTCTGCCGGGATGCCGTCGCGCTCGGCGGCCGCCCGCACCTCCGGGTCCTCGGGGTCGAGGAAGAGCGACAGCTGCGACTCGATCAGGTCCTTCTCGTCCCGCACCGAAGCGGCCTCTTCCACGCGGTCGGTGTCGATCAGGACGATGCCGAGGTGTCGCAGCCTGCCGACGCAGGTCTCCGAGCACACGGTGGGCATCCCGGCCTCAACGCGCGGGTAGCAGAAGTTGCACTTCTCGGCCTTGCCGGTGTGCCAGTTGAAGTAGACCTTCTTGTACGGGCAGCCGGAGACGCAGAAGCGCCACGAGCGGCAGGCCTCCTGGTCGACGAGGACGATGCCGTCCTCCTCGCGCTTGTACATCGCGCCGGAGGGGCAGGAGGCCACGCACGACGGGTTGATGCAGTGCTCGCAGATGCGCGGCAGGTACATCATGAACGCGTGCTCGAACTCGAGCTTGACCTGCTCCTCGAGCCCGGCCCGGTTCGGGTCGAGGGCGGCGCTGGTGGCCGCGGCGGCGAGGTCGTCGTCCCAGTTCGGCCCCCATTCGAGGCTGAGCGGCTCGCCCGAGACCTGCGAGATCGGCTGAGCCACCGGCTGGACGTCCGAGGCGGGTGAGCTGATCAGCGTCTCGTAGTCGTAGGTCCAGGGCTCGTAGTAGTCGTCGAGCGTCGGCAGGTCCGGGTTCCAGAAGATCGACGCGAGCTTCTTCAGCTTGCCGCCGCCCTTCAGCTTCAGGCGCCCGCGGCGGTCGAGCTTCCACCCGCCCTTCCAGCGCTCCTGGTCCTCGTAGTCGCGCGGGTAACCGCGGCCCGGCTTCGTCTCGACGTTGTTGAACCAGACGTACTCGGTGCCGCGCCGGTTGGTCCACACGTTCTTGCAGGTGACCGAGCACGTGTGGCACCCGATGCACTTGTCGAGGTTCATCACCATCCCGACCTGCGCCCGGACACGCATCAGTAGCGCACCTCCGACTGTCGCTTGCGGATCACGATCAGCTGGTCGCGCTGAGGCCCGCAGGGCCCGTAGTAGTTGAAGCCCCAGGACAGCTGGGCGTACCCGCCGATCAGGTGGGTCGGCTTGATCGAGATGCGCGTGAGCGAGTTGTCCGTGCCGCCGCGCGCGCCCGACAGCTCCGACACCGGTACGTTCACGTGGCGGTCCTGCGAGTGGTAGAAGAGCGCGACGCCGGACGGCACCCGGTGCGACACCACCGCGCGGCAGACCACCGCGCCGTGCTTGTCGTACACCTCGAGCCAGTCGTTGTCGCGCACCTCGATCTTCGCCGCGTCCTCGGGCGAGATCCACATCGCCGGGCCGCCGCGGAAGAGCGTGAGCATGTGGAGGTTGTCCTGGAACTCCGAGTGGATCGACCACTTGGAGTGCGGCGTCAGGTAGCGCACGACCAACTCCGCGCCGCCATCCGGCCGGTAGCCGCCGCGCACGTCGAGCTGGCCCGCCTCGACCGGCGGGCGGTATGCCGGCAGTCCCTCGCCGACTGCCAGCATCCACTCGTGGTCCAGGTAGAGGTGCTGGCGGCCGGTCAGCGTGCGCCACGGGATCGAGTGCTCCACGTTCGCGGTGAAGGGCGAGTAGCGGCGCTCGCGCGACTCGAGGCCCGACCACTCCGCCGACGAGATCACCTTGCGCGGCTGCACCCCGATGTCGGCGAACGTCACCCGCTCCTCGGCGCGCTCGGCGGGGATCTCGGCGAGCGGAAGGCCCACCCGCCCCTCGAGCTCCCGGAAGCTCTCCACCGCCAGCCGCCCGTTGGTGGTGCCGGACAGCGCGAGGATCGTCTCGCACACGTCCACGTCGCGGGCGAGCGAGGGGCGGCCGCGGGCCGCGCCGCGGCGCACTCGGCCGTTGCGCCGCCCGAGCTCCTCGACCTCCTGCGCCGGCTTCCAGGCGATGCCCTTGGCGCCGACGCCCGCCTCCTCCACCAGCGGGCCGAGCGCGGTCATCTTCGCGTGCACCGCCGCGTAGTCGCGCTCCACGGCCACGAGCTTCGGCATCGTGCGGCCCGGCACCGGGTCGCACTCGCCCGCGCGCCAGTCCCGGACCCGCCCGTCCGGCTGGGCGAGCTCGTCGGGGGAGTCGTGCAGCAGCGGCGCGGCCACCACGTCCGTGCGGGTCCCGAGGTGGCGCTCGGCCAGCTTGCTGAAGCGCTCCGCGATGCGCGTGAACGCGTCCCAGTCGGACCTCGCCTCCCACGGCGGCGGGATCGCCGCGTTGAACGGGTGCACGAACGGGTGCAGGTCGGTGCTCGAGAGGTCGTGCTTCTCGTACCAGGTGGCCGCCGGCAGCACGACGTCCGAGTACACGCACGACCCGTTCATCCGGAAGTCGATCGTCGTGAACAGGTCGAGCTTGCCCTCGGGCGCCTCCTCAGTCCAGTCGACGTCGGCCGGCCGCTGCTCGGGCGACGACTCGTCGCTGCGGACCGCGGCGTCCGGCACGCCGAGGATGTGGCGCAGGAAGTACTCGTGGCCCTTGCTCGAGGAGCCGAGCAGGTTCGCCCGCCAGAGCGTGAGGATGCGCGGGAAGTTCTCCGGCTCGTCCGGCTGCTCGCAGGCGAACCGCAGCCGCCCCTCGCCCAGCTCCCTTGCGAGGTGTGCGGCCGGCTCGGCACCGGCGGCGCGCGCCTCGTCGGCGAGGTCGAGCGGGTTGCGGTCGAAGGTCGGGTGCATCGGCAGCCAGCCGAGCCGCGCGCCGAGCGCGACGCAGTCGGCCAGGTGCTTGCCGTCGAGCGCTCCGTTGCCCGCGGGCGAGGCGAACTCTCCGGCGCCGAAGGTCTCGTAGCGCCACTGGTCCGACATCAGGTACCAGAACGGCGTGGCGGGCTGCTGGCGCGGCGGTCGCACCCAGTCGAGCGCGAACGCGACCGTGGACCAGCCCGTGAGCGGGCGCACCTTCTCCTGGCCGACGTAGTGCGCCCACCCGCCTCCGTTCACGCCCTGGCAGCCGCACAGCATCACGAGCGCCAGCACGGCCCTGTAGGTGGCGTCGGCGTGGTACCAGTGGTTGATCCCGGCGCCCATGACGATCATCGAGCGCCCGCCGGTGGCCTCGGCGTTGGCGGCGAACTCGCGCGCGATGCGCACGACGCGGCCCGCGTCCACGCCCGTGTGCTCCTGCTGCCAGGCGGGCGTGTGCGGCTGCGACGGGTCGTCGTAGCCGGTCGGCCACTCGCCGGGCAGGCCCTCGCGCGCGACGCCGTAGTGGGCCAGCATCAGGTCGAGCACGGTGGTCACGAGCCGGCCGCCGATCCGTCTTGCCGGCACGCCGCGCCGCATCGCCGTGCCGCCCTCGGTCTCGCCGCCGTCGAAGCGCGGCAGCAGCACCTCGACCGCCTCGTCGTGGCGGCCCAGCATGCTGAGCGCCGGCTCGATCTCGCCCAGGTCGAGGTTCCAGCGCCCCGCGCCCTCCTCGCCCCAGCGGTCGCCGATCGACCCGTTCGGGACCGCCGGCTCGCCGCTTCGCTCGTCCAGCACGACCGTGCGCCAGTCGGCGTGCTCGCCCCCGTCGCCGAGGTCCTCGGCGCGCAGGAACGTGTCCGGCACGATGGAGCCGTCGTCGCGCTCGCGCAGTGACACGAGGAAGGGCAGGTCGGTGAAGCGGCGGGTGTAGTCCTCGAAGTACTCGACCCGCCTGTCGACGTAGAACTCCTTCAGCAGCACGTGGCCCATCGCCATCGCGAGCGCGCCGTCCGTGCCCGCGACGGCCGGCAGCCAGTGGTCGGCGAACTTCGTGTGCCCGGCGTAGTCCGGCGACACCACTACGACCTTCGTGCCGTGATAGCGCGCCTCGGTCATGAAGTGCGCATCCGGCGTGCGCGTTTGGGGGATGTTCGAGCCCCAGAGGATCATGTACGAGGAGTTCCACCAGTCGGCCGACTCGGGCACGTCGGTCTGGTCGCCCCAGACCTGCGGCGAGGCCGGCGGCAGGTCCGCGTACCAGTCGTAGAAGGACAGGCAGACGCCGCCGATCAGCGACAGGAAGCGCGTGCCGGCGGCGTACGAGACCATCGACATCGCGGGGATGGGGGAGAAGCCGACGATCCGGTCCGGCCCCCAGCGCTTCACCGTGTGCACGTGCGCGGCGGCTATCAGGTCGGCCACCTCTTCCCAGGTGGCGCGCACGAAGCCGCCCTTGCCGCGCCGCGACTTGTAGGAGCGCGCCTTCTCCTCGTCCTCGACGATGCTCGCCCACGCCTCCACCGGATCGCCGAGCCGTTCGCGCGCCTCGCGGAACATCTCCATCAGCACGCCGCGCACGTACGGGTACTTCGGCCGCACGGGCGAGTAGACGTACCAGGAGAACGAGGCCCCGCGCGGGCAGCCGCGCGGCTCGTAGTCGGGCGCGTCCGGGCCGTTCGACGGGTAGTCCACCTGCTGCGTCTCCCAGGTGACGAGCCCGTCCTTCACGTGGATGCGCCACGAGCACGAGCCGGTGCAGTTCACCCCGTGCGTGGAGCGCACGATGCGGTCGTGCTGCCAGCGCCTGCGGTAGGCGGACTCCCACGCGCGGGAGTACGTGGAGCGCTCGCTCCAGCCCTCCGCCGAGCGGTCGCGCGGCCCGAAGAACTGGCGCGCCCGCAGCAGCGACCGGCTAGCGGCCAACGCTCTCGGCCTCCTCGATCGTGCGGGCGAGCTCGGCGAGCTCGTCCTCGGGGAGCGTCGTCTCGATCAGCGGGAACAGCACGCGCTCCTCGTGGCGGATGTGCCGCTCGAGCCGCTCGCCCAGCTCGTGCAGCTGGTCGAGCGACGGCGCCTCCTCCGCGGCGACGTCGCCGCCGCGCCGGCGCAGGTCCACGTGCTCGGTGAGCACCTGGACGACCGCCGGGTGGTCGGCCGCGCCGTGGCGCGCCCAGGCGGGCAACAGCACCTCCTCCTCGACCTGGAAGTGCCGGCGGCCGTCGCTCTCCCAGTAGGCGAGGAACACGCCGCGGGCGCCTGCGGCGGTGTCGTCGGCGGCGCGCTTCAGCTTCATCGCCGCGAAGAGACCCTTGTGGTGATCGCGCGAGAGCGGCGCGAGCGCCTCGTTCCGCCTCATGCCGGGCAGACTACCCGCGGTTCGCCCGAGGGCGATCCGCGGTCGCCACGCGCCAGCCTCGGTAATTCGCCGCAGCCGGCGGCTGGCGCGCTGCGGCAGGTATGGTCGCCGCCGTGGAGGAAGACGCTCAGCCCATCACGATCGTGCTGGCCGACGACCACCCGGTCGTCAGGAGCGGCCTGCGCATGCTGCTCGAGGCGGAGGAGGACTTCGAGGTCGTCGCGGAGGCGGGCGACGTGGAGACGACGGCCCGCTACGTGCTCGGGCACAAGCCCACGGTGGTCGTGCTCGACCTGAACATGCCCGGCGGCTCGAGCCTCGAAGCGATCCCCAAGCTCGGCGAGACCTCGCCCGGCACGTCCGTCGTGGTCCTGACTATGCAGGAGGACCCGGCGTTCGCACGCGAGGCGCTCCAGAACGGCGCCAAGGGCTACGTGCTCAAGCAGGCGGCGGGCGCCGAGCTGGTCCAGGCGATCCGCGCCGCGGCCGGAGGCGGCACGTGGCTGAACCCCGAGCTCGGCGCGCGCATGGCGGCCGCGCCCGCACCGCAGGGCCCGCCCGGCGACCTGTCGGAGCGCGAGCTCGAGGTCCTGCGGCTGATCGCGCTCGGCCACACGAACGCCGAGATCGGCCGCCAGCTCTACCTGAGCGTGCGCACCGTCGAGACCCACCGCGCGCACATCCAGCAGAAGCTCGGCCGCTCCACGCGCGCGGAGCTGGTGCGCTACGCGCTCGAGAACGACCTGATCGAGCGCTGACCCGCGATGGAGGTCGTGCTGCTGGCGGCGGCGGGCTGTGCCACCGCGCTCGCGACGGGCCTGGGCGCGGTCCCGGTGTTCATGCTGGGCAGCCGCGCGGAGCGCCTGCGTCCCCTGCTCTGGGGCCTGACCGTCGGGCTCATGGGCGTGGCATCGGTGGTCGGCCTGCTGCTCCCGGCCTTCGACGAAGGCTCGGCCGAGGCGGCGTCGATCGGGCTGCTCACAGGGGTGCTGTTCCTGCTTGCCGCCCGGCGCCTGCTGTCGGACATGGACCTGCACGTCGGCGAGCTGCGGGGAGCCGGCGTGCGTCGCTCGCTGCTGGTCTTCGGGGTCCTGCTCGTGCACAGCCTGCCCGAGGGGCTCGCCATCGGCTCGGCGTTCGCCTCGGACACCGAGGGCCTCGCGCTGTTCGTCGTGCTGGCGATCGGGCTGCAGAACGTGCCCGAGGGCACGAGCGTCGCGATCCCTATGGACAGCGCCGGCTTCACCCGGACACAGCAGTTCTGGGCGGCGGTGCTGACCAGCGCGCCGCAGCCGGTCGGCGCCGTGATCGCGTACGTCGCCGTGGAGGAGGTGGACGCCCTGCTCCCGGCGTCCTTCGCGTTCGCGGCCGGCGCCATGCTCGCGCTGGTGGCCGTGGAGCTGGTCCCGCAGGCGGTGCGCCGCGGCGGGCGGACGCTCGCCCTCGTCGGGACCCTCGCCGGGGCGGGCGTGATGCTGGCCTTGGCGGCCACGCTCGGGGTCTGAGCGGTCTGCGGCAAACTACGGAACGCGGTCGGCGCATGCCCTGATGCCGCGGCCGTGCCCGCCTGCGACCGTGGGCCCATGACTTCCGATCCGACACGAGTGACGATCGTGGGAGGCGGGGTGGCGGCGCTCGAGGCGCTGCTCGCGCTGCGCGCTCTGGCGCAGGATCGCGTGGAGATCGAGCTCGTGGCGCCGAGCCCCGAGTTCGCCTACCGGCCGCTCGCGGTGGCCGAGCCGTTCGGCCTCGGGGAGGTGCGGCGCTACGACCTGGTCCAGCTCGCGAAGGAGCAGGGCGCGGCGCTCCACCTCGCCGGCGTCGAGGGCGTCGATCCCGACGCCGGCACGGTGCGCACGTGGGACGGCCGGCGGCTTGACTACGACCGCCTGCTGATCGCCAGCGGCGCGCGCATGGAGGTGTCCCTGCCGGGCAGCGTGTCCGTCAGGGGACCCGGCTATACGAACCGGTTCCGCACGCTGCTGCGGGACCTCGAGGGCCGGCGCGTGCACCGGATCGCGTTCGCCGTCTCGCCCGGGGCGAGCTGGCCGCTGCCCCTCTACGAGCTCGCCCTGCTGACCGCGGCGCACGTGGCGAAGCACGAGCTGCGGGACGTGGAGCTGCACCTGGCCACCCCGGAGGCGGAGCCGCTCGAGCTGTTCGGCTCGGCGGCGTCGGCCTCCGCGCGGAGTCTGTTGGAGGAGCGCGACATCCGCCTGCACACGAGCGTCTACCCGAGCGAGGTGCGCGAGTCGGAGCTGGCGGTGGTGCACGGCGACGCCGTGCCCGCCGAGCGGGTGGTCAGCCTGCCGCGCGTGGTCGGCGCCGCCCTGCCCGGGCTGCCGCACGACTCCGAGGGCTTCATCCCGGTGGACCTGCATGCGCGCGTGACGGGCCTCGACCGCGTCTACGCCGCCGGCGACGTGACCAACTGCCCGATCAAGCAGGGCGGCGTCGCGGCCCAGCAGGCCGACGCCGCCGCCGAGGCGATCGCGGCCGACGCCGGCGCGCCGCTGGAGCCGCGCCCGTTCCGCCCCGTGCTGCGCGGGCTGCTGCTCACGGGCGGGCCGCCGCAATACATGCGCGCCGAGGTCACGGGCGGCCGCGGCGCCGAGTCGGAGGTATCGGAGCACGCGCTCTGGTGGCCGCCGAGCAAGGTGGCGGGGCACTACCTCGCGCCCTACCTCGCCGTGCACCGCAGTGAGCTCGAGGCGCCGTCGTTCGGGCTGCGCGTGGTCGTGCCGATCGCGGGCAGGCCGGAGACGGTCTCTCAGTGACCGTGGCGAGGAGGCCGCTCGTGAGGCTGGCGGCGCTCGCCGTGTTGGCGATCGCCGCGGTGGCCGTTGCGATCCTCGTGGCCGGGCCTGGCTCCGAGACGAAGCTCGCCGACCCGGATGCCCCCTCGCAGCTGCGAGGGATCCCGCAGGACGGCATCGCGCTCGGCGACCCCGCCGCGCCCGTGACGATGGTGGAGTTCGCGGACCTCCAGTGTCCGTTCTGCCGCGAGTACGCGCAGAACGTGCTGCCGGAGCTGATCGACCGCTACGTGCGCACCGGCAAGGTGAGGCTCGAGCTGCACCTGCTGCGGTTCATCGGCGAGGACTCCGACGTTCTCGCCCGCACCGCCGCGGGTGCCGCCGCGAAGGACCGGATGTGGCACGTGGTCGAGCTCGCCTACGCGCGGCAGGGCCGCGAGAACTCGGGCTACGCCGACGAGCAATTCGTCGACGAGCTCGTGCGCGACGCCGGTCTCGCGGAGGTCGACGACGGGCCGGCGGCCGAGGAGACCGTCGCCGCGGGTGAGGAGGCCGCCCGCGCCGCGGGCATCGACTCCACGCCCTCGTTCCTCATCGGGCCGACCGGCGGCACGCTCGAGCGCTTCCAGCCCCAGTCCCTCTCGGCCGAGGAGTTCACCGACCGGATCGACGCGGAGCTGCGGCGCTGACGGGTCCCCGCTCGCGGTGCGCTCAGGAGTAGAGCTGCTCGAGCCAGGACTGCCAGGCGCGCGCCTGCTCGTCCCGGTCGACGCCGTCCGAGTACAGGTGGGCGCTCATCCCCACGGGCATCCCGAAGGCGTTGCGCCCGAAGAAGCGGTACAGGCCGTCGGCGGTGCGGATGCCGACGAAGTTCGGCCGCAGGTAGTCGACGGTGGCGTCGAGGCCCTCGCCGCCCGGGAGGTCGACCCGCACGCGGTCGCCCTCGCCGACGTCGCCGGTCACGCCCAGCGCCTCCTTGACCCGGTCGAACGCGCCCGGCGCGTTCGAGCTGTCCGGGGCCTGGAGGCCGCCCGGCCCGCCGCCGATGTACGTCGCGCGCCGTCCGTTGAAGTGCTCCAGGTACTGGCCCAGCGTGTGGAGGTAGAAGTCGGTGTGGTCGTCGGCGGCGTCGTACTGGGTGTCCCAGTCCTCGTCGTCCATCATGCCGCTGTGCACGTACCGCAGGACGGTCGTGCCGCCCTCGCGTCCCTCGATGATGAACTCGAGCGCGTTGAGGGTGCCCTCGTCGCTCTCGACGCGCACCTCGAACCGGTGCGGCGGGTCCCAGGCCGTGATCACGGAGCCGTCCGGGTTCTGCGTACCCTCGCCCGAGCCGATCTCGTTCGGGAACAGCCACGCCGCGTGGCCCGCTCCTGTGGCGATGGCCTCCCACACGTCCTCGGGGGCGGCGGGCAGCTCCACCTCGCGGCGGATCTCGAATTCCTTCGGCATGGCCTACTCCTTTGGTGTCTCGTTTGCGGACTGCCTGGGACGCTTGGTGATGCTCGGGTGGACGGCGACCACCAGCCGGTGGCGGCGGCCGCCGGGGGCGTGCTCGTCGTGGTACTTGGCCGTCAGGGAGTTGATGGACTCCGACAGCTCCTCGGCGAACGCGCGCCGGTCGGCGGCCGACGCGAAGCGGATCTCGCCGTCTATCGCGAACGTCGCGATCGGCTTGCCGGCCGACCGCGCGCGGGCGATCAGCTCGCCGACCTCGCGCACGAGCCGCGCGGCGAGCGCGATCAGCCACCAGGCCGACTCCTGGTCCGGCGCGCGGCCCGGGTCGGGCTCGACGTCGGCGAGCGCGGTGGGGGAGATTACGTACGAAGCGGCGGTCGCCTGCATGACGCGCTCGGTGCAGTTGCCCTTCCGGCGCTCCTCGACGAGCTCGACGAGCCCGTGGCGCTCGAGCGCCCTCAGGTGGTAGTTCGCCTTCTGGCGCGACAGCCCGACGCGGGTGGCGAGGGCGGTGGCGGAGGCCGGCTCGGAGAGCGTGGCGAGCAGCCGGGCGCGCATCGGGTCGAGCGACACCTCGGCCGCGGCGGGGTCGTCGATGACTGCGACGTCGAGCATGGCGGGGAGGTTCTCACCGAAAGGATATTTTGTCAAGACAGAATCCACTGTCGGCGGGCGAGGCCCTCGCTGCTAGCCTGGAAGTGTTGGGCGGCCTCCGCGGACCTCTCGCGGCGCGCTTCGCGTCCGGCCGTCTCGACACACTGGTGGTCGCCGACGTCGCGGGGCCCACCGGCGTGGAGCTGCCTCACGCCGGCCTGCGCGCGGGCCGCCTATGTACACAAAGGGCCGGACGCCCGAGCCGCTCGCCCGCGGCCGGGGCCCACGCCCGCCGAGAGAGAGCATCAGGAGGAAGACACCGGAATGAAGACCCCGAGAGAACGCGCCGACGAGCGCCGGCAGGCGAAGCTCGACGAGATCCGCGACCAGATCGCCGCCGGAACGCTCACCGTGAGGAAGATGACCGCGGAGGAGCACGCAGCGAACCCGCCGCGGCCACGCCCCGCGACCGGCCGCGGCCGCCGGCGCTTCTAGCGGGCCGCCGCCCGCGACCGCCCGGGCGGCCGCCGGCGCCCCCGCCGCCGCTACTTCGGCGGCATCCCCAGTTGCAGCCTTCGCAGCAGGTCGGCCAGCCGGCGCTGGTCGGCCTTGCTCAGCGAGCTCAGGAGGCGGCGCTCGTTCTCGAGGTGGGCCTCCGTCACCGAGTCGATCAGCTTCCGGCCCGACTCCGTGAGGGTTATCAGCGTCCCGCGCCGGTCGGCCGGGTCCGGGCTGCGCTCGATCAGACCGGCCTGCTCGAGCCGGTCCAGGCGCTTCGTGGTCCCGCTCGACGTCAGCATCAGCGTGCTCGCGAACTCGGTCGGCCTGAGCCGATAGGGCGGCCCGGCGCGCCGCAGCGTGGCCAGCACGTCGTGCCAGCCCGGCTCGAGGCCATGCGCCGCATACACCGGCTCGAGCCGTTGCTCGAGCTCGCGCGCGAGCCGCGAGATGCGGCCGATCACGCCGATCGGCGAGTGGTCGAGCTCGGGCCGCTCGCGCCGCCACTGCTCGAGGATGAGGTCGACGCCGTCGCTCTCGGCCACAGGCGAAACCTACCTCAGGAATAGTGTCGCGGCCAATTGCGTCCCTGCAAGTTGCTTCCTAGGAAGAAAAGTTGTAGGATGCGACCATGTTCACCCAGATAAGAGAGCTTGTCCGGCGGCGGGCGCCGCGCAACACCGGTCTCTCGGCCACGCAGCGGTCGGGCGCCGAGGTGAGGCGGACCCGCGATCCGATGCCGCGGATCCGGTACTACTGAGACGCGCGCGCGGCGTTCGCCTGGTGCGCGGCGGCGCCGCGGGGCGCTTACTGCGGGCAACCAGGGGTGGGCTCCGGCCGGAGTTTGGCGGCTCTTTGGGGGCTATGGCCCCCACAAATCGCCATTCTGCTCCGGCCCGACCCGTGGTTGCTGCGGTTCCGGGCTGATGTCGACTCATGGGTGCTATAGCACCCACGAGGCGACATCACCCTCGGGACCGACCCCTGGTTGCTGCAGTTCCGGGCCGCCGCGGCGCCGGGGCGGCGAGCTACCCCGTCACCTCCACCGGCACGTACTCGAACCGCCCCACGTCGACCACGCCACCGTCGGTCAGCCGCAGCTCCGGGATCACCGACAGTGCGATGAACGACAGCAGCATGAACGGCTCGTCGACGGTCACGCCCAAAATCGCGGCCGCCGCCTCGTTCAGCGCGCGTATCTGCTCGGCGACCTCCGCCGCCGGCAGGTCGCTCATCAGGCCGGCGAGCGGCAGCGGCACCTCGGCGACCACGCGGCCGTCGAGCACCGCCACCTGGCCACCCCCCAGCTCGCCGATCCGCGCCACCGCCGCCGCCATGTCCGCCGGGCCGCCCTCGGTCATCGCCCCGACGACCACGCAGTTGTGCGCGTCGTGCGCCACCGTCGACGCCATCGCGCCGGACCGCAGTCCGAAGCCGGTCGCGTAGCCGAGGCCCACGCGCCCCGTCTCGCGATGGCGCTCCACCACGGCCGCGTGTGAGACGTCCGCGCCGGGGTCGCCCAGCGTGACCCGGCCGTCGCGCGTGGAGATGCTGTGGCCGATCACGCCGACCGCCCGGACCACCGTGCCGTCCGCGGACCTCAGCGCGAGCGCCTCGGCGGCCGGGGGCGTGCCCAGGTGGACGGTGCCGCGCAGCAGTTCCGCCACCGGGGCCGACGGCACGGCGCCGTCCACCAGCTCGCCGTCCGCGGCGACCAGGCGGCCGGCCCGCCATACCCGCGACGGCCGCCAGCTCGCGAGCTCGTCGAAGCAGAGCACGTCGGCCTGGTAGCCGGGGCCCAGGAAGCCGAGGTGCTGGAAGCCGTGGTACCGCGCCGGGTTCGTGGAGGCGAGCAGCAGCGCGTCGGTCTCCGACACGCCGGCCGCCACCGCCAGGCGCGCGCAGTCGTTGATGTGGCCCTCGCGCAGCAGCGTGTCGGGCTCGCGGTCGTCGGTGCAGAACGCCGCGAGGTCGGTGCCGTGCTCGAGCACGATCGGGATGAGCGTCTCCAGGTTCCGGCTCGCCGAGCCCTGACGGATGAACACCCACATGCCCTTGCGCCGCCTCTCCACGGCCTCCTCCAGGGTGGTGCACTCGTGGTCCGACTCCACGCCGGCGGCGAGGTAGGCGTCGAGCGCGGTGCCGAGCACGCCGGGGCTGTGGCCGTCGACGCGCCGGTGGCCGGCGGCGCCGATGCGGGCGAGCATCTCCGGGTCGCCTGCGATGACGCCGGGGAAGTTCATGACCTCGGCCACGCCGCGGGCGCCGTGGCGCTCGATCAGGTCGCGGATGTCCCCCGCGTCGAGCGCGGCGCCGGAGCCCTCGAACTGCGACGCCGGCACGCAGCTCGACGCATAGACGCCGAACGTGAACGGCATCGGCGCGGCGGCCTCGACGAGGGCGACCACCCCCGGGACGCCCAGCACGTTGGCGATCTCGTGCGGGTCGGCGGCGCAGGCGGTGGTGCCGTGCGGCAAAACCGCGCGCACGAACTCGTCGATCCAGAGCTTGGTCGACTCGAGGTGCATGTGGGCATCGACGAACGCGGGCGTGAGCGCGCTGCCGCCCACGTCCATGACCTCGCGCGCCTCGCGCTCGCCCCAGCCGGCGACGAAGCCGTCGGCCACGGCCAGCGACGTGTCGATCCACTCGCGCGTGGCCGGGCTGAACACGAGTCCGCCGGTGATGAGGAGGTCGGCGGGCTCGTCGCCGCGCGCGACCGCGATCGCCCGCGGGGTCGCCTGCGGCCGGGCCATCAGTCGCTCCCTTCGCGCTCGATCGTCGCCTCGATCAGCCCGTACGGCTCGGTCGTGGCGTGGAACACCTCGCCGCGGTCCTCCACGCCGAAGCGCGAGACGTCGAACGGCAGGTGGTGCCGGTTGGGCAGCGTGAGGTGGATGCGCTCGACCTCCCGGTGCGCCGCCAGCACCGCCTCGCCCATGTGGGCGAGCGTGAACTGCACGGACGGGCTGTGGTGGTCGGTGAACGCAGTCAGCAGCGTGTCCCGCACCCCCGGCCAGGCGCCCTCGAGATCGTCCGCGTCCGCCGCGTAGTCCCACCGCCCGGCGACGATCGTCGCGAGGATGCGGTCGTCCGTCTCGGGCAGGGTGGTGAAGCGGTCGCGGTCGAAGCCCGCGAAGGCGGAGCCGGCGGTGCGCATCACGAGCAGGTCCTCGATGCCGGCGGAGTGGCGCATCCCATCCGCGTCGCCCTCGACGATCTCGACCCTCGTGCCGCCGGCGCCGCGCTGGAACGCGTGCGGATCGCCGAGCGGCTGCCAGGAATGCTCGCGGATGCGAACGCCCGCGGTCCGCACGGGGGAGACGCCGATGAAGTGCCTGACGAGCTCCTCGCCGAACCGGGGCAGGGAGTCGAGCGGGTGCTCGGCGGCGAAGGCGTACACCACGTTCCGCATCGTGTCGGTGGCGACGAGGCCGGTGTTGTCGCCGTCCACGTGCACGGTGTCGAAGTCCCCGCGCAGGGTCACGTCCACGGTCAGGTCGCGCAGGCTCTCGCCGTCCACCTTGACCACGCGTATCTCCGATTTCCCGTACTGGTTCTCGCCCAGCATTCAGCCGCCCCTGTAGGTCGAGTATCCGAACGGGCTGAGGAGCAGCGGCACGTGGTGGTGCTCCTCGGGCCGCTCGACGGTGAACTGCACGACGACCTCGGGGAAGAACGCGGGCGTGCCGTCCGCGGCGAAGTAGCCGCCGCTGTCGAAGCGGAGCCGGTAGCGGCCCGGCTCCGCGACCGAGCCGAGGTCGCCCAGGCGGCCGCCCTCGTCCGTGCGCCCGCCGCCGACCGGCGACCAGTCGTCGCCCGACCCGCGCTCGAGCGTCACCTCCACGCCGGCGGCAGGCCGCCCGCGCGCGGTGTCGAGCACGTGTGTGGTGATCGGGCTCACCCGCCGGCCACCAGCTCGCGCAGCCGCAGGCCGACGATCTTGCCGACCTCGGCCAGCGCGGTCTCCTCCTCCGCCTCGGGCTCGCGCGCGAGCCGCGCCTGGCCCCACGCGAGCAGCGACGCCACCGAGTGCTCGCGCACGCACACGATGAACGGGAAGTCGAAGCGTTCGCGGTACTCCTCGTTCAGCCGCTCGAGCGCCGCCAGCTCGCCGGGCGACAGCCGGTCGAGCCGCGCCGCCCGCTGCTCGCTCGCCGACGACCCCGTCAGCTCGCGGGCGGCCGCCTCGCGCCCCGCCAGCTCCGGGTGAGCGCACAGCAGCTCCAGCCGGCGCTCGCGCGGCGCGCCGCGGATCGCCGACTCGAACGCGAGCCGCAGCGCCGCGAGCGATCCGAACGGGCGCCGCCGCCACGCCTCGCGCGCCACCCAGGGCGAGTGCTCGGCGACCGCCCCGAGCGCCGCGACGAACGCCTCCGGCTCGAGGGCGTCGACTTCAGCGATGGCCAGTCTGGTCGTCCGCGCGCTGAGCGCCATCCGCTCGCAGCGTACCGGGGTGCGGCATGATCGCGCCCATGGGCGACGCCGAGACGGTGATGGAGCGGTGCGACCTGCTCGCGCGCTGCAGCGAGGAGCCCGGCAGGCTCACGCGCCGCTTCGCCACGCCCGCGCTGAGCGAGGCGCGCGACCTCGTCGAGGGCTGGATGCGCGACGCCGGCATGGCGACCCGCCGCGACCCCCTCGGCAACCTGATCGGTCGCCTCGAGGGCGGCGGCGGGCGCGCGCTCGCGCTCGGCTCGCACATCGACACGGTCCCGGACGCCGGGCGCTACGACGGTCCGCTCGGCGTGCTCGTGGGCATCGCGTGCGCCGAGCGCCTGCGGGACGCGCGACTGCCGTTCGCGCTCGAGGTCGTCGCCTTCGCGGACGAGGAGGGCGCCCGCTTCCGCACCGCGTTCCTCGGCAGCGCCGTGACGGCGGGGCGCTTCGGGCCGGAATGGCTGTCACGAGCCGACGACGACGGCGTGACGCTGGCCGATGCGATCCGCGCCTGGGGCGGCGACCCGGACGCCCTGGCGGCCGGCCGCCGCGACGACCTGCTCGGCTATCTCGAGGTCCACATCGAGCAGGGCCCGGTGCTCGACCGCCTCGGCATCCCGCTCGCGATCGTGACCGGCATCGCCGGCCGCACGCTCGCGAGCGTCGTGTTCGAGGGCTCCGCCGGGCACGCCGGCACCACGCCGATGGACGGCCGGCGCGACGCGCTCGCCGCCGCCGCCGAGTGGATCGTGGACGTGGAGGCGGACGCGCGGCGCCGCGACGGCCTGGTGGCGACGGTGGGGGAGCTCGACACCCGGCCGGGCGCTGCCAACGTGATCGCCGGGCGCGCCGTCGCCTCGCTCGACGTGCGCCACGCGGACGACGGCGCGCGCGAGGCGGCGGTCGCTGCGCTGCGCGAGCGCGCGGCCGCGGCCGGCGCGGCCCGCGGCGTGGAGGTCACCTGGGAGGAGCGCCAGGCGACCTCCGCGGTGCCCTGCTCGCCGGAGCTGACGGAGCGGCTGGCCGCCGCCGCGGGCGCGGACGCGCCGCGCCTGGCCAGCGGCGCCGGACACGACGCGGCGATGATCGCGGCGGTCGCACCCGTGGCGATGCTGTTCGTCCGCTGCCGCGCAGGGGTCAGCCACCACCCGGACGAGTCGGTCCGCACCGAGGACGTGGCGGCGGCGATCGACGCGGCCACAAGGTTCGTCGAGCGGTTCGAGCCGTGAGCGGGCGCGCGGCGGCGTATCCTCGCCGCGTGCCGGGACTCCACGACGCCATCGCGCGCCTGGCCGAGTTCAACGACGACCCCGCCGCCGGCGGCGTCACGCGCGAGGTGTTCACGCCGACCTACGGGCGGGCGCTCGACTGGGTCGCGGAGCTCATGGAAGGCACCGGGATGGAGACCCGGATCGACGCCTTCGGCAACCTCTGGGGCCGCTGGGAGGGCGCCGAGCCGGGCCTCCCGCGGGTCGTCACCGGCTCGCATGTGGACACGACGCTCAACGCCGGCCGCTACGACGGCGTGGTGGGCGTGCTGGGGGCGATCGAGGCGGTGCGGTCGCTGCGCGAGGCGGGCCACGGGCCGCGCCGCTCGATCGAGGTCGTCTCGTTCGCGGGCGAGGAGCCGCGCTTCGGCACCGGCTGCATCGGCAGCCGCGCGCTCGTCGGGCAGCTCGAGCCGGAGGACCTCGAGCGGCTGCGCGACCGCGACGGCGTGTCCCTGGCCGACGCCCTCCGCGGCGCCGGCCTCGAGCCCGGGCGCGTGCCCGAGGCCCGCATCGACCCGGACGCAGTGCACGCTTTCCTCGAGCTGCACATCGAGCAGGCCGCCGTGCTCGAGGCGTACGGCGAGCCGATCGGCGTGGTCACGGCGATCGCGGCGCCGCACGACTTCCGGCTGCGCCTGCGGGGCGCCGCCACCCACGCCGGCGCCACGCCGATGGACCTGCGCCGCGACGCGCTCGCGGGCGCGTCCGAGGTCATGCTCGAGCTGGAGCGGCTGGCGCGCTCGTCGCCGAGCGGCACGACCGTCGGCACCGTCGGCGTGATCCGGGCGCACCCGGGCGCGATCAACGTGGTGCCCGGCGAGGTGGAGCTGGACGTGGACGTGCGCGACAGCGACCTCGGGGCGCGCGAGGCGGTGGTCGACGGCCTGCTCGAAGCGGCCCGGCAGATCGCCGCTCGCCGCCGGCTCGAGCTGGAGGTCGAGCCGATCGTGCGCGACACGCCCGTGGACTGCAGCGAGACCGTCGTCGAGGCGGTGGTGGCGGCGTGCGAGGAGGCCGGGCTGCCGTACCGCCGCATGACGAGCGGCGCCTACCACGACGCGATGATCATGGCGGCGAAGGTGCCGGTGGGGATGCTGTTCGTGCCGAGCGCCGGTGGCGTCAGCCACCACCCCGACGAGTACACGGCCCCGGAGCAGATCGACGCCGGCGTGCTCGTGCTGGCGGGCGCGCTGGCCCGTCTCGCCGCCTAGAACCCGTCCCTGTACACGTCCTTGTAGAGCAGGTACTCGGCCGGTCCCGGACCCGTCGCCACGAACGACTGCGGGCAGTACGGCGCCATGTAGATGAAGTCGTCCCGGCGGACCTCGTACTGGCCGCCGTCCAGGTGGTACAGGCCGCCGCCGGCCGTCATGTGCAGGCCGTGCTCCTCGTCGTGGATCTCGACCTTGTCGAGGCCGACCCCGGGGTCGAACGCGAGCAGGCTCATGTTGAAGTCGTGACGCGGGTCGGCAGGGTCGAGCAGCTCGCGGCGGCGGAAGCCGGGCACGCCGGTGTTCTCGTCGAACGGCTCGTCGTCGCGGTGACCCGCGCGCGCGTCGGGCGGCGCGAGGCCGGGCCACTCCTCGAGCGGGCGCTTGACCCACAGGAGCTCCGCCGGCCCGTCGCCAGCCTCGAGCCCGAACGCCGCGCCCGGCGGCAGGTACGCGAAGCCGCCGGCGCGCATGTCGGAGTCGAGGCCGTCGGCGCGCAGCGCCACCTCGCCCTCGAGCAGGTAGAGGAAGTCCTCGAACCCGGCCGCCACCGGCGGTCATGTAGAGCCCGTGCTCCTCGTCGTGGACCTCGACCTTGTCCAGCCCCACGCCGGCGTCGAACGCGAGCAGGCTCATGTTGAAGTCATGGCGCGGGTCGCCGACCGGCAGCAGC
>DASXAA010000227.1:0-11086 GCA_036407035.1 Thermoleophilaceae bacterium | reverse complement strand
GCGCAGCGTGATCGGCCCCGACGGCCAAAAGGTCTCGGCGCTCGACCGCCTCTACCTCGCCGACCAGCTCCCCTTCCTGCTGATCTGGGGCGACGAAGATCCGGTGATCCCGGTCGAGCACGGCCGCCGCGCCCACGAGCTAGTCGCCCACAGCCGCTACATCGAGATCGAGGGCTCGGGCCACTGGCCGATGCTCGACGCGCCCGAGCGGATCGTGCGCGAGCTGACCAGCTTCATCGAAGACACCGAACCGTTCCAATGGTCGCTCGAGCGCGTGCGCGACCGACTGCGCCGCGGCCCAGACGGTCCGGCCACGGACCGGTCGGAAGCAGCGTGATTCCGCTGCCCCCCATCGTTCGGACCGCGCGCGACACCATCGCGGCGCTTCCCGAGCTCAGCACTGGGTCGATTGGCCCAGGAACGCATCGAGCTCCGACATGAATGCATGCCACGCCGGCTCGTCCGACAGCAGGATGTGGTTCGCGGACTCCAGCAGCACCAGCCGGGCGCCGGGGATGCGGGCGGCGAGCAGCCGTCCCTCCTCGACCGGTACGACGGCGTCCCCGCGCGCGTGCATGACCAGCGTCGGCGCGGTCACCCGCGATGCGTACTCGACGACGTCGATGTCGTTGCGCATCTCGTAGAGACGGGCCGCGGTCTCGGCCGACGTCGAGCGCCGCTGCAGTTCGTCGAACCAGGCCATCTGCTCCTGGGTCCCGTGCGGCAGGAACAGCATGCTGAACAGGCGACGGAACGCGGGGTTCGCCTCCGTCCAGCCGGCGCGGATGGCCGAGACCATGGCCTCGCCGTGCCGGCGCTCCTCGGGCCCGCGCCCGGTGCGGCCGCGCGCGTAGGCGCCGTAGAGGACGAGCCCGGTCACCCGCTCGGGATGCCGCGCCGCGTAGACGAGCGAAATCGCGGCACCCTGCGAGACGCCGAGCAGCGCGAAGCGATCGAGGCCGGCGGCGGCGACGACGGTCTCGAGGTCGGCGACCCAGGTGTCGAGAGAGAGCTCGCCGGGCTCGCGATCGGACAGCCCGCACCCGCGCTCGTCGTAGCGGACGAGCGTGTGGCCGTCCCCCAGCTCGGCCAGCCAGTGACGCCAGACCGGGCTCTCCCAGTCGAAATCGAGGTGCGTAAGCCAGGTCGCCGCCCGCACGATCGGCGGCCCGCTGCCGTGTACCGCGTAGGCCAGCTGCACGCCGTCCGGAGCCGTGCAGAAGCGAACCTGCTGCTCCATGGAGTCGCCGGTCACCTCGACTCGGGCCGGCGGTTGCCGCGGCGCCGCTCGCCCGGGCGCCGGCAGGTCCAGGCTCGGGTCCTGGCGGAGGATCTGCAGCTCGAGCTGCCGCAGAGCCGGTCCCGGGTCGATGCCGATCTCCTCGACGAGCGCCCGGCGTCCGCTCTGGAACACCTCGAGCGCGTCGGCCTGCCGGCCGCAGCGGTACAGCGCGAGCATCAGCTGGCCGCGAGGACGCTCGCGGAAGCGGTGCTCCGCGACGAGCGGCTTGAGCTCCGGCACGAGCTCGCGATGGCGACCAAGCGCCAGGTCGGCATCGATTCGATCCTCGACAGCCGCGAGACGCAGGTCGTCCAGCCTCGCGATCACGCGGTCTGCGAACGCCTCGCCTCGGAGCTCGACCAACGGCTCCCCGCGCCAGAGCGCAAGCGCATCACGAAGGCAGTCCGAGCGCTCGTCCGGATCCTCGAGCCCGCGCGCTCGCGCGACAAGCGACTCGAAGCGAGCCAGGTCGACCTCATCCGGCGAGACCTGTAAGAGATAGCCGGGCGGGCGGGTCTTGATCCGATCGGCCCCGAGCAGCTTGCGCAGGCTGGAGATGTGGCCGTGCAGCGCGGTCTGCGCGGTGCCCGGCGGCTCCTCTCCCCACAGCGCCTCGATCAGCTGGGCGCCCGGCACCACCTCGCCGCGGCGCAGCAGCAGCAGCGCGAGCAACGCCCGCTGCTTGGGACGCGCCGGAGTCAGATCGGAATCACCGTCGACAAGCCTCAGCGGACCAAGCAGCTCGAACCGCACTCGGTCCCGGATTCTCTCACGCGTCAACCCGGTGCCTGTTGCGCTTGAGGATCAGCGTCTTCGACTTCTTCCTCGGATCGCCGCCGGCCGGGGTGTAGGTGACCCTCGCGGTGACCTTGACCCTGCCGGTCCGCTCGAGCGTCCGTCTCGTCCGCTCGCGCGGCTTGACCGTGAGCCTGACCTTGCCTGCCCGGCGGGCGCGCTTGGCTTTTCTCTCGATTCTCCTTCCGGCCAGGAGGAGCTTGCCCGGCCCCGGGACCGTGGCGGTCAGGGTCGCGATGCCCTTCCGCTTGTTGAGCTTCGGCCTCCCGAGCAGGAACGAGTTCGACGGCTTCGCGGGCGGCGCGGCCGGGACGGTCAGCGATGCTGTCGCGCGGCTCGGCGCGTGGCCGGCATCGCCCGAGTAGGCGGCGGTGATCGTCTGAGCGCCGGCGGCGGCTGGGGTGTAGCTGAGCCGACACGCCGACCGCGCGGCGCCCGTCGCGACGAGCGAGCAGCTCCCGGGCGAGCCGAAGGAGCCGGCGCCGCTCGAGCCGAAGGCCACCCTCCCCGTCGGAGCGCTTGGGCCGGCGGCGGGATCCGTGACCGCAACCGTGCAGCTCGTGGACGCCCCGCGCGCCGGGGCGGTGGGCGAGCAGGCGAGGCTCGCTTGGGTCGCGCGGGGCAGCGAGTCGACTGCCAGCCCCCAAGGGGCGGGACCGACGATGAAGCCAGGGTCGGGCGCGGAGCCGTCGAGGTTGGCGCGGCCGGTGGAGGCGGCGGCGGCGTTGGCCCAGTAGATGTAGCGGCCGTCGACCGCCACGCCGCGCGGGTTGGCGTCGCCGGTGAGGAGGAGGCCCCGATCGACACCGGTGCCGTCGAGGTTTGCGCGGCCGATCTCTCCGGGGCTGTCCGTCGTCCAGTAGATGTGCCGGCCGTCGACGGCCAGCCCGTGCGGCCCGCCCTGGAGGCCCGTGATGAAGCTCTGATCCGGCGCGGAGCCGTCGACGTCGGCGCGGCCGATCGAGGCGGTGCCGGCGTTGGCCCAGTAGACGTGCCGGCCGTCCACCGCGAGCCCGTCCAGGCCGGACGCGTCCGTGATGAAGCTCTGGTCGGCACCGGTGCCGTCGATGTTGGCGCGGCCGATCGTCTCGGGGTTGTTGTCGTTCGTCCAGTAGACGTGCTGCGCGTCGACCGCGAGACCGAACGGACTGGTGGCGCCGGTGATGAAGAACCGATCGGCGCCGCCGCCGTCCAGGTTGGCGCGGCCGATCGTCCCTGCGAGCTCGCTTGTCCAATACACGTGCCGCCCGTCGAGCGCCATCCCGGTCGGCACCGGGACCCCCGTTATGAAGCTCTGGTCGGCGCCCAGGCCGTCGAGGCCGGCGCGGCCGATCGTCGTTCCCGCCGTGAGGTTGTAGTTCGCCCAGTACACGTACGCTCCGGCGCTCGCCGGCATCGCTCCGGTTGCGATTACGGCGATCAGCAGAGCGAGGCGGACGCTGCGAGCCGTGAAGCAGAGCGGGCGGACGAGCATCCGCCCAAGCTAGGGCAGCGCGCGCGTCCAAACATCGGCGAAGTTGCCGAACTTTTTCGCGACCCGGCGGACCTACGACGGGGCGCTTTCCAGCAGCCCCAGCTCGGCGGCCTTGCGGCTGGCGTCGGCGCGCGAGCGGCAGTCGAGCTTGGCGAGGATGTGGCGCAGGTGTGCGTCGACCGTCCGCGTGCTGAGCCACAGCTCGCTCGCGATCTCGCGGTTCGTACGCCCCACCGCCACCAGCCGGACGACCTCGAGCTCGCGCCTGGAGAGACCGCCCCGCTCGAGCTTGCCGGCGGCGCGGCGGCCGAGGTGCCGCTCCGCCCGCTCGCCGAGCGCGGCGAGGTCCCCCGCGACCCGTGCCGCCAGCGGTTCCGCACCGAGCCGGCGCGCGGCCCGGTGCGCGGAGACCAGCCGCTCCACCGCCTCCTCGCGGCGGCCGGTCGCCAGCAGAGCCGCTGCCGCGCGGCGCTGCGACTCGGCGCGCTCGAACGGCGCCTCGGTCTCTCCGAGCAGCGCCAGCGCGCGGTCGAACTGATCCACCGCGTGCTCCGGCTCACCGCCCAGCAGCGCCACCTCGCCGAGGGCGTGCGCGAGCGCCGAGAGCGCCTCCGTCTGCCCGTGGTCCGTCGCGATCGTCGTCAGCGCCGCCGCGCAGGCCTGGACGTCGCGCGTCTCGTCCATCTCGGCAAAGACCGACGCGGCCCAGCGCAGCGGCGAGATCGCGTAGTGCCGCTCCTCCGTCTCGCGCCACCGCTCGAGCAGCTCGCGGCAGCGCTCCGCGGCGGCGGCCGGGGAGCGCGCGTGGTCGAGCGTGGCGAGTCCCCAGGCCGAGAGCAGCTCCATCGCGACGAGCTCGATGCGGCGCGCCAGCGTCGCCGACTCGAGCAGCAACGGGCGCGCCGCGCGCCGCTGCCCGCGCACACCGAGGATGAGGCCGAGCGTGCCCGCCGCCACCGCCCGGGCGTGCAGCGCCGACGCCGGCGAGTCGAGCACCCCGCGGCACAGCGTCGCGGCGTTGTCCCAGTCGCCCGTCTGCCGCAGCACGACCGTCAGGCAGGCCAGGCAGAGCTGCGCGGTCGGTTCGAGCGCGTTGGCGGTGCAGTAGCCGTGGGCCTCGTCGTAGGTCTCGCGCGCGGCGCGGTAGTCGCCGCAGTGCTCGAGCGAGTCCGCGAGCCGCTGGTAGATCTCGGCCGCCGCGCCGCTCAGGTTGCTCTCGAGCGCGAGCTTGAGCCCCGCCCGCACCAGCTCGAGCCCGGCGGCCGGCTCGCCCATGCGCGCTCGGACGTTGCCCTCGAGCCCGAGCACGCGCGCCTCGAGGTCCGCCCGCTCGGCCGCCACCGCCGCCTCGCGCGCCGTGTCCAGCAGCGCGAGCGCCGCGCGAAAGCTCGCGGCGGATCGCAGGTGCGCGGCGGCGGCCAGCCACTCCGAGGCGGCGTCGGCGGGCCGGCCACCGGCCGCGAACGACGACCCCGCCTGATCGCGTGCGGTGAGCGCCTCGTCCCAGCGTCCCTGCAGCTCGAGCACGCTCGCGAGCCGCCGGAGTGCATCGCCGAGCGCCGCCGGTTCGCCCTCGGCCCGCCGCACGTCCGACACCTCGCGCCAGGCCCTGGCCGCTTCGCCGAGATCGCCGGCCACCTCGGCGCATTCGGCGAGCTGCGTCAGGGCGTCGAGCCGGCCGGGCTCGTCGGCGTCCTCGGGCCAGAGCTCGAGCGCGCAGGAGGCCGCGCGCGCGGCGTCGCGGTAGGCGTGCGCGGCGCGGAACGAGTCCAGGCCGGCGAGGTACGCGCGGCGCGCCCGCTCGGGCTCCCGCCCGCGCGCCCAGTGCTCGGCCAGAACGGTCGCGGGTGCACCGGCCGCGCTCAGCCGATCCGCGATCGCCCGGTGCAGCGCCGGACGCCGCGCCCCCGAGATCTCCGCGTAGAAGGCGTCGCGAACGAGGGCGTGGCGGAACATGAGCGACCCGTCCGCATCCTCGCGCACGCAACCGCGGAGCACCGCCTCGTCGGGCCACGCCGGCAGGCCGGCGAGGTCGCTCGCCAGCTCGGGATCGAACCGCTGGCCGATCGCCGCCGCAACCAGGAGCGCGGCCCGCGCGTCGTCGCCGAGGCCGGCGGCGCGCAACAGGACGGCGTCGCGGACGTTCTCGGGCACCGGCAGCTTCTCCGCCTCGTCGAACCCGAGCCCGGCCGGGCCCGGCCGCAGCCGGCCGCCGGCCGCGAGCGCCGCCCCGAGCTCCTCGACGAAGAAGGCGAGGCCGCCGGTCCGGTCGTGCACGACGCGCACGAGCGAGGGCGCGACGGCGGACCCGAGCGCCGCCTCGAGCAGCGCGGCGGTGCCGTCCTGCCCGAAGGGCGCCACCGCCAGCTCGCGCAAACGTCCCTGTCGCCGCAGCTCGCTGCGCAGGCGGCGCACCGCGTGGCCGCGCGGCAGCTCGTCGCTGCGATAGGCGGCGACCAGCAGGAGCGGCTCGCCCTCCAGCAGCGGCGCCAGCGCCCCGAGCAGGTCGATCGTCGCCTCGTCGGCGGACTGCAGGTCGTCGAGGAAGAGCGCCGCGGGGTGCTCCGCCGCGATCGCCGAGAGCTCGGCGGCCACGGCCTCGAAGAACTCCGTGCGGTCGGGCGGCGACGCCGTGCCCGCCGGCAGCGAGCGGCCCTGCGTTCGCAGCGCGGCGAGCAGCGGCCCGTAGGCGAGGCCGCCGTCCTGGGTCGCCGGTCCCTCGAGAACGGTCAGCGCCGAATCGGCGAGCACGCTGCGCGCGAGAGCCGTCTTGCCGACGCCGGCCTCACCGCCGAGGAGCACGAGCGAGCCGCGGCCCGCCTGGGCCTCCGCGACGATCGCGTCCAGCTCAGCCCGTTCACGCTCCCGACCTATAAGCACGCCTGCGGACCACCGTACGCCATCGACTCGACAGGCGCCGAGGTGTCGGCCCTCAGCCGCGCGACTGGCAGCCGTCCGGCGGGTTCACGCCGTAGGCGTAGTAATTCCAGATGTCGCCCTGCGGCAGGCCGTTGATCCCGATCAGCGACCACTGGCCGGTGGCGAGGTCCGCGGCGCTGCCGGTCCCGGGCAGCAGCACGCCGCCCAGGTTCTCGACGGCGCCGGCGAGCGCGTTCGAGGCCTTCGAGCTGAGGCCGACCGGCTGACCGCTCGCGCTCAGCACCACCAGGTCGTCATCCGGCAGGTTGTTCACCGCCGCGCCTGCACGAACAGGTGGTTCCGCCGGCGACGAGGTCGCGGCCGAACCTGAGCGTCGCGGAGCGCACCCCGTGGCGCGGACGACCGAAGCGCGCGCTGATCTCGTGAAAGCGCTTCCCGCGGAGGTAGACCCGCGGGCGCCCCACCCTGGCCGACGTGCGCACCCTGACGGTGACCCTGCCGGAGGTCACGAGGGCGTCGGAGCGCGGCGCGAGGATCCGCACGTCCGCCGCGCGGGCGGGCGCCGGGATCGCCGCCGCCGCGAGCGCGCCCAACACTGTGAGCGCCGCAGCCAAGACCAGGGGCCGCACACGACCATCGTCGGCGCGCCGCGACCGCTCGTCATCAGTACCGGGTACTTACGCGGCCCGGCTCCAATACTGGGGCCGGAACCGCGCCACTCGGAATCACCGCTCGGCCCGCTGGTAGTAGTTGGCGTTGATCTCTATGAAGTGCTGCCATTCCGGCGGCACCTGGTCCTCGGGTGTGATCGCATCGACGGGGCACGCCTCGACGCACGCGTCGCAATCGATGCACTCCTCCGGGTCGATGTAGAGCATTTCGTGCTGGTCGTAGTCGGGCTCGTCCGGCGTGGGGTGGATGCAGTCGACGGGACAGACCTCCACGCAGGAGTTGTCCTTGACTCCGATGCACGGCTCGTTGATCACATAGGCCACTGCGGCTCCCGTCAGGTCGTTCGTGTCAGCGGCCGCTGGTCCACGTCGGCCGGCCAATCCGCGATCCGGGCGGCGAAGTCCGCCGGGGAGAAGATCGCGAGCAGATGCGCCTCATCGTCTGCCGCGTTCTCCAGCGTCACCCGCCGGCCGACCGGGATCGTGGCGATCGCGCCCGCCTGCAGCTCGACGGTCGCGCCTCCCGACTCGGCCTCCGCCAGTCGCGCCCGCCCCGACAGACCGACCAGCAGCGTCTCGGAGACGCCATGGTCGTGGGCCGGCATGCCGGCGCCCGGGGGCACGACGATGTGCGCCACGCCGAACCGCGTGTCGCCGTCGGCGCCCAACAACAGCTCCGCGATCGGCCCGTTCGCAACCGGAGGCCGGCGCCGGTCACCCTGACCCACTTCCACTCTCTGCACGCCCATCTCGATCGTCCTCTCTGTCTGGGCCGGCCGGTGTCTCCGACCTCGGACGATTCTTTTTACCACTTGTGCTGTATAAAAGCTACGCGACCCCGTCCAGCTCGACCAGGCAGCCGGCCTTGTCCGGGTCGCGCGGAACGAAGCCGGCCAGTCGGGCGTCGGGCAGCAGCACGTCGAGCAGGCCGCGGGTGATGCCGCGATGCAGCGTGCAGACCACCGGCTGGTTCTGCTTCACCGCCTCGCGGTACGGGCAGTTGCCCAGACAGTGCGTCACTCTCCCGGGCGGACCGCTGATGACGTGCGGCTCAAAGCCCAGCGCCGCCATCGTGGTCTCGAGCGCCACCCCGCCGTCAGGGGCGTCGCGCGGCGCGAGCTCGCGGCCGATCTGCCGTCCCGCGCTCTCCAGATCGCGCAGGCGACCCGGTCCACCGCCGATCGCGCGTGCCAGCCACCGCCCCAGATCCACGTAGCCGACCGGACGCTCGCCGCCCGGCCGCGCGCCGGGCGCGATCGCCCACGAGTCGCGCGGGCGCCCGCGCTCGCGGCGCTCGCGCTCGCGGCGCACCAGCCCCGCATGCTCGAGGCGCTCGAGATGCGCGCGCACGCCGTTCGGATGCAACGCCACACGCTCGGCGAGCTCGACCGTCCCGGCAGGACGGCGCAGCTCCTCCAAGAGCGCGAACAACCGCGCCCGCGTGGGCTGCGCCAGCACATCGGCCCGGTCGATGTACGGCGGCGGATCCACGCCCGCAGTTTACGCACACTCGCGCTGTGAGAACACGGGACGTACAGAGCGCGCCCGGCCGCGGATATCGTGCGCACACGCGGACGACATCACGCGGGAAAGAGGAGGCACATGTTCACTCCAGTCACCGGCCGCACCGTGCTCGTCACCGGCGGCACGAAGGGCATCGGCAAGGGCATCGCGGGCGTCTTCGCCGGTGCGGGCGCGAACGTGGTCCTGGTCGGGCGCGGCCGCGAGCAGGGTGAGGCGGCCGCATCCGAGCTCGGCGGCTCCTTCCTCCAGGCCGACGTCAGCAAGGCCGGCGACTGCGAGCGGATGGCCGACGAGGCCGCCGAGCGCTTCGGAGGGATCGACGTTCTGTGCGCGAACGCCGGCGTGTTCCCGGACGTCAAGCTCGCCGACATGACCGAGGCGGACATCGACGAGATCTTCGCCACGAACGTCAAGGGCACCATGCTGTCGGTCAAGGCCTGCCTCGACGCCCTGGAGCGCAGCGGCCACGGCCGCGTGATCGTGACCTCCTCCATCACCGGGCCGATCACCGGCTATCCCGGCTGGTCCCACTACGGCGCGACGAAGGCCGCGCAGCTCGGCTTCCTGCGCACCGCCGCGATCGAGCTCGCGCCACGGGGGATCACCATCAACGCGATCATGCCCGGCAACATCGAGACCGAGGGGCTCGCGGAGCTGGGCGAGGAGTACCGGCGCAAGATGGAGGCGTCGATCCCGCAGGGCAAGCTCGGCAAGGTCGAGGACATCGGCCACGCGGCGCTGTTCCTCGCGACCGACGAGGCGTCGTACATCACCGGCCAGACGATCGTTGTCGACGGCGGCCAGGTCCAGCCCGAGTCGATGATGGCCTTGGAAGCCGTCTGATGGCGGACCACCTGATCACGCGCGACGAGCCGACGCACCGCAGCTGGGACGCGACGCTGGCGCCGGTGGTCGAGGTCGAGCCGGGCGACGTCGTCGTCGCCGAGTCCGACGACTTCGCCGGCGGCCAGATCACGCGCGACTCGACCGACGCGGACCTGCTGGAGCTCGACTTCGACCAGATCTACCCGCTCGCCGGGCCGATCGCCGTGCGCGGCGCGCGGCCGGGCGACGCGCTCGCGGTCGAGATACTCGGCTTCGAGCTGCCGGAGTGGGGATGGGCCTGCATCATTCCCGGCTTCGGGCTGCTGCCGCAGGAGGAGTTCCCGGACCCGGCGCTGCGCGTGTTCGACCTGATGACCGGCGACACGACGCAGCTGGTCGATGGCGTGCAGATCCCGATCGAGCCGTTCTGCGGCACGATGGGCGTCCCGCGCGCCGCGGATCGCGCGACGCCGATCCCGCCGCCGCACTCGGGCGGCGGCAACATCGACTGCCGGCATCTGACCGCGGGAACGACGCTGTACCTGCCGGTCGAGGTCGAGGGCGGCCTCCTGTCGCTCGGCGACGCGCACGCCGCGCAGGGCGACGGCGAGGTCGCGATCTCCGGCCTCGAGTGCGCGATGCGTACGCGCATGCGACTCGACGTCGTGCGCGATGCGAACCTGCCCGCGCCACAGCTGCGCAGGGCGCCCGGGTCGCTCACGCCGCGCGTCGACGGCGCCGGCTGGTACGCCACGATGGGGGTCGAGCCGGACCTCATGGAGGCATCGCGGCAGGCGGTGCGGGCGATGATCGACCACCTCGGCCGCGAGCGCGGCCTGTCGCGCGAGGACGCCTACATCCTCTGCTCGCTGGCGGGCGACCTGAAGATCGTGGAGGTGGTGGATGCGCCGAACTGGATCGTCGGCTGCTTCATGCCGGACGCCGTCTTCCCGGAATGAGCGGCAAGTGCCGCTTGCCACGACCAGGGCCAACTGGTTGAATGGCACAAGCTGTCTGACAACTTGCCCTGGGTCGGTGCGAGGAGGGGCGGTCCCCTTCGCATGGACCCGTGAGGAGGAGAAGGGGAGCGATGGCAATCACGCAGCCGCCTGAGCCCGGAGTCGAGGTCCGACACGAGGGCATGATCGAATCGGTCCGCGTCGGCGACTCCGGGGTCGACCGTCTCAAGCCGGGCGCCATCGGCCTGTGGGGAGTGATCTTCCTCGCCGTCACTGGCGCGGCGCCGATCTCGGCGATGCTCTTCAACGTGCCGTTCGCCACCGGCTTCGGCACCGGCATCTACACCCCCGCCGCGTTCCTGTTCGCGACGATCATCCTCACGATCTTCTCAATCGGGTACGTCGCGATGGCGACGAAGATCCGCGCGACCGGCGGCTTCTACACGCTGATCTCACACGGCCTCGGGCGCGAGCTCGGCCTGGCCACCGGTATCGGCGGGGCGCTCGCCTACTGCCTGTTCGAGGTCTCGCTGCTCGGCGGCTTCTCCTACTTCTTCTCGACGAACTTCAACGACTGGTTCGGCTGGGAGATCCCGTGGGTCGTGCCCGCGCTGCTGGCCGCCGCCCTGATCGCGGTGCTCTGCCACTTCGACGTGGAGCTGTCCGTGCGCGTGCT
>DASXAA010000226.1:0-12707 GCA_036407035.1 Thermoleophilaceae bacterium | reverse complement strand
GTGTCCGAGCCGCCGCCCCCGCCCGAGCTCGCGGCCTCCACGACCACGGTGCCCTTCATGAACGGGTGCGGCGTGCAGATGTAGGAGAAGGTGCCGGCCTTGTCGAACGTGTGCGACCCGCTCTTGCCCTTGGCGAGGATGCCCGTGTCGAAGCTGCCGTCGTTGGCCGTCGCCGAGTGGCCGGTCGGCCCGTCGTTGTTCCAGGTGACCGTGTCGCCGACGTTCACGGTGATCGAGCTCGGCCCGAACTCGAAGTCCTTGATCGTCACCGTGGTGCTGGCGGACGCCTTGGCGCCCTTCTTCTTGCGCGCCGCCTTCTTGGTCTTCTTGACGGCCGCGGGCGTCACATCGGCGGGCGCCTGCGCCTCCGCCGCCGGCTGCGCCGGCGGCTCCGGCGCGGGCGCCGCGGGAGCGGGCGGCGGCTCGGCCGCCGGCGCCGGCTGCGCCGGCGCCGGCGCCGCGGGCGGCGCCGTCTCCACGGGAGTCGTCGTCGTCTGCTCCGTCGTCGTCTGCTCCGGCGGCGCGGCCGGGTCAGTAGTGGTCTGGGCCGTGTCCTCGCCGGGCGCCGGCGGGTCGTCCTCGGCGGCCAGCGGCGTCGCCGGCAGGATCAGCGCGGCGGCGAGCAGGTAGACGAGAGCGAACGGGGCGAGGCGCTTCATAGGGCGGGCAGCGTACTTGGTGTACGCGCCGCGGGGATCAACGGTTCGGCGCGCGTCTCAGCCGCGCCGGCAGCTCAGGCTCAGTCGTCGTCGCCGCGGCCGTCCAGCCACCGGCTCCACCACCAGCGCCAGTGCCCGTGGTGGTGGTGGCGGTGCCTCGCCTCGAACTCGAAGTTCGCGCGGTGGAGGCTCCCGTCCGAGAGCTTCACGATCAGCTGGCGGCAGCTGCCGGCCCAGTCGCGGTCGGTGCGCCACTGGTACGTGTAGCGGTCCCTGCGCGGGTTGTAGGAGAGCCGGCTGGCGCGGACCGTCGGCCTGCCCTGGTCGAGCTCCGGCTCCTCGTCCACGTCGCAGTCGTACTCGGCAGACTGCGGATTCCCCTGGGCGAACACCCTCAGGCCGTGGAAGCCGCCGAGGCTGAACTTCACGTTCACCACCTCGCCGGCCTTGAGGTCGTTCGCGCCGGGCGGGTTCGCGAGGCCGAAGAAGCCGTGGAAGTCGAAGCCGACCGTGTAGTGCACGACCACGGCGGCCTCGTTCCCGGCGTTGTCGGTGGCGCGGACCACGAAGGTCTTGACCCCCGCCCTGGAGGTGTCGATCGGGTCGCCGTCGGCCACGTCGCCGGCGCAGGTGGCGAGCCCGGAGCCGCCGTCCTCGTCGGCGCACTCGTAGTCGGCGAGCACCTCCTCGCCGATCGCATAGCCCGCCCCCTCCTGCGGGCTCGCGACCGTGATCTCCGGCGCGGTGCGGTCGGCGACGGTGTAGGTGTGCGTGACCGTGGTCTGGTTGCCGGCGCCGTCGGTGGCGGTCACGGTGAAGCTCTTCTGGCCGAGCGTGGCGGTGTCGACCGGCTGCCCGTCCGCGACCGTGCCCACGCAGCTCGCGAGGCCCGACCCGCCCTCGTCGGCGCAGTCGAAGTCCGCGAGCACCCGGTCGCCGCGGCCGAAGGTGGCGCCGTCGGCCGGGGAGCGCAGATCGACGGTGGGCGTGACCGCGTCGGGCGTCTCGCACGGCACGACGCCGGTCAGCGTGATGACGTAGGCGCCGCCGGTCCGCGGGCGGCCGTCCCAGCCGCTGATCGGCTCGAGCCCGCCGCCGGCGAGGTTCGGCCCGGTCACGCCTGCAACGTCCGGGAAGATCGGCCCGGTGACGCCCTGGGGGTCGACGTTGTGCGAGGAGATCGCGAGGAAGTAGGGGCCGGGGGCGGTCGGGGTCAGCAGGTCGCCCGCGGGAAGGGTGGACTGGTTCGTCCCGTCCGCGTCGCCGTTCGCGTACACGCCGTGGCCGGTCTCGTCGAAGAGGAACAGCTGCGTGTCGACCGCCGACCCGCCGACGGTGCTCGCCGAGAACGAGCCGCCGCCGCTGAGGCAGAGGCGGAACATGTCGCGGTCGTCGCCCGTGTCCAGGTTGCCCGAGATCGAGCCGAGGTCCTGCTCGGCTCCGAGGTCCTGGGCCGTGGCCGGCAGGTCGCCGGCGTCGCCGCTCTCGGGGACGGCGAACGCGGAAGGGGCGAACAGCGCGGCGATCGCCGCGAACGCGCTCACTCCCGTGACGAGTTTTGCTCTCAGTGGTGACCTGGCGAAACGTTGGGGCATGGCCTGCTCCTGAACGGGGCAGGAGGGCTCATCCCCCTATCGGCAAGTTCGGCCAGATCTCTTTAGGCAGCTGGCCGTCCATGGCCGCCCGTAGGACGGAACGATCCTAGAAGACCGGAGTTTCCGTGTAGGTGCCAAAAATGTGCTGCAGGGACTCGATGATCTCCCCCTCGCTGCAGTGTGCGCGGGCACAGTCGAGCAGCGGCTCCATCAGATTGCGGTCGCCCGCGGCCGCCTCGCGCAGCGCCGTCAGCGCACGTTCCGCGGGCTCGCCGTCGCGGCGGGCGCGCACGGCCCGCACACGGCCGATCTGCTTGCGCTCGAGCTCGGCTGGAATGCGCAGGATCTCGACTGGCTCCTCCGATCCGGAGCGGTAGCGGTTGACGCCCACGATCACTCGCTCGCCGCGCTCGATCTCGCCCTGGAGCCGGAATGACGCGTCGGCGATCTCGCGCTGTGGATAGTTCTGCTTGATCGCCTGGACCATCCCGCCGAGCTCGTCGATCGTGCGGAAGTACTCGTAGGCCTGCTCCTCCATACGGTCGGTCAACGACTCGACGAAGTATGAGCCGCCGAGCGGATCGATCGTGTTCGCCACGCCCGTCTCGTGGGCGATGATCTGCTGCGTGCGCAGCGCCACGCGCACGGCCTCCTCCGTCGGCAGCGCGAACGCCTCGTCGAAGCTGTTCGTGTGCAGCGACTGGGTTCCGCCGAGCACGGCAGAGAGCGCCTCCGTCGCGGTCCGGACGATGTTGTTGAGCGGCTGCTGCGCGGTGAGCGACACGCCCGCCGTCTGCGAGTGGAAGCGCATCAGCATCGACCGCTCGTCGCGCGCGCCATAGGTGTCGCGCATCTCGCGCGCCCAGATGCGCCGAGCCGCGCGGTACTTCGCGATCTCCTCGAAGAAGTCGATGTGCGCGTTGAAGAAGAAGCTCAGCCGCGGCGCGAAGTCGTCGACGTCGAGGCCGCGCTCGAGCGCGTACTCGACGTACGTGAACCCGTCCTTGAGCGTGAACGCGAGCTCCTGCTGAGCCGTCGAGCCGGCCTCGCGGATGTGGTAGCCGCTGATCGAGATCGGGTGCCAGCGCGGCATCCGCCTGGCGCAGAACTCGACCATGTCGGTCACGAGCCGCATCGCCGGGTCGATCGGGAAGCACCACTCCTTCTGGGCGATGTACTCCTTCAGGATGTCCGTCTGGATCGTGCCGGCCAGCCGCTCCGCCGGCACCCCCTGGTTCTCCGCCGCCACCACGTAGAAGGCCAGCATCACCGCCGCCGGGGCGTTGATCGTCATCGACGTCGAGACCTCGCCCATCGGGATGCCCTCGAACAGACGCTCCATGTCGTCGAGCGTGTCGATCGCGACACCCTCCCGGCCGACCTCGCCCTCCGAGCGCGGGTGGTCCGAGTCGTGCCCCATCAGCGAGGGCATGTCGAATGCCGTGGACAGGCCCGTCTGCCCGTGGTCGAGCAGGTAGCGGAAGCGCTCGTTCGTCTCCTCGGCCGTGCCGAAGCCCGCGAACTGGCGCATGGTCCACAGGCGCCCCCTGTACATCGACGGGTAGACCCCGCGCGTGAACGGGAACTCGCCCGGGAGCCCGATCCGGTCCGGGTCGGGCAGTTCCGCCTCCGTGTACAGCGGCTCGACGGGCTCGCCGGACAGGGTCGTGAACAGCGCCTCGCGCTCGGGGGTGCGCGCGTACTTCTCGCGGAACCAGCGCTCGGCGTCTGTCATCGGGCGTGGCGGAGCAGCCATGGGAACAGTCTAGGCGGCTGCCCGTTCGGCGCCGGCGGATGCCGCCGCTCCCAGCTCGCGCAGGCAGAGAGCGGCCGTCCAGGTGAAGTCGCGCGCGCCGAGGCCGCGGCCCGAGTCCGGCACGAAGTACTCGCGCATGCCGCCGCCCGCGATCGCCTCCATCATCCGGAAGCGCAGCTTGGCCGCGGCCACGCGTTCGCCGTAGCCGTCGAGCGCGTACCCGCACAGCCACGTGACGTTCGCCCACGCCGGCCCGCGCCAGTAGTTGCGCGCCGAGCGCTCGGGGTGCTCGCGGTCGAGCGACCTGACGCCGTACGGCGAGGCGAGCGCGCCGTCGAGGCAGAGGTCGCGTGCCGCGGCCACGGCGGTCGCCGGCAGGCCGGGCGTGAGCAGCGCGAGCGCGGAACCGGCGCTCGTGGTCGGCAGGGTCGAGTCGTCGGTCGTGTCGACGGCGCGGATCAGCCCGTCGGAGCCGATCCGCGTCCGCAGCGCGCCGGCCACGCGCTCGGCCGCCGCCGCCGACTCCTCGGCGATCGCCGCGTCGCCGAGCTGCTCGGCGAGCCAGGCCAGGTCGGCGCAGGCGCGCGCGGTGATCGCGCTGAACCCGGGATCGAGCACGCGGAAGGGGCCGCCGCGGGCGAGCCGCGCCTGCTGCCACCCCGACGCGGTGCCCCGGCGGACCAGCGTCAGGAAGCGGCGGTAGTGGTCGTCGCTCGGGCGCTCCGCGGCGTCGACCGAGTCCGTGTCGCGGCGGTGGACCACCGCGACCTCCGGCACCACCCGCCACAACGGCGCGTCCCACTCCACCGCGTTGTCACGCCCCGACTCCCACGGATGGATCAGCACCGGCTCCCCGTGGCCGCGGGGGTCGCGCTCCTCGAGCAGGAAGCGGTGCCAGCCGAGCAGGGGGCGCAAGAGCGCGGCCGCGCGGCGCTCGTCCGGGTGCTCCTCGAACAGGATGCGGGCGGCGGTGGCTGCCAGCGGCGGCTGCGTGATCGCCGAGATGCGGCGGCCGTCGGCGCCGAACCGCCTGCCCCACCAGCGCGGCCCCGGCAGGTAGCGGGCGTACGGCCGCGCGACCATCGTGAGCAGGCCGCGCAGGCGTCCGTCCACGTGGTCGGCGGAGCGGGTCCGGAAGGCGATGTGCGGGACCATGCCCTGCTCGTCGCGCGCGCCCATCAGGGTCTCGAGCTCGGTCCACGCGCGGGAGGGGTCGAGCTCGCCCCAGCCGATCGCGGCGAGGGCGCAGTCCCAGTTCCACTGGTGCGGGTAGGTCGCGCGCGAGGGAACGGTGTAGCCACCGCTGTCGTTCCCGCGCAGCACGGCCTCCGCCATCCTGCGCAGGTCCGCGGGCGGGAGGGGTAGAACCTCGCTCGCCATGCTGTTCCACCTACTCGGCCGGCGGGGATCGTTACGCGAGCGCCGGACGGCGCTCAGCGGCGCAGCAGGGCCAGGCGGCGCGGCTTGCGGGCGCGCGCGATCGCGAAGCCGCCTCCGCCGGCGGCCAGCAGCAGCGTGCCGAGCGCGACGCCCAGCTTGATCAGGCGGCCCAGCTTGTCGAACCGCATGATCCGCCAGCCCTCCTCGCGGGCGACCTTCTCTAGCGCCGAGTCCGGGTTGACCGCGACCGGGTGGCCGACCGCCCGCATCATCGGCAGGTCCGACTCGGAGTCAGAGTACGCGTACGACTCGGACAGGTCGAGCCCCTCGCGCTCGGCGAGCTCGCGGATCGCGGTGGCCTTGCCCTCGCGATAGGTGAACGGCCCGGCGGCGCGGCCGGTGTAGACGCCGTCGTGCACCTCGCTGCGCATGCCGATGCCGCCGTCGAGCACGAGCACGTGGGCCAGCACCTCGGCCAGCTCCTGCGACGCCGCCGTAACGATGTACACCGGCCGCCCGGCATCCTGGTGCGCGTAGGCCTCGTCGAGCACCTCGCGGTACACGAGCGGCAGGATGCCGGCGAGCACGTCCACGCCCATCCGCGCGAGATCGGTCACCCGCTGGCCCGCGATCCCGTCGAGGATGCGCTGCTTCAGCTCCTCGGTGCCCTCGTCGGTAGAGCCCCTGAGGCGGAACTTGACGTTCGCCCAGGCGTCGCCGGCCAGCTGGCGGCGCGAGAGCATGCCGGCCCTGTAGGCGGCGCGCGCGAAGTGGAGGGCGCTCGAGCCCTCGATCAGGGTCTTGTCCAGGTCGAAGAAGGCGGCTCCTCGGGAGTCGTTCATGCCCCCGAGGTTAGGCAGCGGCCTAGTTCCCGTTGACCTCGACGATCATCGCGTCGCCCTGGCCGCCGCCCGAGCAGATCGCCGCGACGCCGAGGCCGCCACCGCGGCGGCGCAGCTCGTGCACGAGCGTCATCAGGATGCGGGCGCCCGACGCGCCGATCGGGTGGCCGAGCGCGATCGCGCCTCCGTTCACGTTCACCTTCGACTCGTCCAGGCCGAGCATCCGCACCGAGTTGATCGCGACCGAGGCGAACGCCTCGTTGATCTCGAACAGGTCGATGTCGTCGACGGTCAGGCCGGCCTTCTCGAGCGCGGCCTGGGTGGCGTTGGCCGGCGTGCGCGCGAGGTAGGGGAAGTCGTCGGCCACCGCCGCCTGGGCGACAATCGTCGCGAGCGGCTTGCGGTCGTTGCGCTTGGCCCAGTCGTCGCTCGAGAGCACGAGCGCCCCGGCGCCGTCGTTCACGCCGGGGGCGTTGCCCGCGGTGTGCGCACCGTCCTTGTGGAACGCGCCGCGCAGCTTGGAGAGCGACTCGAGCGAGCTCTCGCGGCGCGGCGCCTCGTCGACCTCCACGGTCGTCTCGCCCTTCCTCGACTCGATCGTTACCGGGACGATCTCCTCGGGAAGCCGGCCCTCGTCGGTCGCCTGGATCGCGAGCTCGTGGGAGCGCAGCGCGAACTTGTCCATGTCGGCGCGAGTGATCTCGAGCTCCTCGCCGACCTCGTCGGCCTCCTCGCCCATGTGCTTGCTCGTGAAGGGGTTCGTCAGGCCGTCGTGGACCATCGCGTCGAGCGCCTTGGCGTCACCCATCCGGAAGCCGAAGCGGGCCTGCTTCAGCAGGTACGGCGCCGCCGACATCGACTCCATGCCGCCGCCCACCGCGATCTCGAGGTCGCCGGCCCGGACCGACTGGTCGATCATCCCGCACGAGCGCAGCCCCGACGCGCAGACCTTGTTCACGGTCTCCGAGGACACCTCGCGGGGGATGCCGGCCTTGATCTGGGCCTGGCGCGACGGGATCTGGCCCTGTCCGGCCTGCAGCACCTGGCCGAACACCACGTGCTCGACCTGCTCAGGGGCCACCTCGGCTCGTTCGAGCGCGGCGGCGATCACCCTGCCGCCGAGGTCGGTCGCGTCGAGCGTCGAGAGCGCGCCGCCGAGCTTGCCGAACGGCGTGCGGGCCGCACCGAGGATCACCGTCTTGGGCATCTGTGCTGACTCTCCTTGTGGCTGACCGGGACCGGGAACGTTACCTGCGGACCGTGTGCGCGACGCCGGGGCTGCCGGGGCGCGCCGCGACATAGACTGCCGCGATGCCGCCGATCAGAGTCACCGCGCGCACGGGCGCCGCCGAGGAAACCGCCGCCGACACCCGCGTAGTCGGGCTGTTCGAGGACGAGTCGCTCGCCGACGAGCGGCTGCAGGCGCTCGTGGACCTCGGCGAGGCGAAACCCGGTCTGAAGAAGGTCGCGGTGGCCCACGAGGACGCGCCCGGCGGTGGCCAGCGGCGGGTGCTGATCGCCGGGCTCGGCAGGCGCGCCGAGTTCGACGCCGAGAGCGCGCGCGTGGCGGCCGCCGCGGTGGCGGCGCGGGCCAAGGAGCTCGGCACGGTGTCGCTGTCGTGGGATGCCCCGGACGTTCCCGGCGTGGCGGCCGGCCTCGTGGAGGGCACGCTGCTGCGGCTCTACGCGTTCGACCGCTTCAAGTCGGACGCCGGGCCGGACGGCGTCGAGGCCGTGGAGATCGCCGGCCCGGGCGTGAGCGAGGACGAGGTCTCGCGCGCTCGGGTGGCGGCGGTGGCGGCGAACCGCGCGCGGGACCTGCAGAACCTCCCGTCGAACGTGGCGACGCCGGCGTTTCTCGGCGAGCGCGCCGCCGAGATCGCGGCCGAGAACGAGGCGCTCGAGGTCGAGCTGCTCGACCGCGACGCGATCGTCTCGCGCGGCATGGGCGCGTTCGCCTCGGTCGCACAGGGCACCTACGCCGAGCCGCGGTTGATCGTCCTGCGGTACCGCGGCGGGACGAACGGGCCGCACCTCGGATACGTCGGCAAGGCGGTGACCTTCGACACCGGCGGGATCTCGATCAAGCCCAGCGCGAAGATGCACGAGATGAAGTTCGACATGTCGGGCGGGGCGGCCGTGATCGAGTCGATGGCGGCCGTGGCGGAGCTCGGCCTGCCGGTCACGATCACCGCCGTCGTCCCGTCCACCGAGAACATGCCGAGCGGCCGCTCCGTCAAGCCGGGCGACATCGTCACCGCGATGAACGGCAAGACGATCGAGGTGAACAACACCGACGCCGAGGGACGGCTGATCCTCGCCGACTCCCTCTGCTACGCCGTCGAGCAGGGCGTCGAGCGGATCGTGGACCTCGCCACGCTGACCGGCGCGATCCTCGTCGCGCTGGGACACACGTACGCCGGACTGTTCTCGAACGACGACGCCTGGTGCGGCGACGTGGAGGCCGCCTGCGCGGCGACCGGGGAGATCGGCTGGCGGATGCCGCTGCACCCGGACTACTTCGAGCTGACGAAGGGCCAGTACGCGGACCTCACCAACGCGGCCGAGCAGCGCCTGGCGCCGTCGTGCTACGCGGCGGAGTTCCTGAGGCAGTTCGTGAACGGCACGCCGTGGGTGCACATCGACATCGCCGGGACCGCCTGGGGGCAGACGCGCCCGTACGTCGGGAAGGGCGCGTCCGGCTTCGGGACGCGGATGCTGATCGAGCTGGCGAGGCGCGCGGCGGGCGAGGGCTGAGCGCTTTTTCGCCTCTGTCGCGGCCGTCCCGTTGTGTGATATCCGTCACAGAAGGGTTTAGGACCTCCGCCAACATGGCGATGGTCTAGGGCGTAAGCCGTACAAACGGCCCTGCCTGCGCCGTCTCTGGGCGCGGGCGGTGGCCGGCCGGTCCGACTTCCTCCGTCGTCTGCGGGCGACCGAGCCGGACACAGGCCGGCCGCGGGCAAGCCCTGGCTTCGTCGCGCCGCGATCGCATCGCCGCGCCGGCGTTCGCCGGGCATCACGACCGGGGGGGATTTCCCTGATCGCAAGACAAGCTGCCGCTGCGTGCGCATGCGTGGCGGTGACAGGGGCGCTGACGCTGCCGCACGTCGCGGATGCAGCGCCGAGCATCTATCACTTCGTATCCGACACCGACGCGTTCGTACCGTCATCGAAGCTGCCGCTGACCGGGCTGCAGCGGACGTACTCGAAGGAGCTCCGGAAGGCGCGCCGCAGCGGCGCGAAGACCGGCCGCAACATCCTGCTGGGAGGCGTGCGGACGCGTGACGGTCGCGTGCGCGCGGCGACCAAGAGGGAGCTGCGCCGCTCGATCCGGGTGCTGCGCCGCATGAGCGCCGGGAGCGGTGGCGGCGCCGCAGGCGGACAGCTCGCGACGATCGCGGCCTGCGAGTCGGGCGGCGATCCGACCGCCGTCGGCGGCGGCGGGCTCTACCGCGGCAAGTACCAGTTCACGTACGAGACCTGGCAGTCGGTCGGCGGATCCGGGGATCCCGCCGCGGCCCCCGAGGCCGAGCAGGACCGGCGCGCCTCGATGTTGCTCGCCCGTGACGGCGCCGGCCAGTGGCCGGTATGCGGCGGCTGAGCGGGGGGATGGCCATGAAGAGGTCGATCATCCTCATCTGCTGCTGCGCGCTTGCGGGGTCGGTCGTCGCGGCCCAGATCGGCCAGGCGGCGGCGAAGACGCCGCCTGCCGGCGGTGCGGCCGCCGGGGGCGGCGCCGCGGCCGACGGCGGTGCGGCCGCCGGGGGCGGCGCCGCGGCCGGCGGCGGAGCGGGCACCGCGCACACCGCGGCCGCGCTCTCCGCCGGGCCCGCGCCGGCCCACATCGTCCGCGCGTACGTCCGCTGGCGCAAGCGGCTCCACCGCTACGGCGCCTGGACCGGGCGCAACCTCCTGCGCGCGGCGGCCGCCGCTGACGGCGCTGCCGCCGAGCCGACCGCGAGCCGGCTGCGCCACGCGATCCACCGGATGCAGGCCCGCCTGCACAGGTACCTCCGCACGCCGGAGGGCAGGGCGTCGAAGTTCCGGCTGAAGTCGAGGCGCATCCCCGACTGGGCCCGCATGAAGCTGCGGAGCATCGCCGCGTGCGAGTCGCACGGCAATCCGCGCGCGGTCGGCGGCGGCGGCGCCTACCGCGGCATGTACCAGTTCAGCGTCAGCACCTGGCGGGTGGTCGGCGGCTCGGGCGATCCGGCCGCGGCGCCGGCGTCCGAGCAGACGTGGCGCGCGTGGCTGCTGCTGAGCCGCCACGGCGCCGGCCACTGGCCGGTTTGCGGCTGAGCCCGAGCGCCCGCTCTGCCGCAACATCTCGTCCCGAAGTCGAAGCGGCCGCCCTCCACGTCTTCGGTCAGCGATTCCGCTCGTCGACCACGCGGTCCCGCTGGACGGGCTCGCCGCTCTCGTCCACGCCGCGGTCGCGCTCGACGTAGTCGCCGCGGTCGTCGGTCACGCGCTCGCGCTCGACGTACTCGGTCCGCTCCTCGCCGGTCGTCTCGTCGCGCACGTATCCGCCGGACTCGCTGCGGTCGTCCTCGCGCCCGAAGCGGCCCTCGCGGTCGCCGGTGTCGAGGTCGTCGCGATCGCCGGTGTCGGCATCGCGATCGTTGGCGTCGTAATCCCGCGCCCGGCGGTCCACATCCGGGTCGTGGGCGTCGGCCTCGGCGTGGCGCTCGCGAGCGAACCGCTGCTCGCGCTCCGCGTGCGCCGACTGCTCCTCGGCGATCGCCTGCTCACGGCGCGCACGCGCCCCGCGTTCCTCCGCCTCGGCCTGTACGCGGTCGGCACGAGCGCCCTTGATCCTCGCCTCCTGGCGCATCTCATGAGCCTCGGCGCGACGGGTCTCCTTGCGCCGCTGGCTGCTCTTGCGCGCGGCCAGCAACAGCAGTGCCAGGATGATCAGCGCGGCCGCGATGATCACTATCCACAGGATGGTGCTCATCCCGTGCCTCCTCTTGTCTGGGTCACGTGCCCGGATACCCGCTGGGCGCGCTCGGAAACGCCGAAAACGGGGTTTGAGAAGCGGAAAAACGTGGCGCCCAGCGCCACGCCCGCCGCCGCCTCAGCTCGCGGTCTCGAGCTCCTTCAGCTCGCGCTTCAGGACCTTGCCGGTGGCGTTGCGGGGGAGCTCGTCCAGGAACACGATCTCGCGCGGGACCTTGTAGCGGGCGAGGTTCGACTTCACGTACGACTTGAGATCGTCCTCCGAGACGGTCTTGCCGTCCGCCAGCACCACGAACGCGCGCAGGCGCTGCCCGAAGTCCTTGTCCTCGACGCCGACGGCGGCCGCGTCGGCGACCGCCTCGTGCCGGGCCAGCAGGTCCTCGACCTCCTTGGGGAACACGTTCTCGCCGCCCGAGACGATCATCTCGTCGTCGCGGCCCTCCACGAACAGACGGCCGGCCTCGTCGAAGCGGCCGACGTCGCCGGTCGCCATCAGGCCGGCGATCTCGTCCTTGGTACCGCCGCCGGTGTAGCCCTCGAACAGCATCTCGTTGGCGACGAAGATCCGGCCCGTGCGTCCGGTCGGCACCTCCACACCCTGCTCGTCGAACAGCTTCACGATCGTCCCGCGCGGCGGCTTGCCGGCGGTCCCGGGCGCGGCGCGCATGTCCGCCGGCGTCGCGATCGACGCCCAGGCCACCTCGGTCGAGCCGTAGAGGTTGTAGAGCGTGTCGCCGAAGTCGTCCATCCACTCGGTGGCGAGGTCGCCGGGGAGAGCGGAACCCGACGCGGCGACGACCTTCAGCGAGGAGACGTCGTACCTGTTGCGCGTCTCCTCCGGCAGCCCGATGATGCGGCTCATCATCACGGGGACGACGACCAGCGAGTCGCACCGGTAGCGCGCGATATCTGCGAGGCAGGCCTCGGGATCGAACTTGCGCCGCAGCACGTAGGTCGACCCCAGGATCAGCCCGATGGAAAAGTGGGCGAAGCCCCACGAGTGGAACAGCGGGGCGGCGATGCACGCGACCTGGCGCGCCCTCAAGGGGATCTTCGACAGGAGCGACACCGCCGGGTCGAGCGACTGCGGGTTGCTGCGCGCCGCCCCCTTGGGCGAGCCCGTCGTGCCGGAGGTGAGGATCGTGACGCGCGCCTCGCGGTCCGGGGCGACCACGTCGGCCGGGTCGCCGGACTCGAGCAGCTCGTCGAGTGTCGGGTCGTCGCACGAGGGTGAGTCGTGCCAGGCGACGAAGCGCTTGCGCCGCCTGCCGGCCTCCTCGAGCAGCCCGGCGAACTCCTCGTCATAGATGATCCCCTTCGGCTTCTCGCGCTTCACGACCTCGGTCAGCTGCGGCCCGGCGAAGGCGGTGTTGAGGTAGAGCGAGTCGACCCCGAGCTTCGACAGCGCCACCGTCGACTCGATGAACCCGCGGTGGTTGCGGCACATGATCGCCATCGCGTCGCCCTCCACGAGCCCGGCGTCCGCGAACGCGTGGGCGAGCGCGTTCGTGCG
>DASXAA010000225.1:0-14794 GCA_036407035.1 Thermoleophilaceae bacterium | reverse complement strand
GTGGCCTGCGCGCCCGGCGCCAGCGTGCCGCTCCCGCAGGCAATCGTCCCGAGCTGGTCGTCCTCGAGCGTGACGCCCGTGAGCGGAGTGTTCCCGGTGTTCGTGATCACGTAGGTCCAGGTCACCGGGCCGCCGACCGGCACGAAGGGCCCCGTGCCGGTGTCGGCGTCCGCGCCGTTCGTGGCCTTCTCGACGTCGATCGCCGCGACCGAGCCGGTGTAGTGCGACGGATCGGTGTCGCTGACCTGGGTGCCGAACGGGTCCACGGCCGTGACCGACCCGACGTTCGCGTACGCCTGCCCGAGTGCCTGGCCCGAGGCGGTGCAGGTGAGGCTCTCGCCGACAGGGATCGTGGTCGCCGGGCAGCTCACCGCTACGCCCTGGTCGTCGGTGACGGCGACGTTCGAGAGCGCGTCGTTGCCGGTGTTGGTCACGACGTACGTCCAGTCGACGTCGCCGCCGATCGGCACGAAGGGGCCGGGCGGCAGGTCGGCGTCGGCGCCGTTCGTCGATTTCTCGATCTCGATCCCCGGGTCCGGCGGCGCCCGGTTGGTCATCTCGCAGGTGACGATGGCGTCATCCGGCACGGTGGCCGAGAAGCCGCCGTCGGTGACGTCGATCGGGAGCGGCATGTCGTTCTGATCGGGGGTGCGGAAGGTGCAGGTCGTGGCCGACGGGTCGTTCTCGAACCCGGGCGGCACGCCCGCGGGGTCCTCCTCGGTGATCGTGAAGTCCGAGTCGGTCGGGGTCGTCGTGTCCCACTGGAAGCTCGCGAAGCCCTCGGCGTCCGTGGTCGCGGTGGCGGTGTCGCCGGTCGCGCCGGGCGGCAGCACCCAGCGGGCGGGTGTGGGACTGGCCGTGGCGGTCATGTCCCAGCCCTCCCCGGGGATCCGGTCGTCCGGGCCGGGCCCGGGCGTCAGGTCGATCAGCTTGCGAACGGTGATCGACGGGGCGCAGAGCTGGAACGCCGCCTGGCGCATCGCGTCCTCGAGGTCTGAGAAGTCGGCAACGCGATAGACGTCGTCGGTGGAGATGTCGAACGTCCCGTTGCCGTCGAAGACGTCCGGGCCCGAGACGTCGATGATGCGGTTCAGCGAGGACTGGCTGTTGAGCCCGGCCCCGACCGCCACGGTCAGGATGTGCGAGCCCTGCGCCTTGAGCGCGTTGGCGTTCGGGACGGCCCGGTCCTTGGCGGGGTTCTCGTCCGAGTCGCTGGTCTCGTTCTCGTCGAGCGGGACCTTGAGCTCGTACTCGTTCTGGGCCTGGTTCGGGTTGCCCGGGTCGTAGGTGACCCGGTCGTTCCTGACGATCTTGTTCGGATCGCCGTCGGTGATGAAAACCACGAGATGCGGCTGGGTCCCCGGGCGCGGCAGGAAGTACCTGCCGATCCGGAACGCGTCCTCCCAGTGCGTGCTCCCGTTGGGGTTGTAGCCGCTCGAGATGTACGGGTTGAAGATCGACGCCTGCGTCGCGTCGGTGACGGCGGTGTACTGGCGCGCCGCGGCGCCGGGAAGCGGCAGTCGCGCCACCGTCGAGAACTCCGACACCGCCATCCGCGAGCCGGTGTTGTTGAGCGCGCTCGTGAAGGCCCGGAACGCGCGGCGCACGTCGTTCGCGTAGTTCTTCACCGAACCCGACTCATCGAGGATCACGTGGATGTCGATCCCGCAGGCGGTCGTCAGGTCCGGGTTGTCGATCGGCGTGTCGTCCTCGCCGGGGGCGGCCTGCGCCGTGGAGCCGCCGATCGCGGCCGCGGCCAGCACGGCGACGAGGGCAAGCGACGCACGAGGCCTCGCCGCGCTCCGACCCGGCGTCCTACCGAACGGTCGTCGCTCCCAGATGGCGGGAGTCTTACCCGATCGGGGTGCCTTTTTCCAGTGGCCCGATCGACTTGGCCGTCGATGGACATCGGCGCGCGTGTCTGGGAGGCTCGCCCACCATGCTCGCCACGATCGCTGTAGGTACCGACGGGTCGGCCACCGCGTCGAAGGCCGTGGAGGTGGCCGCCGACATGGCGCGGCGCTTCGATGCGCGGCTCGTCTTGCTGAGCGCGCTCCAAGGCTCGAGCAGCGGCGCGCGGGGGTCCGAGGAGCTCCAGTGGGCGCACAATCCCGACGCCCGCGTGCGCGAGACCCTGCGCAGGACGGAGCAGGAGCTGGGCGGCCAGGGGATCGAGTGCAGCTCGCGCACCGACGAGGGCGACCCCGCCGACGTGCTCGTGCGGCTCGCCGAGGAGTGCGGCGCCGATCTGCTCGTGATCGGCAACAAGGGCATGCAGCGGCGCGTGCTCGGCAGCGTCCCGAACAGCGTGACCCACAAGGCGGGCTGCTCGGTGCTGGTCGTGAAGACGAGCTAACCGGGGCCGGCGCCCGCCGGGATCCGCGACAGCCACTCCACCGCGGCCGGGACGTGCGCGGGGTCGATGTGATGCGCGGCGTCGGACTCGTGGTAGGTCACGTCGAGCCCGCCCTGCTCGAGCAGGTCGCGGGCGCGGCGGGCGAACTCCACGTCCATGATCGGGTCGCGGCGCCCGTGGGCGATGAAGACGCGGGTGTCCGTGCGGTCGTCCAGCCGCGCACGCCAGCCCTCCACGACCGGGATGAACCCCGAGAACGCGAGGATGCCCGCCGGCGCGGGCCGTTCGCCGGACAGGCCCAGCGAATAGCTCATCACCGAGCCCATCGAGAAGCCGCCGAGCACGGTCCGCTCCGGCGCGATGCCCGTCCGCTGCCACAGCTCGTCGTGGAAGTCGGCGAGCTTGGCGTACGAGGCGCGGAAGGTGTCGGGGTCCGGGTAGCCCACGCGCGGGACCACGTACCAGTGGTTGCCGGGCCAGCCGGGCAGCGTGAGCGGGCCCCGCGGCGTGACCACGTGCAGCCGGCGCTGCGGGTCGAGCACGTCCGCGAGGCCGAGCAGGTCGTGCTCGTCGGTGCCGCGGCCGTGGTGGAGCACCAACAGCCCCTCGGGCTCGCCGGCGGCCGGTCGCTCCTGGTGGACGAGCGCGCTCACGCCTCCAGCTCGAACGCGGACATGTCGACCCGGCGGCCCTCGCGCGCCTCGACGATCACCATCACGACGCCGCCGCAGCCGGGACACCGCGCGACCGCCCCCGGCGCGCGCATGTACACGCGCAGCTCCGCGATCTGGGAGGTGGTGGAGCAGCTCCTGCACCTGCCGCGCACGACGGTCATGTCCACGCCGAACTCGGCGAACAGCTCCCCGGCGATCGCGTTTCCGTCGAGCGCGTCGATGCCGGCATGTTGCCACGGCTAGTCTCCGGACAGGCGAGCAGGAGGTTCAGCGTGGACGTCCAGCAGGTCGGGGTGGTGGGCGCAGGCTTCATGGGCTCGGGCATCGCGGAGTCGGCTGCACGGGCGGGCCACCGCGTCGTGCTCGTCGACGCGGAGCCGGTAGCCCTCGGCCGCTCGCGCCAGCGGATCGAGGAGTCGGTCGAGCGGGCCGTCCAGGGCGGCAAGCTCCCGAGCGGCGAGGTGAACGCCCTGCTCGACCGGATCGAGCACTCCACGGACATCGACGCCGTCGGCGGCAGCGACCTCGTCGTGGAGGCGGTCTTCGAGGACCCGGCGGTCAAGGGCCCGGTCTTCCGCCACCTGGACGAGCTGCTGCCGGAGGACTGCGTGCTCGCCTCGAACACGTCGTCGATCCCGATCGCCCAGCTGGGCTCGTGGACCTCCCACCCCGGCCGCGTGCTCGGGCTCCACTTCTTCTCCCCGGTGCCTGTGATGAAGCTGGTCGAGGTCGTGGTCGGGCTCGACACCGACGCGGAGGTGGTGGCCCGCGCCGAGGAGTTCGTGCGCCGGCTCGCCAAGCAGCCGATCCGCACGAAGGACCGCTCGGGGTTCATCGTCAACATGCTGCTGGTGCCCTACCTGATGGCGGCGGTCCGGATGTACGAGGACGGCTTCGCCACGCGCGAGGACATCGACGACGGCATGCGGCTCGGCTGCGGCCACCCGATGGGGCCGCTGACACTGTGCGACTTCATCGGCCTCGACGTGCTCTACGCCGTCTGCGACTCGCTCTACGAGGAGTTCAAGCGCCCGGAGTACGCGCCGCCGCCGCTGCTGAAGCGAATGGTGGTCTCGGGCCACCACGGCCGCAAGACCGGCCGCGGGTTCTACGACTACCCGCAGGCGCGCGAGCGGGTCGCCACGGGCTGAATGCCGCCTGCCGCCGCACAGGTGCTCGAGATCGCGGGCCGGGAGCTCCCGGTCACGAGCCCGGGCAAGGTGTTCTTCCCGGAGCGCGGCGAGACCAAGCTCGACCTGATCGAGTACTACCTGAGCGTCGCCGATCCCGTGATGCGCACGATGGGCGGGCGCCCGGTGCTGATGCAGCGCTTCCCGCAGGGCGCGGGCGGGTCGTCGTTCTTCCAGAAGCGCGTCGGCGAGGGGGCGCCGGAGTGGCTCGAGACGACGACGGTCATGACCGTCAACGGCACCCCCTCGCGCGCGCTCGTGATCGCCGACCTGGCGCACGTCGCGTGGGCGGTGAACATGGCCTGTCTCGGTTTCCACGTCTGGCCGTACCTCGCGGCCGATCCCGAGCACGCCGACGAGCTGCGCCTAGATCTCGACCCCCAGCCGGGCACGGACTTCAGGGAGGCGGTCGCGGCGGCGAGCGAGCTCAAGACATTGCTCGACGAGCTCGGCATCGCCGCCTACCCGAAGACGACCGGCAACCGCGGGCTGCACGTGTACGTCCGGCTGGAGCCGCGATGGGACTCGTACGAGGTCCGCTCGGCGGCGGTCGCGGTGGCGCGCGAGCTGGAGCGCCGCCGCCCGGACCTGCTCACGGCGGCTTGGTGGAAGGAGGAGCGCGGCGAGCGCGTGTTCGTCGACTACAACCAGAACGCGCCGCACAAGACGGTCTTCGGCGCGTGGTCGGTGCGGCCGCGGCCGGGCGCCCAGGTGTCGACACCGCTGAGCTGGGACGAGCTGGAAGGCGTCGATCCCGACGAGCTGACGATCGCGACCGTCCAGGGCCGCGACGACCCGTGGGCGGCGATCAACGACTCGCCGCAGTCGCTCGAGCCGCTGCTCGAGATGCACGAGCGCGACATGGCCGCCGGACTGCTCGACGCGCCCTGGCCGCCCGTCTATCCCAAGCAGCCGAACGAGCCGCCGCGGGTGGCGCCTAGCAGGGCGCGGAAGGCGGCGTCGTGACGCCCGCACGCATCCCGCCGGGGACGCCGCGCGACATCGGCCGCGCCAACGCCGCGATCGTGAAGCTCCTCGGCCGGGCGACCGGCGGCCGGCCGCTGAACGTCTTCACGACGCTCGCGCGCAACCGGCGTCTGTTCCGCCGCTGGCTCTGGTTCGCCGGCGCGCTGATGCCGGGCGGCCGGCTCCCGCGCGCGGACACCGAGCTCGTGATCCTGCGCGTCGCGCACAACACGGGCTCGGACTACGAGTGGGGCCAACACGAGCGCCTCGGCCGCCGTGCCGGCCTGACCGCGGACGACATCGGGCGCGTGCGCGACGGCGCCGAGGCGGACGGGTGGTCGCCGCGGCAGCGGGCGCTGCTGCGCGCCGCCGACGAGCTGCACGCCGAGCGCACGGTCTCCGACCCGCTCTGGGCGGAGCTGCGCGCTGAGCTCTCCGACGCGGACCTGATCGAGCTGTGCATGCTGGTCGGCCACTACGAGATGCTGGCGATGACCCTCAACGCGCTGCGGGTGGAGCCCGACCCGGCGCGATGAACGGCACGCGCGTGCTCATCACCGGCGCGGGCCGCGGGATCGGCGCGCTCACCGCCAGGCGGCTGCACGAGCGCGGCGCCCGCGTGGCGCTGCTCGGCCTCGAGCCCGAGCTGCTGCGCGAGGTCGCGGTCGCCTGCGGCGACGCGCCCTGGTTCGAGTGCGACGTGGCCGACCGCGCGGCTGTCGACGCCGCCGTCGCCGCGGCCGTGCGGGAGCTCGGCGGGCTCGACGTCGCGATCGCCAACGCCGGCGTCGCGGCGCAGATGACGCTCGTGGACGGCGACGACGACGTCTGGGACGCAACGCTCGCGGTGAACCTGGCCGGCACCTACAACCTCGTGCGGGCCGCGGGCCCGCACGTGAGCCACCCGAACGGCTACTTCCTCGTCACGGCGTCGCTCGCCGCCGCCGTGCATCTGCCGCTGATGGCGGCCTATTGCGCGTCGAAGGCCGCCGTGGAGGCGCTCGGCGACTCCCTGCGCATGGAGTTGCGGCCGTACGGCGCGCGCGTGGGCGTGGCCTACTACGCCGAGCTCGACACGGACATGACGAGCCGCGGCTTCGACACGAAGGCCGCCGCGCGCATGCCCGTCGCCGGCCGCGGCCGCATGCCGGTCTCACCGGTCGAGCCCGCGATCGACGCGATCGAGCAGGGGATCCGCCGCCGCTCGCGCCGCATCGTCTCGCCGCGATGGGTCGGCGCTGCGCTGACCCTCCGTCCGCTCGTGCAGCGCCTCGCCGAGCTGCAGATGCGCCGCGGGCTGGGCACGGCGCTGGAGCTGGCGCGCGAGGAGCGGCCGGACCTGACGACGCCTCAGCCGCCGGACTGAGCTCAGCCGCCTCCACGCAGGTCGCGGAAGGCTCGCAGGAGCGCTTCGCGCGTCTCGGGATCGGGCTGCGGCTCGGCGACCTCGTGCAGTGACCCGACCATCCGGCGCATGTCCTCGAGGTAGCCGGTGCAGCCGTCGCACTCCGCCAGGTGGGCCTCGAACCGGACCCGGTCGGCCTCGGGCAGCGCGCCCTCGAGGTAGTCGGTCACGAGCTCGACGAACTCGCGGCAGACGAGCGGGTCGTGCCTGTGCCGTCGCCGCCAGAGACGCATCAGCGGGCCACCTCCATCAGCGGCAGCAGTGCGGCCCGCACGCGGGAACGGGCGCGATGGAGCAGGACGCGCTGGTTGCCGTCGCTCAGCTCCAGCAGCCCGCAGACCTCATCCGCCGGCAGCCCGGCCAGATCGCGCAGGGTGATCACCGCGCGCTGGTCGGGGGACAGCCCCTCGATCGCGTGGAGCATCTGCTCGCGCAGCTCGGCGGCAAGCAGGCCGGTCTCGGGGTCGGCGTCGAGCCTCGCAGGCGCGCTCGTCCAGCGCCCGTCGCGCGTGAAGCACGAGGGGTCGACGGCCGGGTCGTCATCGGTCTCGAGCGCAGAGAAGGGCACGTTGCGGGCGTCCCGGGTCGCGCGCGTCCGCGCCTGGTTGACGAGGATGCGGAACAGCCACGTTCGGAGCGAGGAGCGCCCCTCGAATCGGTCCAGGCCCCGCATCACGCCCAGCCACGTCTCCTGGACCACGTCGTCGGCCGCCGAGTCCGTGCGCACGAACGTGCGGGCCACGCGCCGCAGGGCGCCGTCGTGACGCGCCACCAGGGCCTCGAACGCATCTTCGTCCCCGGCGCGGAGACGCTCGACGAACGCGTGGTCCTCTTCCACCTCAGGACCGAGCCTAGCTTGCGTCCGCGGTGAGCGAGAATCTCATATGTGATGACCGGCAGCGCCGGACGCTGGGGACCGCTGTGGGGGGCCCGGCCCGACGACTGGGCCTACAGCGAGGAGCAGCAGGTCCCGACCTACGAGGCCGTCCTCGGGCGCGTCCCGGTCGAGCCCGGCGGGCTCGTGCTCGACGTCGGCTGCGGCGCCGGGGTCTTCCTCTCGCTCGTCGCCGCCCGCGGAGCGAAGCCGTTCGGCCTCGACGCGTCGGAGGCGCTGATCGCGGCCGCCCGCGAGCGCATCCCGGAGGCCGACCTGCGTGTAGGAGAGATGGAGGCGCTTCCGTACGACGACGACACGTTCGACCTGGTGACGGGCTTCAACTCGTTCTTCTTCGCGACCGACATCGGCGCGGCGCTGCGTGAGGCGCGGCGCGTCGCGAGGCCCGGCGCGGCCGTGGTCATCCAGGTCTGGGGCCCGCACGAGCGCAACGACCTCGAGGCGATGAAGGTGATCGTGCGGCCGTTCCTCCCGCCGCGGCCGGCGGACGCGCCGGCGGAGCCGGACTACTCGCGCCCCGGTGTGCTGGAGGCGCTGGCCACTGAGGCGGGGCTCACGCCGGAGACGGCCTTCGACACGCGGTGGGCCTACGAATACCCCGACGAGGAGACGCTCAGCCGCGCGATGGTCGCCCCGGCGGGGCTCGCCGCGCTGGCGGGACCGCAGCACGAGGACGCCCTGAGGGCGGCGATCGTCGAGGGGCTGGCGCCGTTCGGCATGCCCGGCGGCGGCTACCGGCTCCAGAACGAGTTTCGCTCGCTGATCGCCCGCGCCTGACCCCGGCCCCCCTGGTGAAACGCCGGGCTCTCTCATCAGACTAAGCGCGAAACGACGTCCACGAGGGGGTAAGCCGGTGCGCGAGTTGACGGAGAAGCAGGAGGAGCTGGCGGCCCGGTCGCGCTGGGATTTCACCGACCTGCGCGCCGTCTACGTCAACTGCACGCTCAAGCGCGGCCCCGAGCCGTCGCACACCCAGGGCCTGGCGGACCGCTCGATCGCGATCATGGAGCGAAACGGCGTGGCCGTCGAGGTCGTGCGGGCGGTCGACCACGAGATCGCCACCGGGGTCTGGCCCGACATGACCGAGCACGGCTGGGAGCGCGACGAGTGGCCGGCGATCTTCGAGAAGGTGATCGCGGCCGACATCCTGGTGCTGACCTCGCCGATCTGGCTGGGGCAGAAGTCGTCCGTGTGCATGCGGGTGATCGAGCGGCTCTATGGCAACAGCCACCTGCTGAACGACGCGGGCCAGTACGCCTACTACGGCCGCGCCGGCGGCTGCCTGATCACCGGCAACGAGGACGGCATCAAGCACTGCGCGATGGAGATCCTCTACTCGCTCGGTCACCTCGGGTTCACGGTCCCGCCGCAGGCCGACGCGGGCTGGATCGGCGAGGCAGGCCCGGGGCCGAGCTACCTCGACCCGGGATCGGGCGGCCCCGACAACGACTTCACGAACCGCAACACGACCTTCATGACGTGGAACCTGCTCCACCTGGCGCGGATGCTGAAGGACGCGGGCGGCGTCCCGGCTCACGGAAACCAGCGCACCGAGTGGGACGCGGGCTGCCGGTTCGACTATCCGAACCCCGAGCACCGCTGAGCTCGCGGGCTTGTAACGGCGGACGGCGCAATGCGACAGTAGGTCGCGACCAACCCGAACGAAGGAGATGCGGCCGTGTACGTACGTGTTGTCCGGTTCAGCGACGTCACCAGCGAGCGAGTCGAGCGTCTGCAAGCGCGCATCGAGGAGGAGGACGGACCGCCGCCGGACGTGCCGACCACCGGCCTCCAGATGCTGTTCGACGAGGCTCAGGGAACCGCCGTCGTCCTCCAGTTCTTCGACAGCGCGGACGACATGCGCGCCGGGGACGCGGCATTCGGCGCGATGGAGCCCTCGGACACGCCCGGCACGCGCACGTCCGTGGACATGTGCGAGCTGAAGCTGGAGCGGCGCGTCTAACCGTCGATCAGGCCAGGAGCTTCAGGGCGCTGGCGAAGTTGGTCCCCAGCGTGCCCTGCACCGATATGTGGAGCAACCCCGCGGCCTCGAGCTCGCGCGCCCGCGCCAGCGGCCCCGCGTCGACCGGGCGCAGGCCGCCGTCCCGGGCGAGCTGCGCGACGGTGCCCTTGGCATCCTCGTCGTCGCCGGCGATGAGGACGTCGAGCGGCTCGTCGCGCACGCGACCCTCCTGCAGCGTGTTCGCGAATGTCGTGTTGAAGGCCTTGACCACCCGTGCCCCCGGGGCGCTCGCCGCGAGCTCCTGCGCGGCCGAGCCGTCCGGCGGGATCACGAGCGCGTCGTAGGTCTCGTTGACGGGGTTCGAGATGTCCACGACCACCTTGCCGGACAGGCCGTCGCCGTACCCCTCGACGGCCGCCTTGGCGTCGGGGTAGTAGACCGCGAGCACGACGACGTCGTCCGCGATCGGGTCGCCGGACCTCCCGGCGCGGGCCGAGCCGCCGCCGCCGAGGTCCGCGACGACGGCCTCCGCGTCGGCGGTCTCCTTTCCCAGGACCGTCACGTCGTGACCGCCCGCGACGAGGCGCTTGCCGATCCCGCGCGCCATGTTGCCCGTGCCGATGATGGTGACGTTCATCCGCGCCTCCTTTGACGTGAGCGACGATCATCCCAGGAGCGCGGCGCGACCTCAGGTACGTTGGCCGCGTGAACGACCCCCTGCGCCGCCGCTCCGTCGGGTCGCCTGCCGCGCGCTCCATCCTGCTGACGATCCTCGGCGAGTACGTGCTCGCCCGCGGCTCGGTGTGGCAGGAGACCCTGGTCGCCGCGCTCGAGTCGATGGGGTTCACGACGCAGGCCGCGCGGCGCGGCATCGCGAGGAGCGCGCGCGCCGGGTGGCTGACGGCGGAGCGGCGCGGACGGCGCTCGCGCATGACGCTGACGCCCGAGACCGCCCGGCTGCTCCGCACCGGCGCCGAGCGGATCTACGCCTTCGGCTCGCCGTGGCGCTGGGACGGGCGCTGGCTGCTCGTGGCGCTGCGGGTCCCGGAGCGGCGGCGGGAGCTGCGCCACGAGATGCGCACGCGCTTGTCCTGGGCCGGCTTCGGCTCGCTTGGCGGCGGGCTGTGGGTCTCCCCGCACGCCGAGCGCGAGCGGGAGATCGCCTCGGCCGTCGGCGACGACGACGACGCCGTCGTGTTCTCGTTCGTCGCCACCTCCGGCTCGCTCGGCGACCCGCGCGCGATCGTCGACGAGGCGTGGGACCTCGCGAGCGTGCGCACCGCCTACAGGGACTTCATCCGCGACTTCGGCCGCGAGTCGCCGAAGACCGGCGAAGCGATCTTCCGCGCCCAGACGTCGATGGTCCACGCCTGGCGCAAGTTCCCCTTCCTCGACCCGGACCTGCCGACGGAGCTCCTGCCGCGGCAGTGGCCGCGCGACGCCGCGTACGACCTGTTCCGCCACCGGCACGAGGAGTGGTCGGGTCCGGCGGGGCTGTTCATCGATCAGCTGGAGCGCTGAGCGGGGGCCACGAACTCCGCCACGGCGTCGAGCGTCTCCCGCGGCGCCTCCACGTGCGGCGCGTGGCCGGCGTGCAGGTGCACCCGGCGCACCGGGCCGGCCGCCGCCCGCTCGATCCGGTCGAGCTGCTCCATCGTCCCGTACTGGTCGTGCTCGCCCTGGATCAGGAGCAGCGGCACCTCGATCCGCGGCAGGACGTCCTCGATGTTCCAGCGCGGGAAGTCGGCGTGGAGCCAGACGTCGTTCCAGCCGAAGAACGCCGCGTCGGGGTCGCGGTGGTGCCGGCTCATCCGGTCGCGCAGACCGTTCTCGTAGCCCTCGCGAACCGAGCGGATCTCCTCGACGCACATCGGCTCGACGAACACGTGCGGCGCCATCGCCACCACGCGCTCGGTCGGGTGCTCGGCGGCGTGGATCAGCGCGATCGACGCGCCGTCGCTGTGGCCCACCAGCACCGGCCGCTCGATCCCGAGCTGCTCGAGCACCTGCGGCAGCACCTCGCGCGCCTCCTCGTGCATGAAGTCCGGCGTGCGCGGGCGTGGCGGCGGGTCGGAGTCCCCGTGGCCGAAGCGGGAGAAGGCCACGACGCGGCGGCCGGTCGCTCGCGCGAGGTCCGCCGGGAAGCTCCTCCACAGCCCGACCGAGCCGAGGCCCTCGTGCAGCAGCACGAGCGGCGGGTCTGATCCCGGGATGTCGTCGTACTCGAGCCGGCGCCCTGCGACCGTCAGGTGCATCCCGGCGGATCATGCCGGTCCGCGGCGGCGAAGTCGTCGCGGATCGCCTCGAAGTAGCCCTCGCACGCGCGGCAGCGGCACTGGCTCGTGATGATCTGCCCGCCCCAGGGCGCGATCACCTCCACGTCCTCGCTGCCGCAGAACGGGCAGGCGAGCGGCTCCTTCACCGCCGCGTCTCCTCGTCCCATCCGGACCAGTCCCGGTCCTCGCGCAGGTCCGCGGCGGCGCCCTCGGCGCGCAGCAGCTCCGTCAGCCAGTCGCGCACCGCCGCCCGGATCGCGTCCGGGTCGCGGTCGACCATGCGCCGCTCCATCGCCTCGCGCCAGCCGGGATGGTCCGCCGGCCCCGGCCAGCGGGCGGCCGCGGCCCACATCTCCTCGACCCGGCGCAGCAGCAGGTCGAGATCGGGGCCGCCCGTGCGGCAGATCCGGCGCGTCCAGGCCTCGGCGTGCACCTTGTGCGCGCCCTCCTCCTGGAGGATCTTGCGCGCGCGCTGCGCGAGCGGCTCGATCGAGCTGTCCCGCCCCGCGGCCACGAACGTGGTGAGGATGCCGTCGACGACTAGGTTGGCCGCGATCAGCGACGCCCAGTCGGGGAGCTCGCTCTCGAGCACGGACATGGGCCTGCCGCCCGCGAGGCCGTCCTCGTCGCGCGGGTGGCCGAGCTTGTCGAGCACGGGATAGGTGGAACGCGCGTGGCCCAGCTCGTCCTGCGCCATCGCCGCGGCCGCGACCGCGGACTCGATCGTGGGCGCGCTCACGGCCCACTCGCCGTAGCGGCGGCCGAGCGCGCCCTTGTTGTCGGCGAGCGACCCGATCAGCGCGGCCATCGTGGCCGTCGCGGCGTCCGTCCGCGTGGTCACGCGCGGATCGCCTGCCGGATCGCCGTGCGCGGCACGATGATCATCTGGATCCAGGCCTGCTCGTCGTAGATCGCCCGCGCCGAGACGAGCGCGAGGTCCTCGTCCTCCTCGGTGACCGTGCCGACGTGGTGCAGCGGCTCCTCGTAGGAGACCCGGGCGAAGACCTCCCACACCGCGTCGTCGCGCGTCACGCGACCACCCCGAGCCGGCGCATCGTCTCGCGCGCCTCAGCGCGGATGCGGTCCTTGGTCCATACGGGGTCCCACACGACCTCGATCTCGACGGCGTCGATCTCCGGATCGGCCAGCAGCGCCTCGCGGATGTCCTCCTCGATGAACTCCATCGCCGGGCAGCCCATTGCGGTGAACGTGATCCGCAGGTCGGCGCGCCGCTCGCCGGGGACGTACGCCACGGCCACGATCAGGCCCAGGCCGACGACCGAGATCGGGATCTCCGGGTCCTCGACGCCGCGCAGCGCCTCCCAGATGCGGGCCTCGACAGCCTCGCGGCCGACCATCAGCCGAACCGCCTCAGGTTCGTCGTCCGGTAGCCGCGCTGGAGCGTGTCCACGTAGTCGTCGTTCATCGGCCCGCGCGCCTTCCAGCGCGTCATCACCTCGTCCCAGCCGATCGCTCCGTCGTCCAGCAGCCACCGGCGCCTCTCCTCGTCGAAGCGCGCGGGGAACGGGCAGTCGATGACGTAGGTGTCGCTCTCGGGATCGTGGTGCGCGGGCACGCGGATGCCGATCTCCTCCATGAACGGCACGACCTCGCGCATCCAGACCTGGCGCAGCTGGTCGTTCGAGAGGCCCTTGAAGCCGTACTCGAGCTGGATCCCGTGGCGCTTGCGGTCGTCCGGCAGCCCGAACCACTCGAGCGTGAGGATGAACATCCAGTCCACGGCGCTCTGGATCTCGGCCCGCCGCTCCGGGTCCTTGCTGAGCTTCTTCAGCCACGTGCGGCCGTGGCGCAGGTGGAAGGTCTCCTCCTTGTCGACCTTCGCCAGCGCGCGCTTCCAGGGGCCGAACGTGCTGTGCTGGTGCACGTCGCCGAGCAGCGTGAACCCCGCCTGGTCGTACATCGCGTTCGCGCACACGAGCTCGACCCAGGAGTTGAGCGGCACGTCGAACGCGTACGGGTACTTGAACTCCTTCGCCGGGCGCTCGTAGATGAGCCCGTCCATGTCCACGCCGAGGTCGCCCAGCAGGCGGTACCCGATGTGGGCGTGCGCGAGCTCGTCCTGGATGATCGACATCGCCGAGCCGAAGTTGTTCAGCGCCGGCGCGTGGCGCGCCGCGCGCAGGTAGGCCGGCGCGCTGACCAGCTCGGTGTCGGCGGACACGGTGAGGATCCGCCGGATGCCCTTGAGGTACTCGGGGGACATGTGCTGCAGTCCCTCCACGAGCTTCCCCGCGGCGAGATGCTCCTTGACCTCGTCCTCCGTGCGCGGCGCGAGCTCCTCTATCGAGGCCAAGACTCCCTCCAGCCAACGTGTGACACTTGACTTACGGACCTCAAAGTATAGTCTTGCGAAGGTGGGGTCAAGCGACGGCATGCCGTCGGCGAGGTGCGGCATGACTGGAGGAGTGCCGTGCCTGAGATGTTGATCGGAGGCGAGTGGCGCCAGGCCGCCGCGAGCGGCGAGCTCGAGGTCGTCAACCCGGCGACCGAGGAGGTCGTGGACAGCGTGCCGGCCGCGTCGCCCGAGGACGTGGAGCTCGCGGTCGCGACGGCCAAGCGCGCATTCGCGGAGTGGTCGCGGACCGACATGGAGAAGCGGGCGGCGATCCTCGCCAAGGCGGCCGATCTGATCGCTGGGCACGCCAAGGAGCTGGCGCCGATCCTCACGGCGGAGCAGGGCAAGCCGATCGCCGAGGCGCTCGGCGAGGTGAACCACCTGGCCCACGGCGTGCGCTTCTACGCCGAGGCGGCGACCAAGGTCCGCGGCACCTACCAGGAGCTCCCGTCCGCGTTCGGACCCGCCTACGGCATGGTCATCCGCCGTCCGATGGGCGTGTGCGCGGCGATCACCCCGTACAACTTCCCGCTCACGCTGCTCGGCACGAAGGTCGCGCCGGCGCTGGCGGCGGGCAACACCGTGGTGGCGAAGCCGGCCGGGACCACCCCGCTCGCCACGCTCGAGGTGGCCCGCCTCTTCGCCGAGGCGGGCGTGCCGGACGGCGTGCTGAACGTCGTGACCGGCCGCGGATCGGAGATCGGCGACACGCT
>DASXAA010000224.1:0-4247 GCA_036407035.1 Thermoleophilaceae bacterium | reverse complement strand
GGCGCCGCGTACGCCCGTGCGCGCGCCGCCGAGGAGCTCGGTGCATGTGGGATGCGGGAGGAAGCGGAGCGCCAGGCCGAGCTCGCCGCGCCGTTCATCGCGAGCGCCGGCGCGACCGCGTTCCTGGACTGACGCGTCAGGTTTGTCGGGCGAGCCAGCGGCGCTCGTCGCACCAGCGCCGCATGGTGCGGATGCTGGGCGCGCTGGCCGTGTCGGCCGCACGCCGGGCACGGAGCGCGGCGATCACGGACACGCCGGGCCTTGTACAGCAGCGAAGCGGGCGCGATCTCGCGCTGACGTAGCAGCGGTTGGCGGGCGCAGGCGAGATGTCGCAGATCGGTCACGGGGTGTCGCAAGTGTGTGGAGGAACGGAAATGACACTCACCCAAAGAGCCAAGTGGGTTCTCTCGTCGCTGCTCCTCGACTGCAACAAGCCGGTGCAAGAACTGCAATGACACGCCGCGGCACAGCCAAGTGGCCTTCTTCGCAGAGCTCACCGCGCCTTCCAGCCTCAGCCAGCGTCCAAGCGAAATCCTCACCCGGTTCTCACACGCCCATCACGAACGGCAACGAGACTCGAAGGCGATGGCCAAGTGGCACAGGCTCGCCGTCGCGCTGCTCGCGGCGGCCGCGTTCGCGGCGGTGGCGGCGCCCGCCGCCGAGGCGGCCAAGGTGCCGCGGTTGAAGCACGTGTGGGTGTTCGTGCTCGAGAACCACAGCTACGGCGAGGTGATCGGCAACCCGCACGCGCCGTACCTGAACAAGCTGGCGCGGCGGCATGGGACGGCGACGCGCTACTACGCGGTCTCGCACCCAAGCCTGCCGAACTACCTGGCGATGATCTCGGGAGGCGTGCAGGGGTGCACGTCCAACTCCTGCCCGGGCGGGTACCGCGGCGCGACCCTCCCCACGCAGTTCGCCAACCACGGCCTGCGCTGGCGCGGGTTCTTCGAGGGCCTGCCGAGCCGCGGCTACACCGGCCGCGACGCCGGCCACTACACGCGCCACCACGATCCGTTCGTCTACTTCCGAAGCGTCGTCCGGCCCCGCGGGCAGCGCCGGTCGATCGTCCCGCTCTCGCGCTTCCGCCGCAGCCTGCACCGCCCGCCGGCGCTCAGCTACATCGTCCCGAACAACAACCACAACATGGACAAGGGCAGCGTCTTCACGGCCGACAGCTGGATGCGGGGCTGGATCCCGAAGGTGATGGCGTCGCCCGGCTTCCGCCACCACGGCGCGATCTTCATCACCTGGGACGAGGCCGACAAACGCGACACATCAGGCTGCTGCGTCAAAGGCGTCCACGGCGGCCGCCAGCCGCTCATCGCGATCGTCCACAACGGCCCGAGGCACGTCCGGCTGACGAAGCGCCGCTCCGCCTACTCGCTGCTTCGCACAATCGAGGACGGCTTCCGGTTCTCGCACCTGGGCCACGCGGCCCAGGCCAAGCCGCTCGCGAAGTTCTTCTAGCCCTCGCCGTTCTGGGAGGGCTCGATGAGCCCGTAGTTGCCGTCGCGGCGCTTGTAGATCACGTTCACGTCCTCCGACTCCGCGTTCACGAAGACGAAGAAGTCGTGGCCGATCAGCTCCAGCTGGAGCATTGCCTCCTCGGGAGGCATCGGTTTCATGTTGAACTGCTTGGTCTTGACGATCACCGTGGTCTCCTCGTCAGGCAGCGCCGCGGGCTCCGCCGGCGGCGGCGCGTGGTGGACGGCGATGTGCTGGGCGGACTTCCGTGTCCGCCGCTCGCGGTAGCGCTTGACCTGCCGCTCCAGCTTGTCGGCGACCAGGTCGATCGACGCGTACATGTCGGGCGAGCTCTCGCGGGCGCGCAGGATCGGCCCCTTCGTCCAGACCGTCACCTCCGCAACCTGTCGCTCGGTGATCGAGGGGTTGTGCTCGACCGCGAGCTCGAGCTCGCACCGGGTCTCGTCCGAAAGGTGCTTCGCAAGCTTGCCCAGCTTGCGCTCTGCATGGGAGAACAGCGAGTCGGTGACGTCCACGTTCCGGCCCTTCACCTGAAGCTTCATGGGCGACTCCTCCGGGCGGCTGGGTGCTCCAGAACCATAGTCGGTCACCAGCGGACCGCGCGGGCGAGCGTGAAGCCGTCGACGACCTCCGCGCCGGCGTCGCGCAGCGCCCGGGCGCAGGCGTCGAGCGTGGCGCCCGTCGTGTAGACGTCGTCGACCAGCGCCACGGCCGCGGGCACCCCGGCAGCCCGCCGCACGCGGAACGCGCCGCGCACGTTGCGCCGCCGAGCCGCCGGGTCGAGCCCCCGCTGCGGCCGCCGAAGCCGCGCCGGCTCGAGCAAGTCGACCGCCGGAAGCCCCCAGCGGCGGGCTGCCTCGCGGGCCACGAGCTCGGCCGGGTGGCACCCGCGCCGGACCGTCCGCCACCAGTCTCCCGGCACCCAGCAGACCGCCTCGCAGCCGTCCGCGTCCAGGAGCGCCGCGACGATCGCCCCCGCCGGCAGCGCCAGCGCCCGCCGGCGGCCGCTCTTCAGGTGCCGCACGAGCTCGCGGCCGCCGCCCTCGTAGGCCACCGCCGCACCGGCGCGCCGGAACGCGAGCCGGCGGCCGCTGCACTCACGGCAGTCCGCGACCGGCAGGGCGGTCGGCCGCCCGCAGCGCGCGCACGCCGGGCCGGTCAGGTATGGCAGCCGGGCCAGGCACGGCCCGCACACCGGCTCCTCGGTGGACGGGCACAGCGCGCACCGCGGCGGCAGCAGGATGTCGAGCAGCAGCCGCACCGCCCGACGCTGACACGCCCGGCGTCACGGATGGGTGACGAGGAGCGCCCGAAGAGTTAGGAGAGGAGCACGGGCCCCGACACGTCCAGCGCCGGGTCGACCCGCGCCGCGAGCTCGGCGGCGTCGAGCGCGACGAGCGGGCTGATCTCGATCGGATGCGCCGGAAGCCCGTCCGCGCCGCGCGGGACGGCCACGCCGGCCTCCTCGAGCCAGCCGGCGTAGACGGCCGAGAGCCGGGCGCGCACGGTCTCGGGCGAGGCCGGTCCCGTGGCGTTCTTCAGCGGCTCGAACTCGGTGGCGCGATCGGTCTCGACGACGAGCGCCCGCTCCGCCAGCGGGATCGCGTCGAAGATGAACTGCTCGAACTTGACCGCATTCGGCTCCTCCGGATCGACGGCGTACCCCTGGTCGTCGACGAACGGCACCGGCTTCACCGCCCGGTGGAACGGCAGCCGGCCCTCGCCGGCCGCCAGGCGGCGGGCGAACGCGACGTCGATCAGGTGCAGCGCGATCGAGCCGGCCCACAGCTCGAGGCCTCCGTCCGGCGAGCGCCGAGCCGCGAGCTCCTCCGGCAGGTCGGAGTACTCGATCATCGCCTGGCGCCCGTCGCGCACCACCACGAGGCCGACCTTCTCGGCGGGGTCGGTCTTCCGCACCACCTTGGACGACATCTCGGCGCCGGCCCGCCGGTGGGCGCCCAGGAACCCCGGGTCGCCGATCGCGATGAGCGGGTTGTCGACCTGGAGGTGGAAGATCGTGCGGATCCCGCCGGCGGACATCTCGGCCAGGGCGCCGCTTCGGTCGAGCGCGCGGATGACGCCGCCGTGCCCGTCGGGCGAGAGCGCGACCCGGCCACGCTCGGAGAGCAGGATCCTGCCACTCGTGAGGTCGACGGTGGGCATCTCGCCCTGAACGAAGAGCCGGAGCTTCTCGACGCCGAAGCCGTCGTGCTCGGCGAAGAACGCCGCCGTCTCCGCGTGGTTCTGCGGGCTCGTCATCACGTAGAGCGGCACGCTCACGCCGTGGCGGCGGCCGAGCGCGGCCACCTTCTCGGCATGGATCTGAAAGAGCGAGCGATCGCTGACCGGCCCGATCGGATAGCAGCCCTTGGGCCCGTCGAACCCGAGCCGCGTCCCCTGTCCTCCGGCGACGATCACGACGGCCACCTCGCCGGCGGCGAGCATCCCCCGCCCAGCGAGCACGTCCTCGGGCCCCGGCCGCACCGCGGCGGGCGGCTCGATCTCGCCCAGGTCGCCCTCGCCAGGCCCCTGCTCGAGCAAGCTCGCGACCAGCTCGTCCGTGAGCTCGAGGTCGACCTGACCGACGTCCGCCGCGAGCTGCTCGCGCTCCGGATCGCCGAGCTCGTCCCAGAACCGCAGAAGCTGCTCCTGGCCGTGGCGTCGCAGGAGCGCCGCCAGCGCGTTCACGTCGGGCCCGCTCAGGTGAACAGGTACGGCGGCCGGTGCACGCCGCGCTCGGTGACGATCGCGCTCACGTA
>DASXAA010000223.1:0-45751 GCA_036407035.1 Thermoleophilaceae bacterium | reverse complement strand
TCTGCTGCCTGACCGCCCGCCGCACCTGACAGCCAGATGACTTGGGCGATTCGTGCTCTAAGGACTGGACACCGCCTACCTCGACCCCTCCTCGACAAACCCCCCAACACGGCACCAGCCGTGGAATCAACCATCTAGGCGTCCGCGGTCGGCCCTCGGGGCTGAGCGCCGGCGGCGATGTGCGCGGCGACGGGATGGGCGGCCGCTGGGCTGGGGAAGGGAGTCTGGCTCGCTCGTGCCGGCGGCGCTCAGGCGGTGCTCCGCCGGCGGCGCTCAGGCGCGGCGCTCCGCCGGCGACGCGCAGACGAGTGTGGTGCGTCTGAGGCAACCCCTGGTTGACCGAAACGCGCCACACTCCCCGCAGCCCCGGCACTCCGCCCGAGCGGCCGCCCGGGCGACCCCGTGGTTGCCGCCGTTCGCCGGCCGCTGCGCAACCCTCACGGAGGCGGCGTCAACCGCCCGGCAGCGCCACCGCCTCGTACTCGCGGCGGGGCGCGCAGCGGAGCGGGCGGCCGGGGGCGGCCGGGAGCGGGCGCGCGGCCGGGGGCGGCCGGCAACGGGAGCGGCGCGGCGGGGCGGCGCTTCCTCAGGCGGCCTTGACCGGCGCGGTGCGCTCGAGCCAGGCCTCCGGCCGCTCGAGCTCGTCCGGCGCGGGCAGCGCCTCCGGGGCGCCCCACACGCGGTTCAGGCCCTCGATGCCTGCCCGCTCGACCACCGCGTCGGAGAACCGCTTGCCGACCTCGTACTGGCGCAGCTTGACGTCGAAGCCGAGCAGCCGCTCGAGGACCCGCTCGGGCGCGGAGCGGCTGCTCCGGCGGCGGTCCATCGCCGTCCGCAGGTGCTCGTGGGCCGGCAGGTGCCGCTCACCGATGGCGTCCATCACGTGCTCGGAGTAGCCCTCGATCACCGCCATGACCGATTGCACGCGCCGCATCAGCTCGCGCTGCGGGCCGGTCTGGACGAGTGCCGCCAGCCCACCCTCGCGGAACAGCTCCACGAGCCGCGACGGGTTCGGCAGCGACGGCGCGCCGCCCGCCGCCCCGCGCTCGATCCGCACCTCCACGGTCTCGAGGTACTCCCGGATCAGGCCGGCCACGTGCTCGCGCAGCCAGGGCACGCCCTGGAACTGGAACACGTGGGTCATCTCGTGCGCGCAGATCCAGGCGAAGAAGCTGCCGCGGTCCACGTCGAGATCGCGGGCGGCTCGGTCCAGGTTCGGGGCCACGAGCACGAGGCGCGGCGGCGTGTCACCGCCGAGCAGCGACAGCTCGTACTGGCCGAGCACACGCGTCGAGGCGTAGCCCATCACCAGGCCGACCTCCGCCGCGAGCGTGGCCGACGCACCCGCCCGAAGGGCGCCCGCGAGCCGTCCGGCGAAGTCGAGCCGGCCGTCCAGGCGCTCGACCACCGGGTCGAGCAGCGGGCCCAGCGAGTCGATGTTCATCGCCGCCCACTCGCTCCGGACCAGCAATTCGAGGTCCGGCACCGGGGTGGCCGGCTCGAGGCGCGTGTACTCGCGCACGTGGCCGGCCATCTCGTCGCACACCGGCCGCAGGTCGATGCCGAGGTCCACGCGCTCGTCGGAGCCCGCCGCCATGCGGGCGATCTGCCGGGCAAGCGACCAATCCACCATCGCCCGGGAAACGCTACAGAGCGGGCAGCTCCTGCCGGAGCTCGGCGACCGGCGCCCACAGGTCGCCCCGCTCCTCCACCCGCTCGAGCACGTCGCCGGCCTCGAACACGAGCGACTCCGGGTCGTCCAGCTCGTCCCAGTCGAGCGGCGTGGACACCGTCGGCCGCTCGCGCGCCCGCAGCGAGTAGACGGACACGGTCGTCTTGTTCTTGTCGTTCTGGCTCCAGTCGATCAGGACCTTGCCGCGACGCAGCTCCTTCTTCTGCGTAGAGACGATCAGCTTGGGGTGCTCGCCCTCGAGGTGGCGGGCAAGGGCGTTTGAGAGCGGCTTGGTCTCGTCGTAGCTCACGTCGTCGTCGTTCAGCGGCACATACAGCTGGATGCCCTTGCTGCCCGAGGTCTTCACACGCGCGTCGAGCCCGAGCCGGTCGAGCGTCTCGCGCAGGATCAGCGCGACCTCGCAGCACTCGCGCAGCCCGGCGGGCGGGCCCGGATCGAGGTCGAACGCGAGCACGGTCGGCCGCTCGATCTCCTCGGCCAGCGAGAGCGAGGGGTGTAGCTCGAGGTCGGCCAGGTTCGCGGCCCACACCAGCGTGGCGAGGTCGTCGCAGATCACGTACTCGATCCCGCCGACCTCCTCCCGGCGCACCCAGTCCGGCGCGTGCGAGGGGATCCGCTTCTCGTAGAAGAACTTGCCGTCAACCCCGTCCGGGTAGCGCTTGAGCGTGAGCGGCCGGCCGCGCAGGTGCGGCAGCAGCACCGGCGCGATGCGGGTGTAGTAGTCGATCACCTGTCCCTTGGTGAAGCCCACCGAGGGGTACATGACCTTGTCGAGGTTCGAGAGCGACAGCCGCCGGCCGTCGACCTCGACGTGGAGCCGTTGGGGCACCTACTTCTTGGCGGCGGTCTTCTTGCGCGAGCGCGAGGCCGGCTTGCCGTCGGCCTTGCCGTCCGAGCCGTCGGAGTCGGCCTTCGCCGCCTTGCGCTTGCCGCCGCCCTGGCCCTTGGCGGAGGCGATGCTCGCCTCGAGCGCGGCCATCAGGTCGGGCACCTGCTTCGGCTCCTCGGGCGGGGCCTCGATCACGATCTCCTCGCCCTGGGCCTTGCGCTCGATCAGGTCGAGCACGCGGTCGCGGTACTCGTCCCTGTACTTCTCCGGCTCGAACTCGCCCGAGAGCGAGTCGATCAGCTGCTTGGCCATGTCGAGCTCGCGCTTGGTCGTCTTCTGGCTCTTGCCGTCGGCCGGCATGTCGTCGAGATCGTCCGGTGGCACGACCTCGTCGGCGAACAGCATCGTCTCCATGGTCAGCACGTCGTCGCGCGGGCGTATCGCGACCAGGTGCTCCTTGGAGCGCAGCACCACGCGCGCGATCGCGACCTTGCCGGACTCCTGCATCGCGTCGAGCAGCAGCCGGTATGCCTTGGAGGCCCCTGTGCCCGGCACCAGGTAGTAGGGGTGGTCGTAGAAGATCGGGTCGATCTCGTCGAGCTGGACGAAGTCCTCGATGTCGATCGAGCGCGTCTTCTCCGGCTCGAGCGAGTCGAGCTCCTCCGGCGTGATCACCACGTAGCGGTCCGGGCCGATCTCGTAGCCCTTGACGAGCTTCTCGTACGGGACCTCCTCGCCGGTGCGCGGGTTCACGCGCCTCTGAGCTATGCGCTGGTTGTCCTCGGAGTCGAGTTGGTGGAAGCGGACCGTCTTCCGCGAGACCGCCGAGAACAGCTTCACCGGGATGTTGACCAGCCCGAAGCTGATCGCCCCGCTCCATATCGCTCTTGCCATGCCCCTACAAAGTTACCCGGCCCGCGGCATCTGACCTTTTTCACGGGCAGGAACTTGCGGCCCCGGCCGCGCTCAGCGGAGCCGGACCACCGAGCGCGCCCGCAGCGTCCGCCCGTCGACCCGCGCGCTCACGGCGAGCGTGTAGCGCCCCGGCCGCAGCCTGTGCCGCGCCACCAGCCGCACGCGTCCCGCCCGGCGCGCCCTGCCGGTCGCGACCGTCTTGCCGTGCCGCGAGAGCCGCACGCGGATCGCCCTGGCGGCGGTGTCCTCGGGCAGCACTCTGACCTTGCACGTCGTCTTCCTCCCATGCTTGGTGCAGGTCACCTGGATGGCGCGGCCGGGGGGCCCCTGCTGCCCCGTGTCGCCCTTCGGCCCCGGGGGGCCGGGAGGGCCCGGGTCGCCCTTGGGCCCGGGCGGGCCCGCGGCGCCGGCGATCCCCGTGCCGACCAGCGGGATCGCGGGCCCGCCGCCCGCCACCGCGTCGACGAGCTGCAGCTCGGCGCTGCGGTCGCCCGCCGCGGTCGGCGTGAAGCGCACGCCGACCAGGCAGTCGCCGCCCGGCGGCACGGCGCCGAGGCAGTTCTCCGAGACCACGGAGAAATCGTCCGGGTTCGCGCCGGCGACGGCGACCGAATCGACGAACAGCGGGAACGTGCCGGTGTTGCGCACCGGCAGGTAGCTGACCGCGCTGCGACGGCCGACGGCCTGATCGCCGAAGTCGCCGGGCACGAGGGTGTACGTCGTGGGCAGCGTGCTGCGCTCGGCGCGCGTCTCCTCGAGGTTCGGACTGACGCCGCCCGCGAGGAGCAGGGAGCCGTCGGGCAGCCCGATCGCCGTGGCGCTGTAGCGGCGGTGGATGATCGGGGGCTCGGCGTGCCAGACGTTCTCGAACGGGTCGTAGCTCTCGACGGAGTCGAGTGGGTTGCCGGGGTTCCCGCCGATCATGTACACCCGGCCGCCGGCGTAGGCGGTGGCGGCGATGTAGCGCGCCTCGTTCATGGGGGCAGCCTCGGACCACGTCCCGGCCGCGGGGTCGTAGCGCTCGGCGCTCGTCAGGGTGGTGCCGTTGTCGTCGTTGCCGCCGGCGATGAAGACGCTGCCGTCGTCGAGCCGCAGGGCGCTGGTCCACATGCGCGCGGTGTTCAGCGACCCGGCCGGCGACCACGTGTCCTCGGCGGGGTCGTAGATCTCCGTCGTCCCGAGCGCGTGCGTGCCGTCGAACCCGGCGGTGACCAGCACCTTGCCGTCGAAGAGCGTGACCGCGCTCGCGTAGGCGCGCGAGGTGGGCGCCGGGGCCACGTCCGACCAGCTGTCCGTGCCGGGGTCGTAGACCTGCGCCAGGTTCGTGTAGCCGCGCACCACACCGCCGACCATCAGCACGCGGCCGTCGGCCAGCAACGTACCGCTCGTGTACATCGGCGAAGACGACGTCGTGCCGGCGTCGCTCCACGTGTCCGTGGCCGGGTCGTAGCGCCGCGCCGGCCCGTTGCCGCCGGCCACCAGGATCTGGCCGTCGAACAGCTTCGCCACGACCGGGTAGATGCGCTCGGGACCGCCGATGCTCGCGCCGACAGACCACTCGCCGGTGGCCGGGTCGTAGAGCTGCGGCCGGGTGAACTGGTAGCCCCCGGCGAGCAGCACGCGGCCGTCGTCCAGGTTGAACGCGATCGCGTCGCGCGCGATCGCCGTGTTCCCGGCCTCCATCCAGCGTCCGGCTGCATGGGCGCCGGCCGGCAGGGCCAGCAGGGCCAGCAGCAGACACATCGCGAATCTCAAGCGCACGACCGACTTCCTCCTCCGCCGGAAAAGAGGGGAGTTCTACACGATCCAGAAACGGATGTGTTTACTTTTCGGCTGGATTTAGAACTCGCGCACGGCCTCGGCCGGGTCCATGTCAGCCCGAAGGCCCTTGAACGACGGCGCGCGCAGCGTGCCGCTACGGGTCCACTCGCGGAACTCGACCGAGGCCACGAGCCGAGGCTCGACGAAGATCGTGCCCTTCGGCGGCTGGCGGCCGTGGAAGGGGCTCTCCTTCGTCCGCAGCGGCTGGAGCTCGCGCTGGACGGAGGCGAGCGTGGACTCGGTGAAGCCGGTGCCGACCTTGCCCGAGTACACGAGGTTCCCGTCCTCCATCACGCCGACGGCCAGCGCGCCGAGCGTGCTGCGGCGGCCGCCCTCGCCCGGGGTCCAGCCGCCGATCACCACGTCCTGCACGGTCACGTTCTTGACCTTGACCCAGCCCGAGGAGCGCCTGCCCGGCTCGTACGGGCAGTCGAGCCGCTTGGCGACCACGCCCTCCACACCCAGCTGCCTGGTGGCGTCGAGGAGGGCCTGGCCCTCGCCCCGGTGGTAGGCGGGGGTCCGCCAGGCGGGGCCCTCGAGCTCGAGCCGCTCGAGCAGCGAGCGTCGGTCCTCGTAGGCGAGCGGCATCGTCGAGTGCCCGTTCAGGTAGAGCAGGTCGAAGATCATGTAGGTGACCGGCGTGTCGCGCATGCGGCGCCTGACCTGGGAGTCGGACGCGAGGTGCATCCGCGTCTGGAGGCGCTCGAAGCTCGGCCTGCCCTCGTCGTCGAGCGCCACCACCTCGCCGTCGAGGATCACCCGCTGGGCGCCGAGCTCGCGGGCGAGCTCGCGCACCTCCGGGTAGCGCGGGGTGAAATCGGTGCCGTTGCGGCCCTGTAGACGCGTGTGGCCGTGGTCGCAGTAGAGCAGGCAGCGGATGCCGTCCCACTTGACCTCGTAGCCGTAGGCGTCGTCGTTGGCCGGGAGCGCGCCCATGCGGGCCAGCATCGGCGTCAGGTCGTCCGGCATCGGCTCGTAGCCCTCCTCCGCGGGAGGGTCCATGCGGTGGATCAGCCAGTCGTTGCCGCGCGTGTGGAAGAGGGCGTAGCGGCCACTCATCCGCTCGCCGTGGAAGGTCGCGATCACCTCGTCGTCGCGGAACTTCTCGGGCTCGAACGTGCCCCTGTCCCAGATCGCCATCTTGCCGGCGCCGTACTCGCCCTTCGGGATGTCGCCCTCGAACTCGAGGTACTCGAGCGGGTGGTCCTCCGTCCGCACAGCGAGCCGGTTCTCGTCGGGGTGCACGGGGACGCCGCGGGGCAGCGCCCATGAGGCGAGCGTGCCCTCGCGCTCCAGCCGCAGGTCCCAGTGGAGACGGCGGGCGTGGTGCTCCTGGACGACGAAGCGGGCGCCCTTGCCGCCCTTCTTGGCGCCCCGCGGCTCGGGCGTCGACTCGAAGTCGCGCTTCTCGCGGTAGGTGCCTAGTCTCTCCGCCATCCGGGAGATCCTGACGGTAGGCCATTCGACGCACGAGGCTCAGGCTTTCCTCGGGTTGCTGCGCTCGGGCGGCGTGCAGGTGCTGGCCGACGTGCGCCGGTTCCCGAGCTCGCGACGGATGCCGTGGTTCAACGCAGGCGAGCTGGCGGCCGACCTGGCCGAGGCCCGGATCGAGTACGCGCACCTCGGCGAGCTGGGCGGCCGCCGCGCTCCCGTGCAGGGCTCGCCGAACGGCGCGTGGCGCGTGAAGCAGTTCCAGGGCTATGCCGACCACATGGCAACGGAGGAGTTCGCCGCCGGCCTCGCGCAGCTGATCGCTCTTGCCGAAGAGCGCCACACCGCCGTGATGTGCGCGGAGGCCGACTGGCGCCGCTGCCATCGCCGGCTGCTCTCGGACGCGCTGGTCGTCCGCGGCTGGCGGGTGCTCCACCTGGGTCCGCGGGGCGGGGTCGAGCCGCACGAGCTGACCGAGTTCGCCGTCGTCGACGGCGAGCGCGTGACGTATCCGCCCTCGCAGGCGGCGCTCGACGTGTAGGCGCCTGCCGTCATACTTCGCGCGTGACCGAGCAGGCCCAGCCACCGGCGCGCCGCGAGCGCGGACGGCTGATAGCGATGGTCGTGGTCGGCGCGCTGATCGTGGCCTTCGCGCTCGCCAACCTCGACGAGGTGAAGGTCAACTGGCTGATCGGCTCCGGCTCGACGCCGCTGATCATCGTTATCGCGGTGTCGTTCCTGCTGGGCGCCTTGACCGGCGTGCTCGCCGTGCGGGCGCGGCGGGGTTAGGCGGTCAGCGGCGTGCGGTCGAGCGAGCGCCTGAGCTCGTCGATCGAGTGGTAGACGGCGACCGCGCCGGCGTCCTTCAGCTCCTGCTCCGAGAACCCGCCGGTGAGCACCGCCACCGTCTTCAGCCCCGCGCGCTTGGCGGCCTCGCAGTCCCAGGTGGAGTCGCCGACCATGATCGCGCCGTCGGCCGAGCCGGCCTTCTCCACCGCCGCCACCACGAGATCCGGGTGTGGCTTCGTGGCCTCAACGTCGGCCGACGTGGTCCACCCGTCGGCAAGGTCGCGCGCGTCGAGCAGGTCGAGGTAGTGCTCCACCTCGTCCTCCTTCGCCGAGCTCGCGAGCACCACCTGATGGTCGCGCTCCTTCAGGTCCACGATCAGGTCGCGGGCGCCCTCGAGCGGCTCGACCTCGTCGATCAGCTCGGCGTAGAGGGGCCCCTCGGCATCGCGGATGTCGTCGCCCTTCTCGCGCTCGAGCTCCTCGCCGCACAGCGACTTCACCATCTGGTCGCAGCCCATGCCGATGTGGCGGTGGATGCGCCAGATCGGCAGCACGATGTCGTGCTTGCGAAAGGCGCGGTACCAGGCGATCGCGTGCTGGTAGTTGGTGTCGACGAGCGTGCCGTCGATGTCGAGGATGGCTGCGGGGCGCATGCGGCTCCCGTTCCCCGCGCGGGTGGTCCGAAACTCCTCCTCGCACAACCGTCCAAGCGGACGGGGCCGGGCTCCGAAGCCGTCGGGTGGAGGACGACTGGAGGTGTGAACGGGATTTCCCATGCGTTCCGCCTGCCTGAAGATCCGGATCGCCGCGCTGCTCGCGGCCCTCTGCGCGCTCGCCCTCGGGGCGGCGCCGGCCGCGCATGCGACGCGGGCGTGCGACAGCGCGAAGGCCGTTCCGTCGAAGGCCGCGAAGCGGACGATCGTGCGCGCCACGCTGTGCCTCCTGAACGCCCAGCGCTCGCGCCACGGGTTGAGGCCCCTGCGGATCAACCGCAGGCTCTCGGCCGCCGCGCGACGCCACGCCGACGACATGGCGCGCCACAAGTACTTCGATCACACGTCCCAGTCGGGCGCGACGTTCATCGACCGCATCCGCGACGCCGGCTACCTGCGCGGCGCGCACAGCTGGACGGTCGGCGAGAACATCGCGTGGGGCACCGGCCGCCTGTCATCGCCGAGCGCGATCGTGCGGGCGTGGATGAACAGCCCGGGCCACCGGGCGAACATCCTGAACGCCCGCTTCCGGGAGATCGGGCTGGGGGTCGCGTACGAGGCGCCGATACGGGGCCGCTGGACCCCGGCCGGCACCTACGCGACGGACTTCGGCGCGCGCGGGTAGCCGTTTCGGCCCAGCCTTCCCGGAGACAACGAGGTGATGGTCACCTCCGAAGTCCCCACGCCGCCGGAGCCGAGCCCCGCGCCCGGGCCCACCGACCCGGTCCCGCCCGAGCCCGACCCCGTGCCGCCCGAGCCGCCGCCCGGCGGCCCCGGCGTGCCCGAGCCCTCGCCGCCGACCCAGCCCGACCCGCCTCCGCCCGACGCGCCGCAGACCGATCCGAAGGGCCCCGAGACGCCGGACGAATAGCTTGGCCGCGTAGCCTCCGTGGGGTGACCGCGGACGGCTATCGCATCGCGCTGCTCGACTGGCTCGCCTGCGCCGCCGCGGGACGCGCCGAGCCCGCGGCGCGCGCCGCCGGGGCTGCCGGGACAGGCGTGCTCGACCGCGTCACGTACGCCGGCACCGCTGGCCACGTGCTCGACTTCGACGACACCTTCCTCCCGGGACTCGTGCACCTGAGCGCGCCGACCGCCCCCGCCGCGCTCGTGCTCGGCGCCGAGACCGGCGCCACCTGCGGCGAGGCGCTCGACGCCTACTCGGCCGGCTTCGAGGCGATGGCGGCGCTGTCGGAGGCGAGCCATCCCGCGCTCTACGCCGGCGGCTGGCACGCGACCGCGGTCTGCGGCGTCGTCGGCGCCGCCGTCGCCGCATCGCGGCTGCTCGGGCTGGACCCCGAGCGCGAGCGCACCGCCGTCCGGCTCGCCCTGCTCCAGGCGGGAGGCCTGCGCGCGGCGTTCGGGTCGGACGGGAAGTCGCTGCAGGTCGGGTTCGCCGCCGCCGCCGGCGTCCAGGCCGCGCGCCTCGCGGAGGCCGGAGCGAGCGCGCGCGACACCGCCCGCGGGCCGGCCGGGTTCGAGGAGGCCTTCGGCGGCAGCTGGGCGGAGCCCGACGAGGCGCGGGCGGTCGAGCGCAACTGGATCAAGGCCTATCCGTGCTGCCTCAAGGCGCACTCGGCGATCGAGGTGGCGGCGGCGCACGGAGCCGCCGACGGGCCGCTCGTCGTCAGGGTCCATCCGCGCGCACGGCAGGCCGCCCCGTACGACGACGTCGCGACCGGCCTCGAGGCGAAGTTCTCGATCCCGTACGTGACGGCGTACACGCTCCTCCACGGGCCGCCGGCGGCGCCCGAGGCGTTCGCCGCCGTACACGACGGCGCGCGGGAGCTCGCGGGCAGGCACGTGAGCGTTGAGACGGACGAGGCCCTGGGCGAGGCAGAGGCGGTACTGCTGGCCGACGCTGAGGAGGTGGCGCGGGTGCCCGCCGCGACGGGCTCGCCGGACAACCCGATGACGCCCGACCGCCTCGCCGCCAAGGTGACGATGCTGGCCGGCGACCGGCTGGCGGGCGCGCTCGACGACCCAGGGATGCCGGCGGCCGAGCTGCTGGAGGCCGCGGGCCTCGGCCGCGCTTAGGCGACCTTCTCCAGCACGTCCGAGTGGCGGTCGCCCTCGAGCAGGTCGAGCACCGCCTCCTCCACCGTGCCCTGCACGTCTGGCCAGGGCCCCGTGTCCTCCACCAGCTCCGGCAGCACACCGCCGATCGTGAGCCCGGCGTCGTAGCGGTCGAACACGCGCGGGTCGATGTAGGAGGCGCGCGAGACGGCGGGGGTGTTGCCGAGGTAGCGGGCGACCTCCTTGATCGCCCGCGTCTTGGCGCGCTTCCGGGAGGTCTTCGAGCCGGCGGCCGCGGCGCCCGAGACCGCCAGGGCAACGGCGGCGAGCACGGTCGCGCTCCAGGTGCGGAAGTCCTTGGCCGAGAACTCCTCGCCGGCCGCCTCCTTCACGTACTCGTTCACGTCCGGCGAGCGCACGTCGACCCAGCGGCGACCCTCCTTCCAGGCGAGCAGCTCCCCGCCGCCGCCGCGCCGCCGCTTGAGCAAGGCCACGACCTCGGCCACCGCGGGGTCGCCCACGTGCTGGATCCGGCGCTGTCCGCCCTTCGACTCGTAGTCGAAGGTCACCAGCTCGCCGGACAGGGTCACGTGGCGCTTCTGGATCGTGGCGATGCCGTAGGTGTCGTTCTCCTCGGCGTAGTCCTCGGAGCCGATGCGAAAGAACCCGCGGTCGAGGAGGCGGGCGGCGCAGGCGAGCACGCGGTCGCGCGGCATGCCCTCGAGCGCGAGGTCCCGCGCGACCCGCTCGCGCAGCTTCGGCAGGGCGCGCGCGAACTCGATCATCGAGTCGAACTTCTCCCGGTCGCGGCGCTCGCGCCAGAGGTCGTGATAGCGGTACTGCTTGCGCCCGGCGGCGTCCGTGCCGGTGGCCTGGATGTGGCCCATCGGCCACGGGCAGATCCAGACGTCCTCCCACGCCGGCGGGATCGCGAGCTCGCGAATGCGCTCGAGCACCTCCGGCGACTCGATGCGGCGACCGTCGACATCGAGGTACTCGAAGCCCTTCCCGCGCCGCCGGCGGCGGATCCCGACATCGGAGCAGTCGACTCGTCTAAGTCGCGGCATCGGTACCTGTTGCCCCCGGGTGCGGCGGCGTAATCAGAACGTCGCCAGCAGCCGCTCGGCCATCGCCGCGTCGCGCGCGCCTATCACCCGCGATCGCATCTTTAGGTCCAGCGCCGCGTCCGGGCCGGCCTCCGGGAACAGCACCGTGCCGCCCGCCTCGCGGACGATCAGCTGGGCGGCAGCGGCGTCCACGGAGCGCACCCCGCGCAGGCTGATCATCGCGTCGAGGCCGCCAGAGGCCACTGAGCAGAGCGTGACCGCCACCGAGCCGAGCGCCCGCACGCGCTTGGCGTCGAGGCGGCCGATGGCGTCGGCCGCGTCCGCCACCAGCCCCGGGATCGCGTTCTCCAGCCCGAGGATCTCCAGCGGGCCCGGCGTCAGCGGGTCGAGGCGCTCGCCGTCGAGGAAAACGCCCTCACCCCGGATCGCCCACCAGTCGCGGGACGGCTCCAGCTCGCCAACGAACCCGACCTCCACGTCGCCCATCCCCGGCCCGGAGGCGACCGCGATCGAGACGGCGGCGAACGGCAGGCGGCGCTTGGCGTTCAGCGAGCCGTCGACGGGGTCGATCACCACGCGCGTGTCGCCGCCGCCCGCGATCGCGACCTCGCCGCGCTCCTCGGAGACGGCCACCACCGGCACCGCGAGCGCCTCCAGCTCGGCGAACACGGCGTCCTCGGCGGCGGCGTCGATGACGAGCGTAGTGTCGCCGCCCTCGCCGCGGCCGACGCCGACGGCGCGCTCCTCGACCGACCCGTAGCCGGCGAGCGCCTCGCGAACGCGCGCGGTGGCACGGCGGCAGAAGTCGAGCCAGTCGATGGTCGAGTCCGCGATGGAGGGAGTATCACCCAATGCCGGCGCCCAGTGCTCCGGCGCCGATCGCGGAGTGTGGGCGCAGTTGTGGTCGTATGTGATCCCGAACTGCGCCCACACTCGGTCCGGGAGCTTGGGCGGCCCGGCAGAACCACCCCCGCCTACGCCGTCGGCGCCGCCACCGCCAGCCCCAGCTCCTCGATCGCCCGCTCCCGGAGCGCGTACTTCTGCACCTTGCCGGTCACGGTCATCGGGAAGTCGTCGATCGGCCGGACGTAGCGCGGCACCTTGTAGTGGGCGATCCGGCCCTGGCAGTACGAGCGCAGCTCCTCCTCGCCGACCGATGCGCCGGCGCGCGGCTTGAAGTACGCCAGGATCTCCTCGCCGTAGCGGTCGTCCGGAACGCCGATCACCTGGACGTCCAGCACGTCCGGGTGCGTGAACAGGAACTCCTCGATCTCGCGCGGGTACACGTTCTCGCCGCCGCGGATGATCATGTCCTTGATGCGGCCGACGATGTTCATGTAGCCGGCGTCGTCCATCACCGCGAGGTCGCCGGTGTGCATCCAGCGGGCGGCGTCGATCGCCTCGGCCGTCCGCTCGGGGTCCTCCCAGTAGCCGAGCATCACGCTGTAGCCGCGCGTCTGGAACTCGCCGGGCTCGCCGGGCCGCAGCGTGCGGCCGGTGTCGGGATCGGCCACCCGGATCTCCACGTGTGGCATCGCGCGCCCGACCGTGCTCACCCGCCGCTCGAGGTCGTCGTCGAAGCCGGTCTGGGTCGAGACGGGCGACGTCTCCGTCATCCCGTAGCAGATGGTCAGCTCCTCCATGTGCATCCGGTCGATGACCTTGCGCATCACCTCGATCGGGCACGGCGAGCCGGCCATGATCCCCGTCCGCAGCGAGTCGAGGTCGAACGAGTCGAACTCGGGGTGGTCGAGCTCCGCGATGAACATCGTCGGCACGCCGTACAAGGCCGTGCAGCGCTCCGACTGCACCGCCCGCAGCACCGCGCCCGGCTCGAAGGCGGCCTCCGGCAGCACGATGCACGCCCCGTGGCTCGTGGCCGCCAGGTTGCCCATCACCATGCCGAAGCAGTGGTAGTACGGGACCGGCACGCAGATGCTGTCGGCCTCGGTGATGCGGCAGCCCTCGCCCACGAAGTAGCCGTTGTTGAGGATGTTGTGGTGGCTGAGCGTCGCGCCCTTCGGATACCCCGTCGTGCCGCTCGTGTACTGGATGTTGATCGGGTCGCTCGGGTCGAGCGAGGCCGCCCGCGACGCGAGCGCCGACTCGTCCACGCTGCCCGCGAGCAGCTTCTCCCAGCCCGGCGAGTCGAACAGCACCACCCGCTCGAGCGCCGGCAGCGAGGGCCGCACCTCGTCGATCATCCCGCCGTAGTCGGCGCCTTTGAACTCGGGCGCCGCCACGACCATCCGGCAGCCGGACTGCCGCAGCGCGTACTCGAGCTCCGACGTCCGGTAGGCCGGGTTGACGTTGACGAGGATCGCGCCGATCTTCGCCGTCGCGTACTGGACCAGGGCCCACTCGGCCCGGTTCGGGCTCCAGATCCCGATGCGATCGCCTTGCTCGACCCCCGCGGCCATCAGGGCGCCCGCAACGCGATCCACCTCCGCCGCCAGCTCCGAGTAGGTGAACCGCAGGCCCTGATGGCATGCCACCAGCGCGGGCCGGTCCGGGAACCGCGCGGCCGTCCGGTCGAGGTTGTCTCCGATCGTGTCCCCCAGCAGCGGGACCGGGCTCGCACCGTGCGCATACGCTGGCTCAGACATCACTCTCCTCGCTCTGGACGGTCGTATCCTAGGCCCGGATGCCCGAATCCCTCGACGGCCTTAACGCCGCCCAGCGCGAGGCCGTCACGCACCCCGGCGGGCCCCTGCTGGTGATCGCCGGTGCGGGCACCGGAAAGACCCGCACCCTCACCCGCCGGTTCGCGTGGCTGGTCGAGCAGGGCGTGCCCGCCGACCAGGTGCTGGCACTCACCTTCTCGTCACCGGCGGCGGCCGAGATGCGCGGCCGGCTGGAGACCCTGCTGCAAGCGCCCTACGAGGAGCTGCACGTCGCCACGTTCCACTCGTTCTGCCAGCGCCTGCTCCAGGACGAGGCGCTCGAGTCGGGCGTGGACCCGTTCTTCTCGCCGGTGACCCCCGCCGACCGCCTCGCGCTGCTGCTCGAGCGCATCGACGACCTCTCGATCCGCGAGCACGAGATCCGCGGCAACCCGGCGCCGCTGCTCGCCAGCTTCGTCTCGCGCATCGACCGCCTCAAGGACGAGATGATCACCGCGGACGACTTCATGGCCTACGCGCGCACGCTCGACACCGGCGGCGACGCCGCCCGCGCCTCGGCCGCGCGGGAGCTCGAGTTCGCCTCGGTGTACGCGAGCCACGACCGCCTGCTCACGCAGCGCGGTGCGCTCGACTTCGGCGACCTCATCCTGCGCGCCTTCCGCGTGCTCCACGAGCGCCCGCACGTGCGCGAGCGCGTGGCCCGCCGGTTCCGCCACGTGCTGGTGGACGAGTATCAGGACACGAACTTCGCCCAGGGGATGCTGCTCCGCCTGCTGGTGGAGGAGCACGGCAACGTCACGGTGGCCGGCGACGACGACCAGGCGATCTACCGCTTCCGCGGCGCCTCCCAGAAGAACCTCCTGGACTTCCAGGCCGAGTTTCCGGACGCCCGGACGGTCACCCTGGAATACAACTACCGCTCCGGCCGCAAGATCCTGCGAGCGGCGCGGGCGGTCGTGGCGCCCTGCCCCGAGCGGCTGCCGAAGAAGCTGCGCGGCGAACTGGGCGGCAAGGTGCGCTTCTGGCGCTGCGCCTCCGAGCGCGCGCAGGCGCAGGCGATGGCCGCCGAGGTGGAGCGGCTGATCGCCCAGGACGGGGTGTCGCCGGCGAGCATCGGCGTGCTCGTCCGGTCGGCGAAGAACGAGGGCGCCGTGATCGGCTCGGCGCTCGAGGAGCGCGCCGTGCCGTTCCGGACGAGCGGCTCGGCCGCGTACTTCCAGCGCGCCGAGGTGCGCGACGTGCTCGCCTGGCTGCGCGCACTGGCCGACCCGAACGACTCCGGCGCCGTGGTGCGCGCGCTGTCGCGCCCGCCGATCGAGCTGCGGTCAGTGGACGTGGCGCGCCTGACCCAGCTGGCCCGCCGCCGCAAGCTCGACATGCCTTCCGCGATCGCCGCGGCGCTCGAGGGGCCGCAGCTCTCGCCGGAGGGCCGCGACCGCGCGCAGGCCTTCCTGCGCCTCTACCGCTCGGCCTCCGCCGCGTTCGAGGACCGCCGCCCCGACGCCTTCATCCTGCGGCTGATCGAGCGCATCGGGCTGCGCCGTCAGCAGGTGTTCGCCACCCACGCCGACACGGTCGAGCGGCTGCGCAACATCGCCAAGCTGTCCGAGCTCGCCACCGCCTACATGCGGCGCGAGCCGCAGGCGACGACGCGCGACTTCACCCGCTACCTCGCGGCGGTGGCCGAGTCCGGCCTGCGCGAGGAGGAGGCGGGCGCGCCCTCCGCCGCGCCCGCGGTGCAGGTGATGACAATGCACGCCGCGAAGGGGCTCGAGTTCGACCACGTCTTCGTGCTCGGGCTGTCGGCCGCGCGGATGCCCGGCCCCTGGCGCCCGCGCGCGGACGGGGTGCCCGACGAGCTGCTGAAGGAGCGCCTGCCCGCCGGCGACGCGCGCGAGGCCCACGACGCCGAGGCGCGGCGCCTGCTGCACGTGGCGATGACCCGTGCCCGCAAGGGGCTCGTGCTGGCCTGGCCAGAGGGCGGGGCGCCCGGCACGACGCCGCGGCCCTCGCCCTTCTACGAGGAGGCCCGCGCCGCGCTGAACGCCGGCGAGGAGTACTTCGAGGAGGAGCTGTTCGGCCCGGCCGAGGGCCTCCACTCGACCTTCCGCATCATGCGCGACGAGCTGCTCGACGGCGTGGCGCGCGTGGGCGGCCGCCTCGGCGAGATGCGCCTCGACACCTACCTGGACGTGGACCAGGCCGTGGCGCGCTACCTCGAGCTCATCAAGGTCGCGGCGCTGATCGAGCGCGCGAAGGAGGGCCAGCCGACCGAGCGCGCGCTGTCGGAGGTGAACGAGATCCTCCGCCAGGTCGCCACGCCCGAGCAGCGCGAGATCCTCGAGACATCGGCGCTCGACGACTGGCTGCGGGACGCCCAGCGCGACCCGGCCCAGCGGCCGGCGGCCGCCGGCAACGGCTCGGAGCCGTCGCTCGACCCGTTCATCCCGCGCCGCGGCGAGGGCCTGATGCTGTCGGCCTCCGACATCGACACGTACCGGATCTGCCCGCTGAAGTACAAGTTCGCGCGCGTCTTCCGGATCCCGCAGGAGCCGACGATCCACCAGCGCTTCGGGATCGTGCTCCACCAGGTGCTGGAGCGCTTCCACTCGCAGGCCCTGCAGACCGGCGAGAAGGGCTCGCTCGAGGAGCTGATGGAGCTGTTCGAGGCGTCGTGGCGGCGCTCGGGGTTCGGCGACACAGACGACGAGCTCCAGTTCCGCAGCCGCGCGGTGGAGGCGCTCGAGCGCTACTGGCGGCTCGACCGCGAGTCCGACGCCGAGCCGGTCTGGTTCGAGCGCAGCTTCGCCTTCAAGCTCGGCCCTCACTTGCTGCGCGGGCGCGTGGACCGGGTGGACCGCCGGCCCGACGGCACCTACGAGCTGATCGACTACAAGACCGGGAAGTCGAAGACCGAGGACGAGCTGCGCGAGGACGTGCAGCTCTCGCTCTACCAGATGGGCGCGCGCGAGTCGTGGCGCCTCAACACGTCCGCGCAGAGCTACTTCTACGTCCTGACCGGCGAGCGCGTGCCGGTGCAGCACTCGGACGCCGAGCTCGACCGCGTGCGCGGCACGGTCGCCGAGATCGCGGACGGCATCCTGCGGCAGGACTTCGACCCGACCCCTTCGCCCGAGATCTGCCGCTTCTGCGACTACCGCATCATCTGCCCGGCGGCCGAGAAGTAGCTACGCCGGCTCCCTGAGCGCGCCGGGCAGCTTGCCGCGCGAGCGGATGCCGAGCTTGCGGTAGGTGCTGCCGAGGTGGGTCTCCACGGTCTTCTCGGACAGGAAGAGCGCCTGGGCGATCTCGCGGTTCGAGCGGCCCTCGGCGGCCAGCTCGGCCACCCGCCGCTCACTCGGGGTGAGCCCCTCGACGCCCGCCGCGGGCGCCCGCTTCAGCCGCGCTCCGGAGCTGCGGATCTCCTCGGCCGCGCGTGCCACGAGCGCCGCGGCGCCGCACCCGGCGGCGAGGCCATGAGCGCGCTCGAGGAGCGCCCGCGCCTCGGTCCGGGCCCCGGCGCGGCGGCGGGCCGAGCCGAGGTCCAGCAGCGCGCGGGCTAGCTCGAGCGGCGCGCGGGCGCCCTCGAGCGACTCCACGGCCCGCTCGAGGAGGTCGGCCCGGTCCGCGCCGCCGCGCGCCAGCGCCTGCGCCCGCAGGGCCACGCCCAGGGCGCGCGGTGTGCCCGCCCGCCGCGCCAGCTCGGCCTCCTCCGCCGCCAGCCGCTGCGCGGAGTCGGCCTCCCCGAGCCGCGCCAGCGCGAGCGCGGCGCCGGAACGCCACGGCACGAGCGCCGGACAGTCGCGGCCCCACAGCGGTTCGGGCCGGTCGCAGGCGCGGAAGCGCTCGAGGGCCTCGCCGTGGCGCTCCTGGCTCATCAGCAGCGCGCCCTCGGCGATCAGCAGCTGGCTGTAGGTGGGCAGGTCCGGGTCGCGGACGGCCTGCCCCGCCAGCGCCTCGAGCTCCTCGACCGGGCGGCCGAGGTCCACCCCGGCGAGCAGGGCGGAGCCGAGTGCCTCGAGCGCACGGCCGCGGGTGCCGTTGTGGTCGGGCCGCAGCTCGAGCGCCGCTAGGCCGTCGGCCTCGGCGCCGGGCAGGTCGCCGCGGCGCGCGCGCACGACCGCGCGGCCGGCGGACGCCGCCGACACCCCGAGCCCCGACCCCTGGGCGCGGGCATCGGCCAGCACGCCCGCGCACGCCGCCTCGGCCTCCTCCAGCCGCTCGGCGACGATCAGCACCACGACGACGAGCACGAGCGCCTGCACGCCCACCACCGGGTCGGTCGAGATAACGGGGCTCGAGGCAACCCGCACCGCGAGCTCGAGCGCCGACTGGGGATCGCCCTCCACCACCGCCTGGTCGTAGGCCCGCGCGGCGACGGCGAACAGCTCGAGCTGCGTCTGGGGCACGCCCTCCGGCACCGGCAGCCCGGCGATCCATCCGGCCAGACGCTCGTGGCAGGCGAGGCTCGTATAGGCGGCGCCGACGAGCTCGGCGTGGAGCGTCGCCGTCAGCTCGTGGTCCGGCGGCATCGTGTCGATGGCGCGCTCCAGCAGCGCGACGGTTCCCGACGCCTCGGCGTTGAAGTTCATCAGCCCCGCGAGCCGCCGCGTGGCGGTGACGCGCACGTGGAGGTCGCTCGCCGTGGCCGCCTGCTCGAGGTGCTCGAGCGCCTCCGCCGCGCCGTTCCGCGCCTCGGCCAGGCCGAGGTCGGACAGGAGGGCGGCGCGCACCGCCTCGGGCGGCTGCTCGGCGAGCGCGCGGCGGACGTATGCGCCGGCGCTCGCGGGGTCGCCGATCGCGAGCGCGCCGGTGGCCGCCTCTTGGAGCGCATCCACCACCCACGGCTCGCCGCTGGGGTCCGTGAGGAGGACCTGCGCCGCGACCCGGTCGAGCGGCGCGCCTGCCTCGCGGAGCAGGCGCGCCGCGGCGGCGTGGCCCGCCGCGCGCTCGACCGACGGGATGTCCTCGTAGATCGCCGAGCGCAGGATCGGGTGCACGAAGCCGAGCCCGTCGCGGCGCTCGACGATCGCGCCGGCCTCGAGCGCGATCGCCGCCTGCCCGGCCGCTCCCTCGTCGAGGCTCGCGAGTGCGCCGACCTCTGCGAGCGAGCTGCCGTCCCCGAGCACCGCCAGCGCCCGCGCCAGCCGCGTGGCGGCGCGCGGCAGCCGCGCCAGCCGGACGAGCGTGACCGCGCGGACGCCGGCCGGGCCGAGCGACCGCACGCGCCCGGCGTCGCCGGCGCCCGGCTGGATCCGCTCGACGGCGATCTCGCGCGCCAGTTCCTCGACCAGGAAGGGGTTGCCGCCCGTGACCTCGCGGCAGGCGGCGGCGAAGGCGGGGTCGGCCTCTGAGCCGACCGCCGCTGTGACGAGCTCGGCTACCGCGCCGTCCCCGAGCGGGGCGGGGGCGAGCGTGACGGCGGCCGCGTCGCCGAGCAGCTCCCTGAGCGCGTGGTCGCCCTCGTCGGGGATCCGGATGGCAACCACGAGCAGGGCCGCGAGCTCGGAGATCCGGCGCGCGAGGAACCCGAGGAAGGCGAGCGAGGACTCGTCCGCCCACTGGGCGTCGTCGACGGCCAGCAGCAGCGGCCTGTGCTGTGAGAGGTTGGCGCAGAGCCAGTAGAGCCCGTGGAGGCGCGCGTAGGTGGGGTCGTCTAGCTCGTCGACCAGCGCGTCGGGCTCGAACAGCGGCGCGGCGAGCGCGGCGGCGCCCGAGAACCAGCCGTCCCGCTCGTCGCGCTCGGACTCGAGGTAGACGGGCGCGACCAGCTGGCGCACGATGCCGAACGAGAAGCTGCGCTCCAGCTCGGCGCCCCTGGCCGTCAGCGGCCGCATGTGGAGCTCCTCCGCGATCTCGCGCGCGCCGGCCAGCAGCCGCGACTTCCCGATGCCGGGCGGCCCGCGCACGATCACCACGCCTCCGCGCCCGGTGCGGGCGGCGTCGAGGGCCGCACGGAGGGCGCCGACCTCCGCGTCGCGTTCGAGCAGCGAGTCCAGGGTCGCCGTGCTCATCCAGGTTCACCGTTCGGCCCGTCCCTGAGGGATTGCGCGAGACCAAGTTCAGGGATGCCTTCGGTGATTCTCCCGATGCCCGGCTGCTCGCGCCAGCGGACGATTGCGCGCATGACCAACGACGAACTCGTACGCGCCATCGCCGAGCTGGAGATGGACGGCCAGAGCGTGCGCGGCGTGCTGCGCTGCGAGCGTGGCCTCACCTACCCGTTCGAGGGCTGGCTCGGCCTGATCGCCGCGCTCGAGAGCTGCCGGTCGGTCACTGCGTTGGAGACGCTCGAGACGAACCGAGGAGGTACCTGAGATGCGGGGAATGTTCGGCGCCGTCGTGCACGACGCCCTGACGTCGGCCGCCCGCGGCCGCCCACGGCCGCGGAGGAGATGGACGTTCGTGGCGATCTGGGCGGTCGTCGCGGCGGTGTCGCTCGCCGTGGTGCTGAGCGCAGGTCCGGCGGGGTAGGCGCGTCGGGGGGCCCGGTAGGGTCCGGCGCGCCATGATCTTTCGCATCATTCCCAACCTCAAGGTCCCCGACTCGGGGGCCGGCCACGACTTCTACGAGGGCTTCCTCGGGCTCCAGAAGCAGTTCGACCTCGGCTGGGTCGCGAGCTTCCGCCATCCCGAGAACCGCGCGATCCAGGTCAGCCTCGTGTCCGGGGACGCGTCCGCGCCCGCCGACTCGGCGATGACCGTGGCCCTCGACGACGTCGACGCGGCCTACGCCGAGGCCCGCCGGCGCGGCTACGAGATCGTCCACCCGCTGACCGAGGAGCCGTGGGGGCCGCGGCGCTTCTTCGTCCGCGACCCGAACGGCGTCGTCGTCAACGTGCTCGGCCACCCCGACTGAGGAAGCCGGTCAGGAATCGAGAAGCGCGCGGCCAGGGCGGCGCCTAGCATCCCCGCCATGGCTGAGACAAAGACCGCAAAGAAGGGCGGGCGCAAGCCCGCCGCCAAGAGGACCGGCGCCAAGGGATTCACGGCCGAGGAACGAGCCGCGATGCGGGAGCGCGCCCGGGAGCTGAAGTCGGAGAGCGGTGAGAGCGACGTGCTCGCGAAGATCGCCGAGATGCCGAAGGCGGATCGCGACATGGCGGAGCGGCTCCACGCCCTGATCAAGGCCAGCGCACCGGACCTGGCGCCGAGGACCTGGTACGGGATGCCCGCGTACGCGAAGGACGACAAGGTCGTCTGCTTCTTCCAGAGCGCGCACAAGTTCAAGTCGAGGTACGCGACGCTCGGATTCAGCGACAAGGCCAACCTCGACGACGGCGCGATGTGGCCGACCACGTTCGCACTGAAGAAGCTGTCCGCCGCCGAGGAGAAGAAGATCGGCGCGCTGGTGAAGCGGGCGGTGAGCTGAGGGACTCCGCGGGAAGGTCTAGAGCAGGGCGTCCATTTGCCCGACGGCCTGGCGCAGGCCCTCCTCCATGCCCATCTGCAGCATCTCCTCCATCTGCTCGAGGGTGGGGAACTGGTCGTGCAGCTCCATCCGCGTGCCGCCCTCGTGCTCGAAGAGGCGCATCCGTAGCTGACCGGTCCTGTCGGTGAGCGGCCGGCCGTCGGCGTCCCCGAACCCGTCCTCGATCGTCAGCTCGCGCGGTGCGTCGACTGTCCCGATCCGCCACCAGCCGTGGTGCTTGTCGCCCTCCGGGCTGGTCATGAAGTAGGTGACCAGCGCGCCGGGGGTGAGGTCGTGCTTCACGAACGTCGCGGGATACATCGGCGGGCCCCACCAGCGCTCGAGCTTGCGCGGATCGGCCCACAGCTCCCACACCGCCTCCGCCGGCGCCGCGAAGTCGGCGATCAGCGTGAGGGTGAGCGCCTCGGTGTCCTTGTCGATCGTGGTGACGGTCATCGGTCCTCTCCTCGGGTGGGGGTGGTCAGCAGGTCGGCCATGCGGTCGACGCGTCCGCGCCAGGCCGCTTCGAGCTCGTCGAGCGCCTGCCGCGCGCGCCCGACGGCGGCCGGGTCGGTGCGCACGAGCTGCTCGCGGCCATGGCGCGCCTTGGTCACGAGGCCGGCGCGCTCGAGCACCGCGACGTGCTTCTGCACGGCGGCGAAGCTCATCGCGTAGCCGTCGGCCAGCCGCGAGACCGACAGCTCGCCGTCGGCCGAGCGGCGCAGCAGGTCGCGCCGGGTGGGGTCGGCGAGCGCGTGGAACAGGCGGTCGAGCTCATCATCTACAACCATCTGGTTGTACGTTATCAGCTGCGGCTGGTAAGCGGGCAGCTTCTCGCCCGCGCGACCCGCTCAAGCTCACGACGCTCCTCGCCGCTGAGCTCGATCTCCGGACGGGTCTGTCTACTAGTCCGTCGCCCGCTCCTGCCCCTCCGAGCCCCCAGGGCCCCGCTGGCGCAGGAAGTTCTGGAAGTCGCGCGCGATGCTGTCGGCGGAGGGGATGTGCTCCTCGGCCGCGTTCTCCTCCTCGACCTCGTCCATCGCGGACTCGAGCCGCTCCACGAACGCCTTCACCTCGGGGTCGCTCGCGACCGCCGCGCTCACCTGGCGCTCGTACTCGGCGGAGGCTTCCTCGAGCTCGCCGGCGTCGACGGCCAATCCTGCCGTTCCCTCGAACGCCCGCACCAGCGCGAGCGCCACCTTCGGGTTCGGCGCCGCGGCCACGTAGTGCGGCACCGACGCCCACAGGCTCGCCGCGGGAACGCCGGCCGCCGAGCAGGCGTGCTGCAGCACGCCGACGATCCCGGTCGGCCCCTCGTAGCGCGTGCGCTCGAAACCGAGCCGCCCCACGAGGTCGCCCGTGGCGATGCCTGAGATCGACACCGGGCGGCTGTGCGGCACGTCGGCGAGCAGCGCGCCCAGCGTGATGACGGTCTTCACGTTCAGCGCGCGCGCCGTCTCCAGCACGTTCTCCGAATAGCGGCGCCAGCGCAGCGACGGCTCCACGCCGTGCAGCATCACGAGGTCGGTGTCGGCGCCGGGCACGCGCGCGACCGAGACCGTGTTGGCCGGCCAGTCGATCTCCCGGGTGCGGCCCTCGGTCAGCCTCACCGTCGGGCGCACGGCCGTGAAGTCGTAGTACTCCTCGGGATCGATCTCGGCGACGTCGGAGGAGTCGAAGTGGTCCCGGATGAACGAGAGCGCCGCGGTGGCCGCCTCACCGGCGTCGTTCCAGCCCTTGAACGCGCAGACCAGAACGGGGTCCCGGAGCTCCGGCCTGTCGTGCCAGATCAGGTCCGTCATTCCGTCCACGGTACTCGACACGATGAGGCGGTGACCACGGCCGCCGTGAATCCGACGGCGATCGCCGAGCTGCGGGCCGGCGGGGCGATCGAGGGCGTCTTCGCCTGCACGCGCAAGGAGCGTTTGGCCGCCAAGAGCGGCACCCCTTACCTGGCGCTCGAGCTGCGCGACCGCAGCGGCGCCATCCCCGCGCGCGCCTTCCGCGACGCCGACTACCTGTCGGCCCAGTTCGAGCGCGGGGACCTGGTGGTGGTCTCGGGACGGGTCGAGCGGTTCCGGGACGAGCTGCAGGCGGAGCTGCGCTCGATCCGCCGCGCCGACCCGGGCGCCGCCGACCCGGCCGACTTCCTGCCGGTCGCCTACCGGGACATGGAGGAGCTGGACGGCTTCATCGAGCACCTCTCGCGCGAGGTATACGACCCCGACCACCGCGCCCTGCTCGACTCGTTCCTCACCGACGCCGCCTTCCGCGCCGAGCTGCGTCGCGCCCCCTGCACCCGCGCCGGGCACCACGCCTACCTCGGCGGCCTGCTCGAGCACACCGTCGCGGTGGCCACGCTCGCGCTCGAGACCTGCACGCTGCACCCGCGACTCAACTCGGACCTGCTGCTGAGCGCGGCGATCCTGCACGACATCGGCAAGACGAAGGAGTTCGAGCTCGGCGCCGACATCGAGCTGAGCGAGGCCGGAGCGCTCGTCGGGCACCTGACGCTCGGCCAGCAGCTGATCACCGCGAGGGCCGCCGCGCTCGACGGCTTCCCGGACGCGAAGCTGCACGCGCTGTCGCACTGCGTGCTCGCCCACCACGGGCCGGAGGCGCTGCCGGGCAGGCGCTTCCGCTCGCCGGAGGCGATGGCCCTCCACCGCCTCAACGCGCTCGACGCCTCCGTGAAGGGCGCCCTCGAGCACGGCCTGCCGAGGTAGGCCCTGGACGCATAGGCCATCGACGTTTGTCCGACCGCGGCGGCCGGCGGTTCGCGTGGCCGCCGCCGCGGGCCGAAGCCACCTCCTGGTGTCTGAGGAAGCGACAGCCCCGGCGGCGCAGGTCGCCGCCGTGGAGGAGCTGCTGCGTCAACTCGTGGAAGCACGGTTCGTCCTCACGGACCGTGACGGCGCGGTAACGCGCTGGAGCCGCCCCGCCGAGAGGCTGTTCGGCCTCGAGGCCTACGAGATGCTCGGCAGGCCCCTCATGGAGACCCTCTCCCTCCCCGTCGCGGCGCCGCCCGTCGGAGGGCGCGTCGAGACCGCTCTCGAGCGCCGCGACGGCATGCAGGTTGACCTGGAGCTCGTGTTCGTCCCTGTGCGGATGAGCCAGAGCCTCGAGTTCAACGGCTTCCTCGGGGCCCTCGAGCAGGGCGCCGCGGGCGCCCTGTCCGTCGAACGGCTGCGCCGGGGACACACCGGCGTGGTCGACTGGATCGAGGCGGCCATCGCCGGCGAGGGCCGGCTGGCCGAGGACGAGCTCACGGCGGGCACCATCGTGGCCTTCCGCCCGCTCGGGGACGTGCCGCTGGTCGAGTCCGAGGAGGACGAGACCGAGGCCGTCCCCGAGCCCGCGATGGACGTCGTGGACACCGATCCCGAGCCCGACGAGCGCGCCGAGGGGATCGAGCGCGCCGTCGCGGGCGCCGCCGCGTCGGCCGGGCAGGCACGGGCCGGCGCCGAGGCGGCGCGCGAGCAGGCCGCCGCCGCGCGCAGCGAGGCCCAGGCCGCGCACGGCGAGGTGACGGCCGCCGTCGGCCGGGTGAAGGAGGTCGAGGCGCTCGGCGGCCGGCTGAAGGCCGAGCTCGAGGAGACTCGCCGGGCGCTGGACGAGACCCGCTCCCTCGTGGCGGGGCTCCAGGAGCAGCTGCAGGACGCCCGCGCCCACGACGACGCGAGCGAGCTCGTGCAACACCTGCGCGCGGAGCTGCACCAGGCGCAGCAGGCGATGGACGACAAGCTCGGGTCCATCGAGCAGCTGCGCGCCGAGCTGAAGGAGGCGCGCGGCGAGGCGAGGCACGAGGACAAGTCGCTGCTCGAGAGCCTGCGCGCGGAGCTGGGCGAGGCGCGCGCGGCGGTCGCCGAGGAGAGCCGCTCGCTGGTGGAGGGGCTGCGCACCGAGCTCGGCCAGGCGAGCTCCGAGGCCCTCGACGCGCGCGAGCGCTCGATGAGGACGGAGCTCGAGGACACGCGCTCGCAGCTCGAAGGACTACGAAAGCTTCTCGAAGAGGACGGGGGGCGCGGCGCGGAGCTCGACGAGATGCGCGGCCTGGTCGAGGACCTGCGCGGCCGGCTCGAGGAGGCGCGCGAGGCGACGCCGGAGGCGCTGGAGGCACAGCTCGCCGAGACCCGCGCGCTGATCGAGAGCGTGCGCGAGGCGCAGGCGAGCGATGACCTGCACGCGGAGGTCGAGGAGCTCGGGAAGGGGATCGCCCAGATCGTGGAGGGGCTGCGCCGGGAGCTGGACGAGGCGCGCCAAGCGGCCCTCGCCGGCGACGAGGCACGGTCCCTCATCGCCGACATGCGCACGGAGCTGTCCGTCCTCAAGGCCGAGGCAGCCGACGGCGAGGGCCACGACAGCGCCCGCCTGCGGGAGGTGATCGCCGAGGTGGAGGCGCGCCTCGGCGCGGCGCTCGAGGCCGCCGCGACGGCCGAGCACGCCGCCGCCCGCAGCGAGGAGACGGCAGCCGCCGTGGAGGGCCATGCGACGGTCACCGGCGAGGCGGCCGCCGCCGCCGATCGCCACGCCGCCCGCGCGTCCGAGGCGCTCGAGTCCGTCCAGGACCACGCCGTGCGGGTCGAGGAGACGGCCGCCACGGTCGCCCAGCACGTGGCGGCCGCGGACGAGGCCGCGGCCGGGACGCGCGAGCAGGCCACCCGCGCGGAGCAGGCGGCGTCCGCCACCGAGCGCGGGGCGAGCCGCGTGGGCGAGGCCGTGAAGGTGGCCGAGCGCTGGGCAACGAGCGCGCGCGACGCCGGCGGCGCCGCGGAGCGCAACGCGGCGCGCGCGGAGGAGGCGGCCGGCGCGGCCGGGCGCGGGGCCGCGCGGGCCGAGGAGACCGTTGGGACCATCGAGCGCCTCGTCGCCCGCGCCGAGGCGGCCGTCGGCGGGGCGGAGCTGCAGTCGGAGCGCGCGCTCGAGGCGTCGGACGCCGCCGATCGGAGCGCGCACCGTGCGTCCGAGGGGGCCGGGAACGCCGAGCGCAGCGCGACGCGCGCCGCCGAGGGCGCGGCCGGGGCGGAGCGCAGCGCCGAGCGCGCCGTGGAGGCCGCGACCAACGCCGAGCGCGGGGCGGAGCGGGCCGTGCCCGCCGCCGAGGCCGTGGAGCGCGACGCCCAGCGCGCCGCCGACGCGGCGGCCGCGGCCGAGCGCAACGCCGAGCGCGCGAGCGAGGAGGCCGAGCGGGCCGCGCGGCGCGCCGAGGAGGCCGCGAACGCGCTCGAGCATCACCTTCTGGAGGCCCGCAAGGCCGCCGAGACCGCCGCCGTGGAGGCGGAGGTCGCGCGTGTGCAGGCTGAGGCCGCGAAGCAGGTCGGGCGGCGCGGAAGCGCGGCCGCGCCGGGACCCGCGGAGCGGCCGCAGCCCGCACGCCAGGAGCCGCGCCCCGATTCCCGCGCCCCGCTCTTCGGCAAGCAGCGCGACCTGGGCCCGAAGCGCGAGCCGCGCCCCGGGTTCGACGACGAGCCGAACCCGATGGCCACGATCGAGATCGACGGACACTTCAGGGAGCTCAACCCGGCCTTCACCGACCTCGTCGGCTACAGCGAGGCCGAGTTCAGCGCCGCCGCCTGGCCGCCGGTGATGGACCGGCCGAACCTGCCGAAGCACCGCGAGCAGATGCGCGCACTGCTCGCCGGGGAGGCGGAGTCGGTGGAGGTGAACACCGGCTACGTGCACGCCCAGGGCCTGCTCGTGCCGGTCGCGGGCACGCTCCGCCTGGTGCGCGGCGACGACGGCAAGCCGGACCACTTCCTGCTGAGCGTGGTATCCCCCTCGCCGGTCAAGGCCTCCTAGACTCGCCCCCGGAGCGGCACGGGTCTGGTGGCCCATCCGGCCTTCAAAGCCGGCAGGGCGTGGAAGCCCCACGCTTGGAAGGTTCGATTCCTTCGCCGCTCCGCTAAGCGGCGGCCTGGCCGAGCGCCGACTTCAGCCCGTCCAGGTCCGGAGCGCCGAACACCACGCGGTTGCGGGTCGCGACGTACACGAGGTCGAGGTCCACGCCGGACTTCGCGATCTTCCGGGTCAGGTCCGCCAGCACGCCCGGGCGGTCCTCCACGTCGACCACCACCACCTCGCGCTCGCGGGTGACCGCGACCTGCGAGATCGCCAGCAGGTGCCGCGCGGCCCCGGCGTGCGGGACGAGGATGTGCAGCTCGGCGCGCTCGCCTCCGCCGATGCAGGTGGCCGCGGCGATGTTCACGCCCGCGTCGCTGATCGCGGCAGCGACCTGCGCGAGCGCCCCGGGCGTGTTCTCGATGTCGATTACGAGGTCGACGGCCATGCCAGGTGCGGCGATCCTACGGCAGGTGTGGGAGACTTGGCGGCGCCGATGGCGCTTCCGGCCCAGAGCACCGAGCGCGAGGTCCAGGTCGCCCGTGACGCCATAGACGCCTTCGGGCGCGCCTTCACGGACGGCGAGATCGACGCCTTCGTGGACCTGCTGTCCGAGGACGTGGACTACGAGGCGCCGTCCGTCATGCAGCACACGGTCATGAAGCTGAAGGGCCGCGACGAGGTCCGGCGCTACGTCGCGGAGACCGCCGGCGATTACGAGGAGCTCGCCGTGGAGATGAAGCACGTGCGCGACTTCGGCGGCGGCCGCTTCGTCATGACGGGCACCTGGCACGCGCAGCCGCGCCACACCGGCACGCCCTTCGGCACGCCGATCGGCGCCGTGCTCGACGTCGGCGACGGCAGGGTCACGCGCCTGCGTGCCTTCTTCGACGAGCAGCTCGCGCTGGACGCCGCGCGCCGCGACTAGCGCGGGGCGCTATGTTGCGCTCGTGGCGACTCGCGCCGGCACGAGCTCGCGTGGCGAGCATCAGCTCCCGCCCGGCCCGCACGGGCTGTCGCGCAGCTTCGTGGCGCGCAACCAGCGCGAGCGGATACTCGCGGCCGTAGCCGACGCCACGAGCGAGGCCGGCTACGGCAGCACGAGCGTCGAGGACGTGATCGCCAGGGCGGGCGTCTCGCGCCGGACCTTCTACGACCTGTTCGACAACAAGCTCGACGCGTTCCTGGCCGCATACGACGAGGTCGTCCGACGGCTGCTGAAGGGCGTGCGCGAGGCGGACGCCGACCAGACCGACTTCGCAGCCCGGGTCACCGCCGGCCTCGGCGCCTTCCTCGACAGTCTTTCGGCCTCGCCGGCGTTCGCCCGCATGTGCATCGTCGAGGTGCTGGCCGCCGGGCCGGAGGCGGTGCGCCGGCGCAATGACGCGATGGCCGCCTTCCGGTCGATCATCGAGGAGGAGGCCGACCGCCTGCTGGATCGCAAGCCGCACTCGCCGGTGGCCGTGGAGATGCTCGTCGGCGGGATCTACGAGACCGTCTACAGCCGCATCGCCGACGGGCGGACGACCGACCTGGGCGACCTGCTGCCGGAGCTCGTGTACGCCGCGGTGCTACCTCACCTGGGCGAGGACGCGGCGGTGGCCGCGCGCCGGTCCGTGCTCGAGAGCGCCGCGATCGGGCGCTCGTCCCACGTCACGTCGTAGACGCACGCGGCCGCCCCGGAGCCCGCGCACTCCGGGTGCTCGACGCGCGCGTGCGGCAGGCCGAAGAGCTGAGGCATCGAGGCGAGCATGCCCATCGAGTAGTCGCACTCGAGCCGGTTGAAGCGGCCGCGCCCCGAGGCGTCGCAGAAGCTGATGCGGGCGTGCCGGCCCTCGAGCTCGAGCAGCTCCATCCGGTGCGAGGAGGTGAACCTGGCGTTCGCCCTGCCCACGCTCCGGTACACGAGCGAGGTGCTGCCGAGCGCGCGGAGCGCCGCCTGCACGCCGATGGAGATCCCGTGATCGAGCGCCCCCTCGCCCATCCTGCGGGCGAACAGCGGATCGCCGAGCACCTCCGCGGCAGCCTCGAAGAGGCGGATCTTCGTCTCCCACGAGAACCAGTAGCTCTCGCCGCGCAGGAGGACCTCGCGGTCGCGCACGCCCGCGCGCCGCAGGGTGTCCTGCACCGCCGCCGGCCCACCCGCGTGGTCGAGATAGGCGAGCAGCAGCCGCGAGGTGATCCCGCTCGTCTCGCGCGCCTCCGTCGTCGGCATCTCGCCCGGTGTGCCGGCTGTCGCCCCCATCGCCCTACATATCGCCGCGAGCGCCCCGTTCTTCCGCGGTCATCCCCGGCGGTAGGCTCCCGGGGCGATGTTCGCGGCAACCCTGATCCTGCCCTGGCTCGAACTGCTGCGCCGAGAGATCCCGGGCGTGGAGCTGTTCGACGTCCACACGCACATCGGCCGCAATGATCCGGACGGCTATCGCTGCGAACCGGAGGAGCTGATCGAGGCGCTCGAGGAGGTCGACGCCCGCGGCGTGGTCTTCCCGATGCACGAGCCGGACGGATACCCGCCCGCGAACGACGAGGTGCTGCGGGCGGCGGCCGCGTCGGGCGGGCGGCTCGTGCCGTTCTGCCGCCTCGATCCGGAGGACGACCCCGTCGCGGAGGCCGAGCGCTGCCTCGACGCCGGCGCGAGGGGGATCAAGTTCCACCCGCGCGCCGAGGCGTTCACCCTCGACCACCCGAAGCTGCGGGACGTGTTCGCGCTGGCCGACGAGCGGCGCGTGCCCGTGCTGACGCACGCGGGCCGCGGCATCCCGGCGCTCGGGCGTCACGCCGTCGACGCGTGCGAGCGCCACCCGGGCATGAACCTGATCCTGGCGCACGCCGGCATCTCGGACCTCGCCTGGATCTGGAGCGAGGCGCAGACGCACCCGAACCTCTTCTTCGACACGTCCTGGTGGTCTGCGGCCGACCTGATCGCGCTGTTCTCGCTGGTCCCACCGGGCCAGATCCTGATGGGCAGCGACGCCCCGTACGGCACCCCGGCCTTCGCGGCCACGATGTCGCTCCGCTACTCGATCCAGGTCGGGCTGAGCGCCGACCAGGCGCGCAGCATCGCGGGCGGCCAGCTGGCGCGGCTCGTGGCCGGGGAGCCGGCGCGCGACATGGGCCCGGCGCCGGGCCCGCCGTCCGCGCCACCCGATCCGCTGCTCGACCGCCTCTACACCTTCCTCGTCAGCGCCCTCGGCCAGATGTTCAACGGCGTGGACCCGGCCGAGACGCTGGCGCTGGCGGCGCTCGCCTGCGAGGTCGGCGACGACGCGCCGCAGGCGCCCGTCTGCCGCTCGATCCTCGGCCTGCTCGAGATGCGCTCGCGCTACCGCTCGGACGGGCAGCCGCGCCCGCCGCGGTTCGCGCCGGGCATCCAGTTCGTGGTGGTCGCCGCGGCGCTGGCACGCACGCCGGGCGCTCCGCTGCCGCCCGAGCCGGTCGAGGTGGACCTCTCAGAGCGCGCCCGCGGGGCGTTTCACGATCCGGCGCTCGGGTAGCCCGCGACCAAGGATGGCCGGAGTCCGCTCGACGGATCTTTGGGGACGCCGAGTGACGACGGCCGTCCCTATCTAATCCTCGTCCTCCTCCGGCTCGAGCACGAACATCTCGAACCCCATCGCCGGGTGGAACGTGACCTGGCTGTGGTAGGTCATGACCTTGCGCTCGAGCGCGTCGCTGACGGCGCCGATGAACAGGTCGGCGACGGCCTCCTGGAAGGTGAGCCGGACCCTCCGCACGAGTTCCTCGTGCCCGTTCTCCACCAGCGTCTGCTCGACGGTGGTGAGGATGTCCTCGAGGACCGTGAAGACGTAGTTGTCGACCATGTACGTCTTCGCCTTGGTCGGGCCGCGTCCGTACCACTCGCGAAAGATGCGCACGATGGCGTTGGACACGGCCGCCAGGCGCTCCCCCTCCGCACCGCTCATCCCGCTCACGCGACCTCTCTGAGCGCCTCCAGCTCGCGCGTCGTGGCGAGGCGCTTCAGCGCCCTCGATTCGAGTTGCCGCACGCGCTCGGCGGACAAGCCGAGCCGGCGGCCTGTCTCTCGCAGCGGCTGCGGATCGTCGCCGTTGATCCCGTACCGGAGCCGGATCACGTTGCGCTCGGGCTCCGGCAGTTCCTCGATCGTGCGGCGCAGCATCTGCTCCGTGAGGCTGACCTCCACCTCCTGCTCGGGGTCGGGCTCCCGGCTCTGGAGCAGGTCGCCGAGCGCCGCCTCGCCCTCCTCTCCGACCGGGCGGTCGAGGCTCGTCACGGTGCGCGCCGCCTCGCGCACCTCCTCCACCTGCTCGAGCGGCAGCTCGGCGCGGCCGGCCACCTCCGCGTCGCTCGGCTCGCGGCCGAGCTCGGCCTGCAGCTCGCGCTCGGCGCGGGCGATCTTGCGCTCGCGCTGCCCGATGTGGACCGGGATCCGGATCGTGCGCGCCTTGTTCGCCAGGCCGCGCTGGATCGCCTGGCGGATCCAGAAGGTCGCGTAGGTAGAGAACTTGTAGCCCTTGCGCCAGTCGAACTTCTCGGCCGCCCTGATCAGCCCGAAGATGCCCTCCTGGATCAGGTCGAGCAGCGACAGCTCCTGCCCCTGGTACTTCTTCGCGATCGAGACCACCAGGCGCAGGTTCGAGTTGATCATGCGCTCCTTGGCCTCGAGGTCGCCCTGCTCGATGCGCTTCGCCAGCTCGATCTCCTCCGCCGCCGTCAGGAGCGGGTAGCGGCGGATCTCGTTGAGGAAGAGCTGGAGCGCGTCGGTCGTGGCGGTTGCGAGCTCGCCGTTGCGGTAGTGGGTCGGCTCCACGCCGTCGCGGCCGCAGTCGTCGGTCACCTCCAAACCGCGGCTCTCGAGCTGGGCCTCGAGCGCCTCCACCTCCTCGTCGCCGAGCTCCAGCGACTGGACCAGCTCGTCGAACTCGGACAGCCTCATGCAGCCGCGCTCCTCCGCGGCCGCCAGTGCAGAAGCGACCTCGGCCCTCATGCCGTGCATGCTACGCCGCTGCCGCCGTGGCCGCCGTAAGCCGATCGAGCGACCGCCGCAGCAGCCGCGACACGTGCATCTGCGAGACGCCGACGCGCTCGGCGATCTCCGCCTGGGTCATGTCGTGCTCGAAGCGGAGCTTGAGGATGATCCGCTCGCGCGGCGGGAGCGCGTCGAGCGTCCCGCGCAGCGTCTCCCCGATCTCCACGAGCTCGTAGCCCTGCTCGTCGGTGGACACGGAGTCGGCGTAGGTCCAGTCGCCGTCCTCCTCGCCGCCGGGGCGCGGCGCCTCGAGCGAGGTCGACTCGTAGGCGGTGGCCGCCTCCATCGCCTCCAGCACGTCCTCGACGGGGGCACCGAGCGCCTGCGCCACGTCGCGCGGCCGCGGCGAGCGGCCGAGCTTCGCGGGCAGCGCGCCCATCGCCTCGCTCACCTTGAGCACCAGCTCCTGCGTCGCGCGCGGGACGTGCACCGACCAGCCCTTGTCGCGGAAGTGGCGCTTCAGCTCGCCAAGCATCGTGGGAACGGCGTACTTCGTGAACGTGCAGCCGCGGTCGGGGTCGAAGCGGTCCACCGCCTTCAGCAGCCCGACGCACGCGACCTGAACGAGGTCGTCCTGCAACTCGCCGGCGTGCCGGTAGCGGCCGGCCAGCTGCCTGGCGAGCGGTAGGAACCGGAGCACCAGCTGCTCGCGCGCCTCGAGATCCCCCTCCCGGTGATAGCGCATCAAGAGCCGATGATCTTCGAGCCGCCGCTCCTCGGCGGACTCGGGCGCGCGCTCCTCCTCCGCGAGCGCGGCAATCGCCATCCCGAACTGCACCTCCTCGCAGTTGTCCGAAATGCTGCGGGAGATCCGCACCCCGGCCGCCAGGCGAACCGGGCTCCGTCCCTCAACCGACCTATCGGGAATTATCACCCATTTGGCGGGTGACGAAACCCTGGTGGGTCAGGCGATCCCTGAGATGTCGTCCACGATCTCGAGCCGCTCCTCCAGCCCCGTGATCGAGAAGACGCGCTGGACCGCGTCCGGTCCGCGGACGATCACGAAGCGGCGCTCCTGCTCCCGCGCCCGCTCGTCGGCGGTGACGAGGCAGCGGAGCCCGGTCGAGTCGAGGAAGGTCAGCTTCGAGAGATCGACGACGAGCACCCGCGGCGAGGACGCCTCCACGCGCTCGAGCGCGTCCTGGACCTGGCCGACGGTCGACAGGTCGAGCTCGCCGCGCAGCGCGACGTGCGCCTGGCCGTCTCGGTCCTCGGTCTCGATCTCCAGGATCTGCACGGCCGGGCACGCTAGCGGGTCGAGCCGCGCCTGAAAAGCCCCTGGTCCCGCGCCAGGGTAAAAGCGAAGTAGAGCTGCACGGCCGCGAACGAGAGCTCGAGAGCCCGCTCCGGCACGGCGTTCGCCAGCACCGCCCCCGCCAGCACGCCGAGCGGCGAGAGCCCCCCGATCATGAGCGCGTCCCGCAGGCGGACGTTGCCGTAGCCGCGCTGGCGCCAGGTCCCGACGATGGACACGATCACGATCGCCACCAGCGACGTGGACTCGGCGCCGAGCTGCGACTCGTCCATGAAGATCACGAGCGCCGGCACGAAGAGGATGCCGCCGCCGACACCGAGCAGGCCGCTCGTGACGCCGGCCGCGAAGCCGATCGTCACGGTGCCGATCACGTCGACCGCGCTCACCGGACGATCAACACCGTCGCCGACACGAGCAGCAGGACCATGAACATGAGCGCCACGGCCCGCTGGGAGATGCGCTGCTGGAGCGCGGTGCCGGCGACCACCCCCGCCACCGCCGGGACCCCGATCACGGCGCCCTTGGCGATGTCCACGTTCCCGTAGAGGCCCTGGGTGACCGCGGCGAGCGCGGCGATCAGCACGATCGCCGCCAGCGACGTGCCCATCGCCTCGCGATGCTCGTAGCCGAGCCAGATCACGAGCAGCGCCACGATGATCGTCCCGCCCCCGACGCCGAACAGCGCGCTGAAGGCGCCCGCCGCCGTGGCGATCACGGCGAGCCGACCGAGGCGCGACGACATCGCGGGCATACTACGGGGGGTGTCATCTCCCACGGCAGAGGCGCTCGCCGAGGCGGTCAGGCCCCTGACGGAGGACCCCTCGCGGGCGGCGATCTTCTGCGACATCGACGGTACCCTCGCGCCGATCGTGCGCCGCGCCGAGGACGCGCACGTGCGCGAGGAGGTCTCGCTCCTGCTCGGCCGACTGGGCCGGCGCTACGGCTGCGTGGCGTGCATCTCGGGCCGCTCGGCCGCGGAGGCGCGCCGGCTTGTCGGCGTGGGCAGCATCGCCTACGCCGGCTCGCACGGCGCGGAGCTGCTGGAGGCCGGCGCCACCCGCCCGCGGCTCGTTCCCGCGTTCAAGAGCTGGGAGAAGCGCGTGCGCAAGTTCTCCCAGGAGCACGACACGCCCGACCTGCGGACCCTGCGCGTCCGGATCGAGGACAAGGGGCCGATCTCCGCCTTCCACTGGCGCGACGTGCCCGACGAGGAGGCCGCCCGCACCATGCTCGAGGGGCTCGCGCAGGAGGCGCAGGCCGGCGGACTGGCGATCCACTGGGGCCGCAAGGTGCTCGAGGTACGGCCGCCGGTGCCGATGGACAAGGGTCGCGCCGTGCGCGAGTTCGTCAGCCGCGCCGAGCCGCGCACCGCGCTGTTCGGCGGCGACGACGCCACCGACCTCGACGGGTTCGACGCCCTCGACAACCTGGTGGCCGAGGGCGCGCTCGACGCCGCCGTGCGCGTGGGGGTGCGCTCCGACGAGGGGCCGCGCGACATCGTGGAGCGCGCGGACCTCGTGGTGGACAGCGTGGACGGTTTCGCGCGCGTGCTCGCCGCGCTCGCATGAGGTTCCGAGACTTCCTGCGCGTATCCGTACTCCTGTTCGGCGGGGCCGCCACGGCGCTCGCCGTCGTGTCCGTGCTGAGCGCGGCGCGGGACGACGACGACACGGTCGTGATCGTGGCTGCGGTCTGGTGGACCTGCGCGGCCGCCGGCGGGCTGTGGTTCGGCCGCCGGCTCGTGGCGCAGCCGTACATCGCCCACCTGCTTGCGTCGGCGCGGCGGGCCAACGCGCTGCCGGAGCTCGAGCCAGGCGCGGTGATCTTCAACCGGATGTGGCCGCTCGCCATCCTGGCGATCGCGTCCGGCGCCGTCGGGTTCTTCTTCCCGCAGGTGCCGATGATCGCCACCGGGTACGCGCTGGGCGCCGCCCTGCTCTGGCGGCGCCAGTCGTCGGCGGTGGCGGCGATCGAGGGCCGGGACGGGGTCGAGTTCTGGCTGGACCGCAGCTCGCCGTTCGGGCCGCCGAAGCTGCTGCGGCTGCCGGGGCTGCGGAAGATCGACCCGACGCCGGCCTAGCTTGAGCGCTTCCGGAGCCCGTCGAGCTCCGGCCACGGGCGCGTGTTGGCGACCTGGGCGGCCGTCAGCCACGCTCGCCTCGCCGTCGCGATCCCGTAACGGATGTTCGTGAGGGTGTCGCTTCCGTGCGCGTCGGAGTCGATGACGATCGTCGCGCCCGCCTCGGCCGCCGCGCGCGCGTACGTGTCCGAGAGGTCGCGGCGGTTCGGGTTCGAGTTGATCTCGAGGAAGGTGCCGGTGCGGGCGGCGGCCTCGATCACGCGATCGATGTCCAGCGCATACGGCTCGCGACGGCCGATCAGGCGGCCGGTCGGGTGGCCGATGGCGTCGACGAGCGGGTGCTCCATCGCAGCGATCATGCGGTCGGTCATCTCCTTCTCGGACAGGCGGAAGGAGGTGTGGAGGCTCGCGACCACCCAGTCGAGCTCCGCGAGCAGGTCGTCATCGTAGTCGAGCGAGCCGTCGGTCAGCACGTTCGTCTCGGTGCCGGCGAGGACGGTGATGCCGGGCGCGTCGAGGCCGCGGATGCGCTCGATCTGCCGGCGCAGCTCGTCGGCCTGGACGTCGTTGCCGAAGCCGTGGCTCGCCGAATGGTCCGTGATCGCGATGTACTCGTAGCCGAGGTCGCGGGCGGCCGCGGCCATCTCCTCGATCGTGTTGCGCCCGTCGGAGGCGACCGTGTGCATGTGCAGGTCGCCGCTCACGGCCTCCACCAGCTCGGGCAGCTCGTGCTTGCGGGCCGCCTCGAGCTCGCCGCGGTTCTCGCGCAGCTCGGGGACGATGTACTGCATCCCGAGGCGCTCGTAGACCTCCTCCTCGGTGGCGCAGGCGTGGGTCTCGCCGGACTCGTCGTCGGCGATGCCGTACTCGCTCACGTGCAGGCCGCGCCGGACCGCCTCGGTGCGGAGCGCCTCGTTGTGCTTGCCGGAGCCGGTGAAGTGCTGGAGCAGGTTGCCGAACACCTCGCCCGGGACCACGCGCAGGTCCACCGGCAGTCCCGAGTGGGTCACGGCGCGGGCGCCCGCCTCGCCCGACGAGGAGACCTCGTCGATCGCCTCCAGCGAGCAGAACGTCTCCACGAGCCGTTTCGGGTCCTCGGTCGCGACGACGATGTCGAGGTCCTTGCACGTCTCGGCCATGCGGCGGGCGCTGCCGGCGAGCTCGACCCTCGTGGCATGCGGGCGTAGCTCGGCGACGAGCTCCTCGCCCACCGCCAGCGCCTTCGATAAGACGAGCCGCGGCTTGTCCCGCCCGTCCGTCCCGGCCGCCAGGGCCGCCAGCACGTTCTCCTCGGCCTTCGAGCCGAAGCCGGGCACGTCCTTGATGCGGCCGTCCTCGGCGACCTTGCGCAGGTCGTCGATCGACTCCACGCCCAGCTGGTCGTACAGGAGCCGCGCGCGCTTCGGCCCGAGGCCCGGGATGCGCGTGATCTCGATCAAGCCCGCCGGGACCTTCCCCTTCAGCTTCGCCGCCGCGGGGATCTCGCCGGTCTCGAGCAGCGCCTGGATCTTCTCGGCGATGGTCCGCCCGACTCCCGACAGCTCCTCCACCCGGCCCTGCCGCGACAGCTCGGCGACGGAGACGCCGGACTCGCGGATCGCCTTCGCGGCGTTGCGGTAGGCGACGACCCTGTACACCACCGCACCGTCCAGCTCGTACAGGCTCGCGAGCTCCTCGAAGGCCTCTGCTATCTCGCCGTTCCTCATCGCGGGAGCCATCTAGATGGCAGATTCCGAGTCCAGGTGCCCGCGGGGGCGCGTCAGACCGAGCTGGGCGGCGCACGCGGACGAAGCCGATAGTCGAAGCACTATCGGCGAGGACGTGGGTGCCGATCCAGCGAAGATATGGCGCGTCATCCGTGGGTGCCTGGGGTCGGGATCAGTCATCTAGCCTACGCGCCCGTGTCGGGCGCCTGGCTCGTACTCCCCACGTACAACGAAGCGGAGAACATCGACGCCCTGGTGCGCGCCGCCCTGCCGCGGCTCGAGGCAACGGGACTCGGCCACCGCGTCCTGATCGTGGACGACGGCTCGCCCGACGGCACCGGTCGGGTCGCGGACGAGCTGGCCGCGGAGCTCGAGCCGGTGCAGGTGCTGCACCGGGCGCGCAAGGAGGGACTCGGCCGCGCCTACCTCGCGGGGTTCGCGGTGGCGCTCGACGGCGGCGCCGACCTCGTGCTCGAGATGGACTCCGACTTCTCCCACGATCCCGCGGACCTCCCGCGGCTGATCGCGGCCGCCGGCGCCGCCGACCTCGTGCTCGGATCGCGCTACGTGCCGGGCGGAGCGATCCGCGACTGGGGCGTGGTGCGGCGGCTGCTCAGCAGGGGCGGATCCGCGTACGCGCGGGTGATCCTCGGGGTCCCGGTCCGCGACCTCACCGGCGGCTTCAAGTGCTTCAACCGACGGGTGCTCGAGGCGATCGACCTGGCCGGCGTACAGGCCGACGGCTACGGCTTCCAGATCGAGCTGACCTACCGCGCGGTGAAGGCGGGCTTCAGCGTGGCGGAGGTGCCGATCGTGTTCCGGGAGCGGCAGCGGGGGACCTCGAAGATGACGCTGCGGATAGCGCTCGAGGCGGTGTGGAAGGTGCCGGCGCTGCGGTTCAGGGCGTAGGGTGGGAGTGGTGTCGCCTCGCCCCCGGTGTCGCTATATTTTGTATAGCGTCTCACCGGGGAAACTGGGTAACCGAAGGAGCGATCGTGGCAGGAGCCATCACCGAAGTCACAGACAACAACTTCCAGGCCGAGGTGCTCGAGGCCGACCGGCCCGTCCTCGTGGACTTCTGGGCACCCTGGTGCGGCCCGTGCCGGATCGTCGCTCCGCACCTCGAGGAGCTCGCGGGCGAGCGCGACGACATTCAGATCGTGAAGCTGAACGTCGACGACAACCCGCAGACCGCGGCCCGCTACAACGTGATGTCGATCCCCACGCTCCTGCTCTTCAAGCAGGGCCAGGTAGCGCACCAGATCATCGGCGCGCTGCCGAAGAGCCGGCTGGTGCAGGAGATCGAGCCGGCGCTGGCGGCCTAGCGGTCGCGTTTCGCCGCCCCGGCCTTCCGCCGCGCCGCGCGACGGGACGTCCCCGCTGCGTGTCCCGGAATTCCGGAAGTGTCCTATCCAGGTGCCCCAGGAGGGCACTTAGATAGGACGGTACGGCCGGACCGGGCGTGAACCGACCACTTCCAGCCGCAGGACCAGGCGCGGCGATTCGGACCAACCCCTGGTTGCCTGCCGTAGACGCCTCGGGCCGGCGCCGCCCTACTCCGCCACCAGCCTCCCCGACGTCTCCAGCTGCCGCTCCTTCCGGAGCCGGTAGCGGCCGCCGAGAGCGCCCATGATCGCGCCGAAGAACGTCGTCACGAAGACCAGGCCGGCCTGCGGGTCGCCGATGTTCGCCTTCGGCTCGGCGTTCGCGATCTCGAGCCCGTAGAGGATGCAGCTCCCGAACAGGAGGCCGCCGATGACGCCGCGCAGCAGCCCCTCCTCGGCGCCGCGGTGCTCGATGCCCGCGAAGAAGCCACCCAGGAGCCCGATCGGCACCGCGAGGATCAGGTAGGCGATCTCGTTCCAGCTGAGCGCGAGTCCCGTCACGAGGCCGAACAGCGACGGCACGGCGATCGCGATGACCACCTGTAGGCCGAACGGCCTCTCTACGAGCAGCGGCGGCAGGTGCACGGCCGGATCAGACTACCGGCGCTCCACGGAGATCAGCAACTCGCGCCCCTCGATGTCCGCGCGCTCGCCGGCGCCGTCCGCGACCGCGTCGCCGCCCGCCACCCGCTCGCCTCCGCCGTCGTAGGACAGCTCGGTCGCCAGCGTCTCGCCCGCGACGTAGGCCTCGTGCGCGCGGGCGGCCGCCAGCAGCTCCTCGTCGCCGCCGAGGGTCAGCGAGATGCGGTCCTCCACGTTCAGGCCGGCCGACTTGCGCGCGGCCTGCACGGCGTGGACGACCTCGCGGGCGAGCGCCTCGCGGCGCAGCTCCTCGTCGAGCTCGAGGTTGAGCGCCACGGCGTGGGTGCCGGAGCGCTCCACCTGGTAGCCCTCGAGCGGCTGCAGCACCAGCTGCACGTCGTCGGCGCCGATCTCGTGCTCCTGGCCGTCGAAGTTGATGCCGACGCGCTTGCCCGCGCGCAGCGGCCCGGGGTCGAGCGCGGCGATCGCGGCGGCCACCTGCGGCATGTGCTTGCCGAACCGCGGGCCGAGCGCCCGGTAGTTCGGCTTCAGCTCGAAGCGGCCGAGCTCGTCCGCCTCCGACACGAAGCGCAGCGCCTTGACGTTCAGCTCGTCGAGCACGAGCGACTCGAAGCGCTCGATCGCCGCGCGCTCCCGGTCCGCGGCCACCACGACCGCCTCGCGCAGCGGCTGGCGCACCTTCACCTTCGCCTGCGCGCGAGCCGCCCGACCGAGCTCCACGGCGTCCCGCGCCACCTGCATGTCCCACTCGAGGTCCGGGTCGCGCTCGCCGGGCTCCGGGAAGTCGCACAGGTGCACCGACGGCTCGGAGCCGTCGAGGTTCTCGTAGATCTCGTCGGTGACGAACGGCACCAGGGGCGCCAGCAGCTTCGCGGTCGTGAGCAGGCACTCGCGCAACGTCTCGAAGGCCGCGGCGTCGCCCGCCCAGAAGCGGCGCCGGGAGCGGCGCACATACCAGTTCGAGAGGTCGTCCACGAACTCGGCGACGGCGCGGCCGGCGAACGTCGTGTCGTAGTCCTCCATCCGGTCGATCACGCGCTCGACGGTGCCCGCGAGCCGCGACAGCGCCCAACGGTCGAGGTCGGTCCGCTCGCCCTCGGACTCGCTGCCGAGGTTCGCGTAGAGCACGAAGAAGTGGTACGTGCTCCACAGCGTCTTCAGGAACTGCCGCACCGACTCGCCCACGGTCTCGAGCGAGAAGAGGTAGCCGTCCCAGGGCTGCTTCGACGTGAAGTAGTACCAGCGGAACGCGTCCGCGCCGTGCGTACTGAGGACCTCCCACGGGTCGACCACGTTCCCGCGCGACTTCGACATCTTCTGGCCCTCGGGGTCGAGGATCAGCCCGAGGCAGAGCACGGTCTCGTACGAGCTGCGGCCGAACAGCAGCGTGGACACGCCGAGCAGCGAGTAGAACCAGCCGCGCGTCTGGTCGAGCGCCTCGCAGATGTAGTCCGCGGGGAACCGCTCCTCGAACACGTCCTGGTTCTCGAACGGCGCGTGCCACTGCGCGAACGGCATGCAGCCCGAGTCCCACCAGACGTCGATCAGGTCCGGCACGCGGCGCATCTCGCCGCCGCACTCCTCGCAGCGCAGCACGACGTCGTCGATGTACGGACGGTGCAGGTCCTCCGGCGGCTCACCACCGCGCTCGCGGATCTCGGCGCGCGACTCGACGCACACGTGGTGGTCCCCCTCGCAGCGCCAGATCGGCAGCGGCGTGCCCCAGTACCGCTCCCGCGAGAGCGCCCAGTCCACGTTGTTCTCGAGCCACTTGCCGAAGCGGCCGTGCTTGATGTGGTGCGGGTACCACGTGACGGCCTCGTTGGCGGCCAGCAACTCGTCCCGCCGCTCCGTCGTGCGCACGTACCAGCTGGTCTTGGCGTAGTAGATCAGCGGCGTGTCGCAACGCCAGCAGTGCGGGTAGGCGTGCTGGTAGTCCTCGGCGCGGAACAGCCGCCCCGAGTCGCGCAGCGTCTCGATGATGTCGGGGTCGGCGTCCTTCACGTAGCGGCCCGCGAAGGGACCCATCCGCTCGTCGAAGGTGCCGTCCGGCAGCACCGGGTTCTGGACCTTGATCCCGTACTGCTCGCCCAGCCGGAAGTCCTCGTCGCCGAAGGCGATCGCGGTGTGGACGATGCCGGTGCCGTCCTCGGTCGTCACGAAGTCCGCCGGTAGCACGGTGTGGCCCCTCGGCCCGTAGTCCGTCATGTAGGTGAATGGCGGCTCGTACCCGATGCCCTCCAGTTCCGCGCCCTTGACCCGGTCACCGATCTCGACCCCCTCGCCCAGGACGCGTTCCACGAGGGGCTCGGCCAATACCAGCACCTCGTCGCCGACTTGTGTGCGCACGTATGTGACATCTGGGTGAACGGCAAGTGCCGCGTTCGACAAAAGTGTCCAGGGCGTCGTCGTCCAGCCGAGGAACGACACTCCGGGCTCGTCCCTGAGCGGGAACCGCACGAAAACCGACGGGTCGACGACGTCCCGGTATCCGGACGCGACCTCGTGTGAGGAGAGCGCGGTCCCGCAGCGCGGGCAGTACGGCACGACCTTGTAGCCCTCGGTCAGGAGGCCCTGCTTCCAGACCTCCTTGAGCGACCACCAGACCGACTCGATGTAGTCGTCGTCGAGGGTGAAGTAGGCGTCGTCGGTGTCGACCCAGAAGCCGATCCGCTCGGTCAGCGCGTCCCACTCGTCGATGTACCGGAGGACCGACTCGCGGCACTTCGCGTTGAACTCCGCGACCCCGTAGCGCTCGATGTCGTCCTTCGAGGTGAACCCGAGCTCCTTCTCGATCTCGAGCTCGACCGGCAGGCCGTGACAGTCCCAGCCGGCCTTGCGATGGACGAGGTGCCCGCGCATCGTCCGGTAACGCGGGAAGACGTCCTTGAACACGCGGCTGAACACATGGTGCGAGCCCGGGCGGCCGTTGGCCGTCGGCGGCCCCTCGTAGAAGACGAACGACGTCGCGCCCGCGCGGCGGCGAATCGACTCGTGGAAGATGTCGCGCTCGCGCCAGCGCTCGAGGACGCGCTCCTCGAGCTTCGGGAAGGACTGCGCGGGATCGACGGGCTGGTAGCGGGCCACGGGCGTCCGATTCTAGGTGGGGCGCGGGCGAAGCCGGGGGTGGGAAGCGGCCGGCCCGAGCCGGGCAGGCGGTGCGGCGGGCCGCGTCCCGGGGGCGTGGCGCGGCGGGCCCCCTGGCGTGGCGCGGCGCGGCCCCTACGCCGCGAGCTTCCGGCAGATCTCGGCGAGCGAGCGCTTCTCCCCCTCGTCGAGCGCTCCGAACGCCTGCCGCACGCGGTCGGCGTGTGCCGGGAAGAGCCTCTCGACGAGGTCGCGTCCCGAGGCGGTCAGCTCGACATTGACCGCGCGGCGGTCCCTCGGCACCCGGTTGCGGCGCACCAGCCCGCGGCCCGCCAGCGTGACGGTCACCTCGGTCGCGTTCGCCTTGCTCCAGCCGAGCCGCCGCCGGAGCGTGCGCAGCTCGAGCGAGCCGCCCGCCGTCGTGAGGACGACCAGCGCGGAGAAGCCCGCCGCCGATACCCCCTCGCGCTCGAGCTCGGCAGCCAGCCGCCGGCGCACGGCGGCCTCGGCGCGGACGAGCGCCTGCAGGGCCCGGTGGGCAAGCGGGTCGTCGAGCTCGAAGCGGGTCATCGCGCGCGATGGTAGGACGGGCGGCGGACGTGCCGGGCGACGAGCTCGAGACGGCCGCGTCGGACTTCGGCGAGTTCTTCCGGAACAGGATCGAGGCGGGACCGGCCCGTCGCGGCGTGAGCCAGCGGTCGGGGGCGGGCGCGCGGCCCGCTGATCGCCTAGCGCCGCGCCGCCAGCTTGACCGGCGTCTTCGTGCGCGCGGCGCCCACGTCGCTCTCCGGCACGACCACGACCTGCTCGATGCGGCCGCTGTCCACGTAGCCCTTGAGTCGCTCGACCGCCTCGATCGGCGTCGAGCCCAGCGACGGGATGCCGTGGTCGCCGCGGACCGGCATCGACTCGCGGTACTCGAACACCGGCGCCGCCGATCCGACCTGGCGGACCGTGTACACGAGCCTGCCGACCACCTCGAGCGTGGCCTCGCCGCCGCAGAAGACGAAGGCGGTCGGGTCGATCGCGCGGATCGCGCGGACCACGCGCTCGGGCGGCAGGTCGAAGGCGAGCAGGAGCGTCCGGAAGCCCGCCCGGCGCAGCCCGAGCTCCAGGCCCTGCACGTGGAGCGACTCGACGTCGAGCCGCGGGCTCGAGTCGAACAGCAGCACGCCCTGCGGGCGGCTCGCCCGGGGCACCACGCGCCGGGAGGCGTACAGCCAGCCGGTCGCCCAGCGGCAGGCGAGCTCGTACTCGGCCTCGCGGCCGTCGCGGCCCTCGGTCAGCTCGAGTGCTGGCAGCAGGACCTCCTCGACCGAGCGCTCCACCGAGCGCACCGCGAGGCTCTCCTCCATGATGCGGTCGGCGGCCTCCTCGTCGAAGTGGTCGAAGGCGTCGAGCAGGCGGCTCGGCGAGCTCGGGCCCTCGCCGCGCTGACGGGCGAGCTCGATCGCCGACGAGATGTTGTGCGTCTCGAGCAGGGCCCGGCGCAGCGCCTCGAGCTCTGTGAGGTCGTACTGGCGGTGGCCGCCTTGCGTCCGCCGCGGCTTCGGGTATCCGAACCGGCGCTCCCAGGAGCGCAGCGTGTTGGGGCTGACACCGAGGAGTTCTGCTGCCGCGTTGGTCCTTATCCCGCTCACGTCGTCTCCGTCCCTACAGAATCGCAAGAAGTTTGCGCTTGACGCGCTTCTACTTCGCACGCTCACCTCGTATTCGGAAGTCCTCGCGCGCTCTTGCACAGGTTTCGGCCGGAAGACAGGACACTTGATGGAGGTTTCTCCCGGCTGGACGGATGTTGCGCAAGTCGTGCATTCGTTCTTGCACGACTTCGCCGGTGCTAACGGCGCCCGAACTCGCTCGGCTCGACCGTGACGAGCGCGGCGCGCGGCGGACCGCACGTGGCGATGCGGGCGGCCAGCGTGCCGACCCGTCGCCGGCCCTGCGATCTCAGCCTGACCGGCATCACGACCGGCTCGGCCGCCCGCTGCGCAGCCTGGCCGACGTGGCGCGCGAGGACGTCATCGCCGAGCGGGCTCGTGATCAGCTCGAGCACGTCCTTGCCGATCAGCTGTCCCTCTTTGCCGAAGTACTTCTCGCCCGCCTGGCTGACGGCGCTCAGCGACAGGTCGTAGGTGACGATCATGAAAGCGGCGGCGTCGCCGGGCATCGCCTCCCGGTCGCAGGTGAGCATCATGCCCATCCCGCAGCGGCCGCAGACCCGGCCCCGCCGCTCGAAGCGGCCCTCGGGCTCGTGCCGCGGGTGCCCGCAGCGGGAGCAGAAGGAGATGGGCCTGGCCCGCTGCGCGCCGGGCGCGGTCCAAGTTGAGTCAATGCGAATCAGAGCGGTCAAGGCGAGTTCCGCGATGAGAACACGGAAGCCGCCCGCTTGTCTCGCTTGCACAGGCAATGCACCAGTTCGGGTCCGGAAGGCCGTCCGAAAGCGCCTGCGCGCGGGGGCGCCCGGTGCCCGGGCCGACGCGGTTATAGGGTACGGGTATGGCTGTTCAGCAAGAGCTTTGGGGCAAGGAGACGGGCAAGGCCGTGGAGAACTTTCAGGTGTCCGGCGAGCGCGTGCCGGTGCCGGTCGTGCGCTGGCTCGGCCGCATCAAGGCCGCCGCCGCCAGGGTGAACGCGGATCTGGGCCTGCTCGACGCGGACGTCGCGGAGCGCATCGCGCGCGCGGGCGACGAGGTGGCGGCGGGCGACCACGACGACCAGTTCCCGATCGACGTCTTCCAGACCGGGTCCGGGACCTCGTCGAACATGAACGCGAACGAGGTGATCGCGAACCTCGCCGGCGACGCCGTCCACGCGAACGACCACGTCAACATGGGCCAGTCGTCGAACGACGTGTTCCCGTCCGCCGTGCATCTCGCCGCGGTGTCCGAGGTGCACGACTCCCTGCTGCCCGCGATCGAGCGCCTCAGCGGCTCGCTCACGCGCAAGTCCGAGGAGTTCGCCGACCTCGTGAAGGCCGGCCGCACCCACATGATGGACGCCGTGCCGGTCACGCTGGGCCAGGAGTTCGGCGGCTACGCGGCGCAGATGTCGCTTGGACGCGATCGCGTCCGCGACGCGCTCGGCCGCGCCGCCGAGATCCCGCTCGGCGGGACGGCCACCGGCACCGGGCTCAACACGCATCCCGAGTTCGCCGAGCGCGTGCGCGAGAAGCTCGGCATCGGCGAGGCCCCGCGCGACCACTTCGAGGCCCAGAGCAGCCGCGACGCCCTCGTGGAGCTGCACGGGACGCTCAAGGTGCTGGCCGTGTCGCTGACGAAGATCGCCAACGACCTCGTGCTGATGGGCTCCGGCCCGCGCACCGGCCTTGTCGAGGTGCGGCTGCCGGAGCTGCAGAAGGGCTCGTCGATCATGCCCGGCAAGGTCAACCCGGTGATCCCGGAGGTCGTGCTGCAGGTCGCGGCTCAGGTGATCGGCAACGACACCGCGATCACGGTCGCCGGCACCCAGGGCAACTTC
>DASXAA010000222.1:0-3575 GCA_036407035.1 Thermoleophilaceae bacterium | reverse complement strand
CTACGGCGGCCAACCAGGGTGGGCTCGGGGGTGATGGCGCTTTGTGGGTGCTATAGCACCCATAAGTCGACATCAGCTCGCCCGCGGCCCCCTGGTTGCTCGCCGTCGCGGCGACCCGCGCCACCGCGAACGCCCAACGAGTCCGATGAACGGTGGGCCTCCAGGCGCCGACAAACTGGCGCTTGGTAATGGCGGTCAGACGCTAGGAGGCGCTGATGCAGTATGTCGGAATCGATTGGGCGTATCGGCGCGCGGCGTGGTGTGCCCGGGAGCGGGCCGGGGCGATCGTGCGGGAGGGCTTTGTGCCCGCGGACGAGGACGGCTTGGCGCGGCTGGTGCTCGAGCTGGGACCCGAGGTGCGCGCCTGTCTGGAGATGATGAGCGGCGCCGCCTGGGTGCGCGAGCGGCTTAGCGCGGCGGGCTGGGAGGTCGAGATCGCCGACGCGCGCAAGGTCAAGAACGTCGCCCCGCTGGCCTGCAAGACCGACAAGGTCGACGCGCGCGTGCTGGCGGAGCTCTGCCGCCGCGACCTCGTCCCAGCGCTGTGGGTGCCCGCGCTCGAGGAGCGCGCGCTCAGGGAGCGGCTACGGCGCCGTCTGCACCTGGTGCGGTTGCGCAGCTCGGCCAAGAACCGCATCTTCGGTCTGCTGACCCAGTGGGGGCTGCGGATCTCGACCAGCCGGCTGCGCGAGCCGGACGGGCTCGAGCTGTTGGCCGCCCGCGGCGTGCCCGAAGTCTGGCGCCGCTCGGTGGCCGAGGCGCTCGCGCTGATCGACCTGCTCGACGAGCGGATCGCGCCGCTCGACGCCGAGTTGTCGCCACTGGCGCGGGCCGACCGGCGGGTCTGCCTGCTCGACACGATCCCCGGCATCGGCTCGCTGCTCGGTCTCACGATCGCCAGCGAAATCGGCGACGTCGCCCGCTTCGCCAACCCGCGCAAGCTGATCGGCTACGCCGGGCTCGCCCCCAAGGTCCACCAGTCCGGCCAGAGCTCCCGCAACGGCGACCTCTCGAAGGCCGGCCCGCGCAACCTGCGCTGGGCCGCGGTCGAGGCCGCCCAGGGCGCCTGGCGCGAAACCAACCCCTGGCATCGCCTCTACGTCGACGTCAAACGCCGCAACGCCGACAAGCCGAACCCCGCCAAGGCGGCGGTCGCGCGCAAGCTCCTGATCGCCTGCTGGCACGTCCTCAGCCGCGACCAGCCCTTCAGACCAAGCCGCACCCGCGGCGGCAATCCTGTCCCGGCAAGCTCCTCAGCCTCTCTGGCCGCCTGACGGCCCCCAAACGAATTGAGAAGCCGGGACAGCTCGAATCACAGATAGTGCGCCCAAGAGCGCCGAAACAGAAATGAGCAACCCTCGACAGCGAACCCAAACAAGCAGAACTTGACACCAGCCCACCGTTCAAAGCGAGAGGCAAAGCCGACCGGCCTCAGTCCACCCGCAGCACCGCCTTGCCGCGCACGCGCCGCTCCAGGAGCGCCTCCACCGCCGCGCCCGTCTCGCGCCAGCTTTCCTCCACGCTCACCTGCGGGTCCAGGCGGCCCTCGGCGACCAGCCGCGCCAGCAGCTCGAGGTCCCCCGCGGGGCCGCCGCGGCCGACCATCTCGTGGAACACGAACAGGCCGTAGATGCTCGCGCCGCCGCGCCTGAACAGGTCGCGGGCGCGGAAGTCCACCGGCTCCGCCGAGGAGTCGCCGAACGAGACCACCGTGCCGCCCGGCGCCAGCCGCCTGACCGCGTTCGAGAGCACGGCGCCGCCGACGGACTCGAGCACCAGATCGAACTGCTCGCCCTCGGGCGCCAGCTCGTGCACCACCTCGTCGGCGCCCAGCTCGCGCAGCCCCTCCGCCCGCTCCTCGTCGCGGGCCACCGCCACCACGGTGGCGCCCCCGTCCCGCGCCAGCTGGACGGCGATCCGCCCGACGCCGCCGGCCGCGCCCGTGACCAGCACGCGCCGGCCCGGCCCGAGCCCGCCGATCGAGAGCGCGTAGTGGGCCGTGAGCCCGGCGACCGGCAGCGCCGACGCGGCCTCGAACGAGACCTCGTCCGGCAGGACGCCGAGGGAGTCCACCGGCACGGCCACGCGCTCTGCCCACGCGCCCGAGCCCACCAGCCCCACCACGCGGGCGCCCTCGGGCGGCCCGCCGCCGTCGGCCGCCCGGCGGGCCACCACGCCGGCCAGGTCCCAGCCGCTGACGAAGCCGTCCGGCTGATCGGGCAGCCGCCGCACCTCGCCGCGGTTGAGCGAGAACGCCCGCACCTCCACGAGCGCCTCGGACGGGGCGGGCTCCGGCTCGGGCGCCTCGCCGACGTCCACGTGCGGCGGTTCCGGGGTCTTCACGAGGGCTCGCAAGTCGGCTCCTTTTTCGTTCTCGTCACGCCTGCCGGCGCCACTATCATCACCTTTCGCCCCGTCGCGCGGCCGCTCGGAGAAGCCGCGGAACCGAGGAGAGCAAGATGGCCCGTTACGACCCGACGCGCGCCTACCGGCCGCGCCGGCCACCGTCCACCGTCGAGGATCGCGACGCCTGCGCGCTGTACGCGTGCATCGCCAAGGACGCGCGGCCCGCTCACGAGCCGATCGAGACCGCGCTCGTCGCGCTCGACAAGATGCTCCACCGGGCAGGCAACGTGGACGGCGAGGGCGACGGCTGCGGCGTGATGGTCGACGTCCCGCGCGAGCTCTGGGCCGAGGCGGTCCGGGCCGGCGGCCACGCCTCGCGGCTCGCGCTCGACCCGCGCTTCGCCGTGGCGCACGTGTTCGTCCCGCGCGGGTCGGCGGATCCGGCCCCCGCCGCCCGCGAGCTCATGAGCCGGCTCGGGTTCCGGGTGCTGGCGGAGCGCCACGACGCGGTCGACTCGTCGGCGCTGGGCGCGCTCGCGCGCGAGGAGGAACCGCGCTTCTGGCAGGTCGGCGGCCTGATCGAGGACCCCGACCGGTGCTTCGAGCTCGTCGTGCGGCTGGAGGAGTCGTTCGACCTGCACGTCGCCTCGTGCTCCACGGACTCGGTCGTCTACAAGGTCCTCGGCACACCGGCCGTGCTCGGGCGCTACTTCGCGGACCTGCACGATCCGCGCCTGAAGACCGCGGCCGTGCTCGGCCACAACCGCTACTCGACCAACACGTGGCCGTCCTTCAGACGCGTCCAGCCGTTCGGCGTGCTCGGGCACAACGGCGAGATCAACACGATCGCCCGCCTGCGCCAGGAGGCGCGGATGCTGGGCGTGCCGCTGACCGCCGGCGGCTCCGACTCGCAGGACCTCTCGCGCACCGTCGAGGCGTTGATCCAGCGGTGCGGGCTGACGCTCGTCGAGGCGCTCGAGCTCGTCCTGCCGCCGATCGTCAACGAGATCAAGGGCATGCCCGAGGAGCTGCGTGGCTTCTACATGTACCTGCGGCAGGCGTTCGGGCCGCTGGCGCAGGGGCCGGTGGCGCTCGTGTCGCGCCACGGCGACGAGTGCGTGTTCTCGGTCGACGCGCTCGGCCTGCGGCCGCTCTGGTCGCTCGAGACCGGCGACGCGTTCGTCTTCTCCTCGGAGCCGGGCGTGGTGCCCGTGGCCGACTGCGTCTCG
>DASXAA010000221.1:0-2912 GCA_036407035.1 Thermoleophilaceae bacterium | reverse complement strand
TCTGCTGCCTGACCGCCCGCCGCACCTGACAGCCAGATGACTTGGGCGATTCGTGCTCTAAGGACTGGACACCGCCTACCTCGACCCCTCCTCGACAAACCCCCCAACACGGCACCAGCCGTGGAATCAACCATCTAGGCGCGGTCCAGCACCAGCTCCACCCGCTCGGCCGGTCGCTCCGGCACGGGGCCGCCCGGGTCGGCCGGCACCGGGACGACCGTCACGAGCAGCTCGTCCGAGCCCTCCAGCGCGGCGCCGACGGCGGCCTCGTCGGCCCGCACGCGCTTCTCGATCGGCGCCGCCGGCCGGGCGCCCCCGGCGCGCGCCTCCGCGACCGCGGGCGGCTCCGGGGTGCCGTAGCCGAAGACGTGGAACGAGCCGGCGTAGCCCTGCTCCGGTGAGCGGGGCGTGCTCTCGTCGGCTCCCGGGTTGTTCAGGAACACGCGCCCCTCGAACGAGGGTCCTGCCTGCTCGACGCCGGTGAACACGAGCTCCGCGCGCCGCCCTCCGCGGAACTGCCCCGCGGGGATCGCCGGAGCGGTCCAGGAAGCCATTTACTTTCCTTCACCAATCGCCTTAGAGTGGCGCAATGTCGAACGGGATCGTAGTCCGGCCGAGCGCCGAGAACGCCGACATCGCCGCCCTCGCTGACGCCTACGAGAAGATGCAGGCGATCTCGGAGTCGGACAACCGCGGCTGGATCTTCTGGTCCGAGTTCCACGGCTTCAACCGCTTCGAGTGCTGGCACCACGCGCGCGTGGGGAACGACAGCTTCACCTACGACCTCTTCCTCCCGTGGCACCGGGCGTACCTGACGTTCTTCGACGCCGCGGCGCGCGACCAGAACGAGGAGGCCATTCTGCCCTGGTGGGACTGGACCAGCGACCAGTCGCACCAGGAGGGACTGCCCGCCGGGTACACGTCCGGCGGCGAGTCGCTCGAGAGCGGGCCGATGCCGGACATGAACGGCCAGCAGGCGCGCCGTACCGTCCGCAACCCGAGCGACCCGGGCGATCTTCCCTCCGCCGACGACGTGGAGTTCGTGCTCGGCCTGACGAGCTTCGAGGACTTCTCGAGCCAGCTCCAGGACATCCACGACGGCGTGCACGGGTGGGTCGGCGGCGACATGGGCGCGATCGGCACCTCCGCGTTCGACCCGATCTTCTGGGCCCACCACGCGATGATCGACCGCCTCTGGTACCTGTGGCAGCTCCGCCACGGCGTGAACAACATCCCGGCCCAGTACCTCGACAAGGCGCTCTTCCCGGGGCTGACCGTGCAGCAGGTGCTCGTGGTTCAGTCGCTCGGCTACGACTACGCGAGCGGCGCGGTGGCGGGCGGGACCGGCGTGCCGCCGGGCGCCGCGCCGGCGGCGGGCAGCGCGAGCGGCGGTGGCGGCGGTGCGATGCCGTCGGTCGCGGGCGGCAGCCCGGCGAAGCCGCCGACGACCGGGCCGAAGTACACCTCGGAGGAGCTCGACTGCACGAACCTCGACCCGTCGCCGTACCGCGCCGACATCGAGTTCCACGGCGTCGACCACCAGGGCGCCTCGTACGAGGGCCGCGTGTACGTGAACAACCCGGACGCCGACGAGAACACGGGCTACGACGACGAGAGCTACGCGGGCTCGTACCACGTGTTCGGCCACGGCGGCTGCCTCGGCGACCCCGGCCACTGCGACGTCGAGCCGCGCCGCGAGCACGACCCGCGGCCGGCGCACCCGCTGACGCCCGCGAAGAAGGTCGTGATCGCCACCGACGCGATCACGAAGGCGATGAGGGACTCGCAGCGGCTGACCGTGACAGTCGTGCCGATCATCGAGCCGCTCCCCTACGAGAACATCGACCCGAAGTACACGGAGGACCCGCTCCACGTGGAATACGTCAGGATCGTCACCTACCGCTGACCGAATACGGGGTGACATCCATGACGGCGCCGCTGCGGCGTGTGCTGGTGCGGCGCCCGTCGCTGCGCGGCGACTGGCTCGGGGCCCGCTGGCGCGTGCCGGACCCCGCGCTGCTCGAGCGCCAGCACGAGGCGTTCTGCGAGTTGCTCGCGGGGCTCGGGCCCGAGCTGGAGGTCGCCGAGCCGCTGGACGGCCAGGTGGACGCGGTGTACATGCACGACCCGCTGATGCTCACCGCCCGCGGCGGCATCGTGCTGCGGATGGCGAAGCCGGCGCGGCGCGCCGAGCCCGAGGCGGCAGCCCACGAGCTGGCGCGGCTCGGCGTGCCCGTGCTCGGCACGCTCGAGGCGCCGGCGCTCGCCGACGGCGGCGACCGCTTCTGGATCGACGACCGCACGATGGCGATCGGACTCGGCTACCGCACCAACCGCGCCGGCGCGGAGGCCGTGGCGCGGCTGGCGGAGCCGGAGGGGATCGCGGTGGAGAGCTACGACATGCCGCACGACCTGGGGCCCGGCTCGGTGCTGCACCTCCAGTCGTTCGTCTCCGCCGTCACGGACGAGCTGCTCGTGGTGTACGAGCCGCTCGCGCCGGTGCGCCTCCTGCAGGACCTGCGCGAGCGCGGGCGCGACTGGATCGCGCTCGACCGCGACGACTATCTGGCGATGGGCTGCAACATCCTCGCGGTGCGCCCGGGCGTGGTGGTCATCTGCGACTCGGCCGCAGGGGTGCGCCGCGCCCTCGAGCGGCGCGGGGTGGAGGTGCACCCGTACGAGGGCTCCGAGCTGTCGCTGAAGGGCGACGGCGGCCCGACCTGCCTGACCGCGCCGTTCTGGCGGGCGGCGTAGCTCCGCTCGGCTAGCCCGAGGCGATCATCACGTCGGACGCCTTGATCACGGCCGTGACCTCGGAGCCCTCGGACAGGCCCAGGTCGTCCACGGCCTCGACGGTTATCGAGGCGACGAGCCGCTGACCGCCGACATCGAGCACCACGTTCGCGATGGCC
>DASXAA010000220.1:0-15759 GCA_036407035.1 Thermoleophilaceae bacterium | reverse complement strand
GGAGGCGACCGCGATCCAGGCCTACGGCCGCGCCGCGGACCTGCTGAACGAGCCGAGCTACCGGAAGACGGCGGAGAGGGCGCTGCCCGTGTTCCGGACGCCGCCGCCGACGGGCGTCCGGACCACCGGGCCGAACGGCGGCGTGACGTACCTCCAGTACTCGTTCGCGCCGCGCCTGTACATCTTCAACGCGTTCCTCCAGTCGCTGATCGGGCTCTACGACTACTGGGACCTGACCGGCAACACGCTCGCGAAGCAGTTCTTCGACGAGGCCGAGCCGGAGGCGGAGGCGCAGGTCCCGGAGAGCGACGTCGGCGACTGGTCGCTCTACAACTACCGCGGCCACGAGTCCTCGCGCGACTACCACGAGCTCCTGCGCGAGTTCCTGGCGAGCATGTGCTCGCGGCGCCTCGGGCGGGTCTACTGCGAGTACGCGGACAAGTACAGGGGCTATCAGACCGACCCGCCCGTCCTGAGGCTCGAGGGCCCCGACCTCGCGACCGAGGGCCGCTCGGTGCGGATCGCGTTCAGCGTGTCGAAGCTGTCGGCCGTTGAGCTGCAGATCTACCGCGCCGGCAGGCTCCGCTACGACCGCATCGCGACCTACCGCCGCGGCGACGGCTCCTTCGTCTGGAAGCCGAACGGCCCGGGGGTATTCACCGTCAGGATCGCCGCCAAGGAGCTGCGGACGGGGCTCGGGCTGAAGGACCGCGACGAGGGCGAGATCGAGGTCGAGAACGCGCCGGGTTAGCCGTCCTCAGCAGACGGACGAGTGCGGCCGCTTGCGCCCGACCGTCGCCCCGCTCGAGTCGCGCGCCACGACGCTCTCCACCTGAACCGATCCGGCGATCGGCGCGATGAACCAGCGCGCCCGGGCGCGCGAGCCGCGCGGCGGGCCGTGGAGCGACGCGTCGACCGTGGTGCCGTCGGCGAGCCGGACCTCCACCGAGGCGGTCGTGCTCGGGGCCATGCCGTAGACGAACGTGTCGTCCGTGCAGTCGGGCTGCTCCACGGCGACCAGCATGCGCACGTCCCGCACCAGCTCGATCGTCAGGCAGGCCTGCAGGTGCGACCCGCCCACGAGGACCTTGACGCACGGCTCGAGGGCGAGTCCGGCGCGCCCGGACAGCCGCCACGGCCCGCCGGCGTGGCTGCGGCCCTTGGCGAGCAGCCGGTAGCGCTCGCCACGCTCGAAGCGCACCACCGCGATGTCGCCGCCGTCCGGCGCCTCGAGCCAGCAGACCCGGGCGCGCCGCGAGAGATCGCGCGGGAGCGTGAACGTGAAGCTCGTGGCCCCGGTCGGCCAGGTCGCGACCGTGCTCGTGTAGCGCGAGCCGCGCGGCTGGAACACGTTCGTCACGCACCCGGCGCGCACGCGCCTGCCCCACGTCTCGGTGGAGCGCGACGGGTCGGCGAGCGCCGCCGTCAGCGTGCGGCCGTCGAGCGTGAGCCGCACGCGGTTCAGGTGGTCGACGCCCGTGTGCACGGCGGCCGAGGCCGGAGCGGCGAGCGCGAGGCATACGAGCACGAGTCCGGCGAGGAATCCGTCCCGTGCGCGCATGGGCGGTCCACCATAGGACGGGTGTCGGGGCCGCGCAAACTAGAGTTTGCGCGCTCATGGCCCCGCGCACGATCCTGTACACGGGCAAGGGCGGCGTCGGGAAGACGAGCGTCGCCGCGGCCACCGCTCGCCGCTGCGCCGCCTCCGGCCTGCGGACGGTGGTGCTCTCGACCGACCCCGCGCACAGCCTGTCCGACTCGCTCGAGGCCGAGCTCGGCAGCGATCCCACGCCGGCCGACGCCAACCTCTACGGCCAGGAGGTGCAGGCCCAGGAGGAGATGGAGCGCCACTGGGACTCGGTCCAGGACTGGCTCGGCGGCCTGCTCGAGGAGCGCGGCGTCGATCCGATCGCCGCCGAGGAGCTGACCGTCCCACCGGGGATGGACGAGCTGTTCTCGCTGCTCCAGATCAAGCGCCACCACGAGTCGGGCGAGTTCGACTGCGTCGTTGTCGACTGCGCGCCCACCGGCGAGACCCTGCGGCTGCTGTCGTTCCCGGACGTGGTCACGTGGTGGCTCGAGAAGATCCTGCCGTCGCAGCGCCGGCTCGTTCCCTTCGCCCGCACGATGTTCGACGTGCAGCTGCCGGGCGAGCACGTGTTCGCGGAGGTCGAGCGGCTCGCGCGCAACCTCGTCGCGATGAACGGCATCCTGCGCGACCGGGCGACCACCTCGGTGCGCCTCGTCACGAGCCCGGACCGCATGGTCGTGAAGGAGGCGATGCGGACCTTCACGTACCTGAACCTCTACGGCTACCTGACGGACGCCGTGGTGGTCAACCGCGTGCTCCCGGACGAGGCCGCGGACGGTTACTTCGCCGCGTGGCGGGAGGTCCAGCGCGAGCAGATGGAGCTGGTGCGCTCGGCGTTCGCCCCCGTGCCCGTGCTCGCCGCGCCGTGGCTCGAGCGCGAGGTGATCGGGCCCGAGATGCTCGACCGGCTCGCGGCCGAGCTGTTCGCCGGCGCCGACCCGGCGCGGGTGCTGCACGCCGAGCTGTCGCAGGAGCTGTCGGCCGACAACGGCCGCGCGACGCTGCGCGTGCCTCTGCCGTTCGCCGAGCGCGGCGACATCGAGCTGAAGAAGATCGGGCTCGAGGTGATCGTGCGGGTCGGGCCGCAGAAGCGAACGATCATCCTGCCGCCCGCGCTGGCGCCCTACGCGGCGGCCGGCGCCCGCTTCGACGACGGCGCCCTGCAGGTGTTCTTCGAGAAGAGCTCCGATGAACACTGAGGGAGCCGATCCGCCCCGCCGCGAGGGCGAGCTCGAGGCGCAGCTCACCAACCTGATCCGCGAGTTCCTCCTGACGCTGCGCTCGCTGATCGACTGGTACCTGGAGCGGCTCGACAAGCCCCGCCGGCAGCCGGAGGTCGAGGACATCCCGATCGACTGAGCTAGCCCTCCTGGACGCACCTCGCGTCCTCCGGCGGCAGCACGCCCTCCTCCAGGTACGCGAGCATGTGGCCGACGATGCACGGGTTCAGGTCCGTGACCGCCCCGTGGCCGTCGCCGCGGTAGGTGAGCAGCTGCGCGTTCCCGAGGTCGTGGGTGAGGTGCTTGGCCCAGACGTAGGGCGTGTATGGGTCGTGGGTGGTGCCGATCACGAGCGCGGCGGGCGCCCCCGGCGAATTCCGGAAGGGGCCATGGAACGCGTCCGCGTCGGAGACCGGCATCGCCCCGTACGCCAGCTCCGAGTAGCCGCTGTTGTTCGCGAAGTGCGGGAACAGCGCCGCCGCGTGACGGCCCGCGCGCAGGAACGGCGCGACGCGGTGCGGGTAGCGCTGGTCCGCGGCCTGCGTCGCCACCGCCAGGTCCGGGTTGAGCAGGCGGCCGCCGTAGAACCCGTCGGCCAGATCGCGTAGCGCGCTGCCGTCGCCGTGCTGCGCCTGCGTCAGCGCGTCCTTGAAGGCCGGCCACTCCCGCGGGCTCGTGATCGACATGAATGCGATGCGCAGGTCGTCGCCGTCGAGCGAGCCCAGCGGTTCGCGGTCGAGCTGCGCCATCAGGTCGTCGAAGTCGTCCTCCGGGAACCCGGTCGCCGCGAGGAAGCGCTTCAGCTCGTCCTCCAGGCCGGCGGTCTGCTCGCGTGTGGTCTCGAACGGCGCGTCGACCCACGTCTCGGCGTCCATCGGCGAGTCGAGGACCATCCGGCCTGTGCGGCCGGGGAACATGCTCGCGTAGGTGGCGCCGACGAACGTCCCGTAGGAGTGGCCGATGAGGTTCAGCCGCTCGTCGCCGACCGCTGCGCGCAGGACGGCCAGGTCGCGCGCGACGTCGGCGCTGCTCATGTGCTCCAGCAGGTCGCCGTTCAGCCGCGTGCAGCGCCGCAGGTAGCGCTGCGTGTGGTCCACGAGCGCGAGGACGTCGAGCGTCTCGGGCCGCGCGAACGGCTGCGAGTAGACACCGTCGCGCTCCTGGTCGACCTTGCAGTCGACGACCGGCCTGCTGTGCCCGGCGCCGCGCGAGTCGAAGCCGATCACGTCGTATCGGCGGGTGATCGCCGCGATCGCCTGCGGCGGGGCGTTGTGGATCGAGTCGACGCCCGAGTCGCCGGGGCCGCCCGGGTGGAAGAACACCGAGCCCAGCCTCGTGGCGGGATCGGCGGCGCGGGCGCGCGTCAGCGCCAGCTCGATCGTGCGCCCGTGGGGACGGTCGTAGTCGAGCGGCACCTTGACGGTCGCGCACTCGAAGCCGTCGTCGCAGGGCTTCCAGTCGATCTTCGGGGCCGCGGACGCCGGGCCGGCGAGCGACAGCGCGGCGAGAACGGTGAGCACGAGCAGCGTGGATTTCATACCCACGTTAACCGGGCGTGGCGAAGCTCTATTCCCTCCGGTCTAGCCCGGGCTGCTGATCTTGAACTTCGGCAGCGGCCCGCCCGCCTGCCTCACGATCGCCCGCCAGAGGCGGTTCGCGTGCTGCGGGTATCGGGCGGCGACGTTGTGCCGCTCGTGGGGGTCGCGCTTCAGGTCGTAGAGGCGTTTCTCGCCGCCCTGGTTGTTCGCGATCAGGTGCCAGCGCCCGTCGCCGGCCATCACGTGGTCGGTGTACGCGGACACGTAGTAGCGGCGCGCCGGCGGCTTCTTGCCGTCGAGCAGCACGGACACGTCGGCCCCGTTCATCGAGTGCGGCCGGTCGAAGCCCAGCATCGACAGCACCGTGGGACCCACGTCGTGCGTCGAGGCGAAGTAGCGGCTCGAGACCCCCTTCGCCTTGCCCTCCGGGTGGCGGATCAGGAACGGGACGTGCGTGAGCTCGTGGTGCAGCTCCGTGTAGCGCTTGCCGACCCACCCGTACTCGCCGAGCAGCACCCCGTGGTCGCTGATCAGGACGACCACGGTCTTGTCCGCGAGGCCCAGGTTCTCGAGCTTGGCGAGCGTGTGGCCGACCCAGCGGTCCACCATCGTCATCTCGGCCGCGTACAGGTGGGACATGCGCCTGACGAGCGCGGGCGAGAGGCCCTCCTTGCGCCACTGCGCGGCGGGCGTCGGGAACGGCTGGATCGGCTCGACGCCGGGCGTGGTGGGCGTGTCGTAGATGTCGATGAGGTTGGGCGGGGCGTCCCAGGGTTCGTGCGCGTCGAAGTTGTCGACCACGAGCGCGAACGGCTGGCGCGTCTTGGCCCAGTCGAGCCAGTCCATCGCCTTGCGGTGCACACGCGGCGCGAGGAAGTCCTGCTCGTCGCGGCCGCGCGGGTTGGCGGACAGGTACGCCTTCATGCGCGGCTCCGCGCGCGACCCGCGCAGCACGGGGGGAAGGTGCTTGTAGAGCTCGTCCTGGGACACCGGGCGGGTGGGCTTGCGGCGCAGCGGCACCTGGCCCACCACGACCTCCGCGCGGTCGAACTTCGCGCGGAACCTGTCGTGCACCTTCGCGAGCAGGTGGGGGTTGTCGGTCACGTAGCCGGTCGTCCAGCCCTCGCGCTGGAGCACCTGCGTCCACATCTGGCGCTCGTGCCCGACCGGCTCCCAGCCCGGCTGCGGCGGCAGGCCCTCGTAGGGGTGCCAGTGGCGGAACGGGAAGATGCGGTGCCCGGTCATGATCGAGCGCCGCGCCGGGATCGTCGGCATCGCCTCCGGCCGCACGCGGGTGAAGCGGAGGCCCTGGGTCGCGAGCCTGTCGAGCGTCTCCATCCGCGCCCGCGGGCCGTAGGCGTGATCCACGCGCATGCTGTCGCAGATGAACACCACCACGTTCAGCGCTCCCGGGGGCGCGGTGGCGCGCTTGATCGGCCTCGGCTTCGCGGCGGCGGTGGCGGCCGGCTTGGAGGAGCTGTCGCAGCCGGCCCCGAGCAGGGCGATGCCGGCGGCGGAAGCGCCGCCCGCGCGGATGATCTCCCTACGGGTTGGCCGGTCTGTCATGCGTCGTACAGCCGCCCACAACACCGGGCGGCCGCCTTAGTAGCGCTCAGCTGCGCCCCTTGCCGATGTCGATTGAGCGTATTGCGTGCTCGTCCGGAAGCTTCGAGAGCACCTCGCGCACGACGCCCGCCACGTCCCGCTCGTCGTGGCCGAAGTCGTCCAGCAGGGACCTCAGCGCCGTCCAGGTGATCTTCAGCTGCGCCGGGGTGAGATCGAGCCTGTAGGCGATCTCGTCCGGCCCGATGAGATGCAGTTCCTCGTCCGCCATGGCAGGCCGGAACGTTACAACGGGCGGCGGTAGGCTTCGGCGCGTGGCCAAGACCTGGGTGCTCACAGGCTCGCTCGACAACTTCCGGGCCACCCGGGAACGCGGTTTCCGGGTGATCGGCGCCAAGGAGCGCCGCCGCGGGATGGCGGAGCAGATCCACCCGGGCGACCGGATCGTCTTCTACGTGACCGTCGAGCAGGCCTTCGGCGGGATCGTGCGCGTGACGGGCGAGATGTACGAGGACCGTGAGCGGATCTGGCCCGGCAAGCCGGGCAACCCGGACCCCTATCCCTGGCGCTTCGAGACCGCGCCCGAGATCGTGCTCGACGAGGAGGACTTCGTGCCCGCCGTGGAGCTGGCGGGCGAGCTCGAGCACGTCCGCAAGTGGCCGGCCGATCACTGGCATCTCGCCTTCCAGGGGCAGCTGCGGGCGGTGTCCGACTCCGACGCCGCCCTGCTCGAGCGCCGCATGCGGGAGGCCTCGGACGCACGCGCGGCGGCGTGAGCGGGCAGTCGCGCCGGCACTACACGCTGGAGGAGGCCACCACGGCCCTGCCGCGGGTGGTGGAGCTCCTCGCGAGGATGCGCTCGGCGCGCGAGCGGCTCGGCGACAGGGAGGCGCGCGAGGCGCTCTCCGAGGCGGGGCCGACCAACGGCGGCGGCACGCCGGGCCGCACGGTGTCGGAGGCGTTCCTGGAGCTCCGCGAGTCGATGCTGGAGCTGCGCGAGCGCGAGATCGTGCTGCGCGACCTCGATCGCGGGCTGATCGACTTCCCGGCGCTGCGCGACGGGCGCGAGGTGTACCTCTGCTGGGAAGAGGGCGAGCAGGAGATCGGGTTCTGGCACGAGCCCGACGCCGGCTTTGCGGGGCGGCGCCCGCTCGACGATGGCTGACGCCGGGGCCATGGCCCGCGGGGCGGTGCGCACGTTCCGGCTGCTGAACGCCGAGCAGCGCATCGCGGCGATCGGCGCCCTGCTCCTGATCGTGAGCACGTTCGGACCGTTCTCGTTCGTGGAGGCGGCGGAGATCCTGATCGCCGTCGGCGTGCTCGCGCTGCTGCGGGCCCGCGCCGAGGGCAAGCGCTTCCACCTGCCGTTCGGCGACGGGACCGCGATCGCGGCGGCGGGCATCTGGGCCGGCGTGCTGATCGTCGCGCGCCTGTTCGACAGGCCGCTCGGCCAGAACCTGCTCGCGCTGGCCTGCGCGGCGATCCTGGTCGTGGCGGGCGCGCGCGAGCGGGCCAAGCGGCCGGCCGACGACCTGCCGCCGGAGCACGCGACGACGCGGCCCGACCCCGAGTCCGCGCCGGATGAGCGGCCCGCCCGCGAGCCCGCGCGGCCCGTGCCCCCCGAGGCCGAGCGGCCGCCCGCCCCCGAGGCCGAGCGGCCCGCGGACTCCCCCGGCTGGGAGGACGTCGTGGACCCCGCCGCGCCGACCCAGCGGCTCGGGCGCGACGACGCGCCGGCCGGCGAGGAGGGCGGTGCCGAACCGCCTGCGCGCCGGCCTCAGCGCTGAACGGCCGCCGCCGCGCGCCGCGCGGGCAGCTTCATCAGTGTGACGCCGACGGCCGCCGCGGCGAACTGCGCCATGGCCGCGATGACGATCGCGTCGGCAGAGCCGAGCCCGCTCGCGATCGGCCCGCCCAGGGCCGCGCCGGCCGCGAACGAGCCGACCTTGAAGCCCGCGGCAGTCGTGAACACCTGCCCGTGGAGCGACGACGGGACCAGCTGCTGGCGCGTGGCGAAGGTCGCCGCCAGGGCCGGCCCGTCGGCCAGCGCGGCGAGCGCGATAAGGCAGAGCATCACGGCGAGCGAGCCGGCGAGCGGCCAGGTGAGCATCAGCGCCCCGAACACCGGCAGCGCCGTCACCACGATCCGCCACGGAGGGATGCGGTCCTGCAGCCGCACGAGCGCGAGCGCGCCCACCGTCGACCCGACCGCGAAGGCCGCCCACATGTAGCCGGCGTCGCTGCGGGGAGCGTCCAGGTGCTCCACCGCGAAGATCGGGAAGCCCACCGCCAGCAGCCCCATGCCCGCGAGCCCGAGCGCTCCGGCCGCGGTCACGCCGCGCAGCTCGGGCACCTCGACGATCTGCCGCAGCCCCTCGACGGCGACCTGTCCGAGCGGGCGGTCGGGGGCCTCGCCCGTGCCGTCGATCCCGGGGATGCGGAGGATCAGCGCGAGCGCGCCGAGCGCCAGCGCCGCCTCCAGGAGCAGCGGCGCCGACGGCCCGAGCGTCGCCGACAGCGTGCCCGCCAGCGCCGGGCCGATGACCAGCGCGAAGTTGAAGCTCGAGGTCTCGAACGCGTTCGCGGGCGCCAGCAGCTCCTCGGGCACGATCGCCGGGATCAGGCTCGTGAACCCGCCGAACGACAGCGGGTAGGTGAGGCCGGCGAGCAGCACGATCAGCGGGATCGTCCAGTTCGGCGCGTTCCCGATCGCCGCCACGAGCGCCACCAGCACCCCGGCGATCAGGAGCTGGTCCATCACCATCAGCGGCCGCCGACGGCCGGTCGCGTCGAGCCAGGCGCCCAGCAGCGGCGCGGTCAGCAGGCTCGGCAGCGAGACCGCCGAGACCACGACGCCCGCCAGCGCGGGGCTGTCCGTGCGGTCCAGCACGAGCAGCACGACGCCGACCGAGAACATCTCGTCGGAGACGCGCGCGAGCGTCGCCGCCGAGACGAACGCGAGGTAGCCGGGCTGCGCTCGCAGGCGCCTGAGGGAGTCGCGATCCACGCGCCCATGGTGCCAGGGCGGTTCAGGCGGCCGGCGGGATCGCCTGGCGGAACCGGAACATGAAGTCCGGGTCGTACTTCTTCTTGACCTCGCGCAGCTCGCCGAGGTTGGCGCCGTAGTACTCCCGCTGCCACGAGCGAAGGCCCGGGTCGATGTAGTTCTGGTACGCCTCCCCGGACACGTACGGGCTCATCGCGCGGTGCACCCCGCGCAGCCACGCCGCGGTCGCCGCGGAGTTGCCGTAGTAGGCGAGGTACTGGATGCAGAAGAGCTGGCCGCGGTGGACGAATGCGGTCGCGTCCGGCTTCACGCGGTTGATCGCGCCGCCGTAGGAGTCGAGCAACAGCGCGCCGGAACCGTTCGAAGGCGTGCGCTGGCGGCGCTCGATCCAGTCGATGGCGGTGGCCCGCGCCCTGGCGGACAGCGGCCGGTCGACGTAGTCGGACTTGGCCTGGAAGGACGCCCGCGGCAGGTCGCCGCCCGGCCGCGTACCGCGCGTGTGGCACTCGGCCACCGGATCCCCGAGGCAGCCGGCCCAGCGCAGCATCAGCGACATGTAGGAGGAGCTGCCGATCGAGAGGTTGCCGCCCACGCGCGTGAGCGGGGCGATCAGGCGGCGCAGCGCCGCGGTGGAGCCGAAGTACTGCCCGCTCACACTCGCGATCGGGGAGCTGCCGCCGGTGGTCAGGTGGAAGATCGCGGTCAGCCCGTCGGGGGCGTGCGGCACGAGCCGCTGCCACGCGTCCAGCGCCGCGCTCGCGTGCGACCACGGCCAGGTGATGTTGAACCAGGCGGCGCTCCGCGCCCGGTGGACCTTGAACGTGAAGCTCGTGACGATCCCGAAATTGCCCCCGCCGCCGCCGCGGCAGGCCCAGAGCAGGTCGGCGTTCGTGCCGGAGTCGATCTGCCGCGCGCGACCGTCGGCGGTGACGATCGTGAGGCCGCGGATGTTGTCGGACGCGAGCCCGAACTTGCGGCCCGCCAGGCCCATCCCGCCGCCGAGCGCGTGCCCGCCCACCCCCACGCTCGGACACGAGCCGGCCGGAACCGTGAGCCCGTGCGCCGACAGCGCCGCGTAGAGGTCGATCAGCTGCACGCCGCCGCCGACCGACGCCCGCTTCGAGCCGGGGCTGACGCGGATGCGGCGCAGCCGCGAGAGGTCCACCACCACGCCGTTCGAGGTGGTCGAGTAGCCCGCGTACGAGTGCCCGCCGGACTTCGGGACGATCGGCACGTCGAAGCGGCCCGCCCACTTGACGATCGCCTGCACGTCGCGCGTGTCGAGCGGCTGGGCGACCGCGTCCGGCTTCCTGCCGTCGTAGCGGAGGTTGTAGACGAGCCGCGCGCCGCGGTATCCGGGGGTCCCGGGGAAGAGCACCGGGCCGCGCACCGCCGCGCGCAGGGCGCGGGCGGCCCGCTTCGGGAGCACCGGCGCGCTCGGTTCCGCGAGCGGCAGCTGCGGCAGGGCCACCGCCAGCGCACCGCCGGCGGAGCGGGCCAGGAACGCCCGGCGGTCGATCCTCACGCGGCCGATGTTACCGGCGGAGTAGGCTCGTCTCCGGGTGGAGAACGCGCTCGCAAGGACCACCTGCCCGAGCTGCGGCGCCGCCATCACGACGGCCGGCCGCGCGTGCAGCGCGTGCGGCTTCGCGGTGCTCGAGGCCGACCGCCGGCCGCTGCCGCGCCCGCCGCCCCGCACCGTCGCGATCCTCGCCGGAACGGCCGCGGCGGCCGGCGCCGCCTGGCTCATCGCCACCCGCGAGCCACCTCCGCAAACACCGCCGATCCCGCGCCCGCTGACGGTCCAGGAGGCGGAGCGCCGCCTGGAGCTGCGCCTCACCTCGAACACCGACGACGACACCGCCGCCGTGACCTGCGCCTCGAGGCTCCGCTACGGCACGGCGATCAGCTGCCAGGTCCGCTACACGCTCGGCGGCGTGCAGCCGATCATCGTGCGGCTGACCCGCGACGGCTCGGTGGACTGGGACATCCCGGCGCTGAGGTGAGGCCCGCGCCGCGGCCCGATGCCGGCGCCGTGGCGGGTCGAGCGCCCACGACGGGCAACCAGGGGTGGGGCCCCCCCCCCCGCCGGGGGGTGCGTCGCGGCCGGCGCCGTGACGGGTCGGGCGTGTACGACGGGCAACCAAGGGGGTCCGAGGGGGGTGGGCTGGTTTGCGACGAAATGGCGGACGCAATCCGGCCCACCCCCCGGTGAATCCCCCGGCATCGGTCCACTGTCGAGTTAGTCCCGCTCAGCGGGACTAACTCGACACTCGACTCCGCGGGCGCGCGTGCCATGGGCCGGCGCCTTGACCGGTCGAGCGCTTACGGCGGGCAACCAAGGGTGGGTCGGGGTGGGCTGGTTTCCGTTGCACTATGCGTCGCAATCCGGCCCACCCCTACGGTCCGACCGCCACGCCGGGCCCTACCCCTGGTTGCCCGCCGTAGACGACCGCGCCCGAGCGAACCACGCGAGGCGCGGCCCGCCGTGGACGACCACGGCCGAGCGGGCCAGGCGAGAGCCGGCCGGACACGAGCCACGCGCCCCGCCTACCCCTCCCTCACCACCCGCAGCGACGTCGCGGTCAGCGCGCGGCTCTGCTCGCGCCATTCGCACGGCGACTGCCGCGCGGATTCCGTGCTGGCGCCGGCGAGCTGGCCGCCGGCGCAGTCCTCGGCCTCCACCCGGCGGCGCGGGTTCACGATTCCGACCAGCCCGAGCACGCCGCCCAGAGCCACGAGCACGGTGGAGATCGACAGCCCGAGCCGGAACGCCTGCACGGACGCCTCCTCCCCGGCCTCGGTGACGTCCGCCCGCGACGAGACCGGCACGCCTCTCACGTCGACCTCCGACAGCGGCCTCCGCTTCGCCCGCTCGACCGCGGCCGCCACCTGCGGGCCGCGGCCGCCCAGCTTGTCGTCGAGCGACGACGCGAAGCTCGCCGCCACCAGCGCGCCCACGGCCGCGATCGCCACGAGCCCCGCCACGCGCGCGATCGCGTTGTTCACGCCGGAGGCGATGCCGGCGTTGCTCTCGTCGGCGTCGGCGAGCACGGTGGCCGTCAGCGGCGCGACGGTCATCGACAGGCCGACCCCGAACACGAGCAGGGCGGGCAGCAGGTCGGTGAGGTAGTCCACCTCGGTGTCGAGGCGCCGCAGGAGCAACAGCCCGACCGCCGCCACGAGCGGGCCGACGCCCATGAAGAAGCGCGGCCCGTGCCGGTCGGCGAGCGCGCCGAACCGGGCCGAGAGCAGGAACATCATCGCCGTGACCGGCAGGCTCGACGTGCCGGCCTCGAGCGCCGTGAAGCCAGCGACCTGCTGCAGGAAGAGGATCAGAAAGAAGAACACCAGCCCGAGCCCGCCGTACATCGAGAACGTCTCGATGTTCCCGATCGCGAAGTTGCGCCGCCTGAACAGGGCGAGCGGCAGCATCGGCGCCGGCACGCGCGACTCCCAGAGGAGGAACGCGCAGAACAGGATCGCGCCGACCGCCAGCGGCAGCGCCACCATCGCCGAGCCCCAGCCGTGCAGCGGCTGCTCGATCAGCCCGAACGTCATCAGCGCGAGGCCCGAGGCGCAGAGGGCCCCGCCCACGAGGTCGAGCCGGGCGTCCGCAGGGCGCTCCCGCCCCGGCGGCACGACGCGCAGGATCATGACCACGGTGACCACGACCAGCGGAACGTTCACGGCGAAGATCCAGCGCCAGGAGGCCGTGTCCACGAGCTGGCCGCCGATCAGCGGTCCCAGGACCGTGCCGATCCCGCCCCAGGCCGTCCACGCGCCTACGGCCCGCCCGCGCTCGGCCGGCGGGAACGTGGCGACGATCACCGCCAGCGCCGCCGGCGTGAGCACCGCGCCCGCCACGCCCTGGAGCGCGCGCCCGAGGACCAGGAGCCCGATCGTTGGCGCCACCGCGCAGAAGATCGACGTGACCCCGAAGGCGGTGACGCCGAGCGCGAACACCCGCCGCTCGCCGTAGAGGTCGCCGAGCGAGCCGCCGAGCAGTAGCAGCGAGCCGAGCGTCACGAGATAGGCGTTGGCGGTCCACTGCTGGCCTGCCAGGCCGCCGCCGAGGTCGCTGGCGATCGAGGGCAGCGCGACGTTCACGACCGTGGCGTCCACCGTGACCACGGTGGTGCCGAGGATGCAGGCGACCAGGACCAGTCGCTTGGTGCTCGCGTCGAGCTGAGAGCCGGCGGCCGCCGCGCCGCTCACATCTGGGCCGCCGGCCCGTCGCCGTCCACCGAGTCGGCGGGGCGCGGCCCGGGGCCCACGTAGCGCGCCGTCGGCCGGATCAGCCGGCCCTCGCGCTTCTGCTCGAGGATGTGCGCCGCCCAGCCCGCCACTCGCGCGCAGGCGAACATCGGCGTGAAGAGCTCGGGCGAGACGCCGGCGTAGTCGAGCACGACCGCCGACCAAAATTCCACGTTCGTGGCCAGCACGCGGTCGGGCTTGCGCGCGTGCAGCTCGGCGAGCGCCGCCTCCTCCAGCCGCTCGGCCACCTCCAGCCGCGGCGCGCCGATCTCGCGCGCGCTGCGCCGCAGCACGCTCGCACGCGGATCCTCCGCGCGGTACACCCGGTGCCCGAAGCCCATCAGCCGGTCGCCGCGGTCGAGCACCTGCTTGACGTAGGCGTCGGCGTCGCCCGCCCGCTCCACGTCGTCCAGCATCTGCAGCACGCGCGAGGGGGCGCCGCCGTGCAGCGGCCCGGACAGCGCGCCGACCGCGGCTGAGAGCGCGGTCGCCACGTCCGCGCCGGTCGAGGCGACCACGCGCGCCGTGAAGGTGGAGGCGTTCATGCCGTGCTCGGCGGCGGAGATCCAGTAGGCGTCGATCGCCTTGACGTGCTTCGGTTCCGCCTCGCCGCGCCAGCGGATCAGGAAGCGCTCCGGGATCGAGCGCGCCTTGTCGACGTCCGCCTGAGGCACCGGCGGCTGGCCGGCGCCGCGGGCCGACTGCGCCACGAACGAGAGCGCCATCACCGAGACCCGCGCGAGGTCCGCGCGCGCCTGCTCGTCGTCGATGTCGATCAGCGCCCGCAGGCCCCACTCCGGCGCGAGCATCGCGAGGGCCGACTGCAGGTCCACGCGCGGGTCGCCGCTGCGAACCGACAGCGGGTGCGGTTCCGCGGGCGGCATGCCGGGCTCGTACGTGCCGTCCACCAGCAGCCCCCAGACCTTCTCGAACGGCACCTGCCCGACCAGGTCCTCGATGTTCACGCCGCGGTACCGGAGCGCCCCGCCCTCCCTGTCGGGCTCGGCGATCGTGGTGTGGAAAGCGATTACGCCCTCGAGGCCGGAGGGCGCCTCTATGAGCTCTGCCATCGGGCTTCGAGAATACTCATGCGCCGGCGACCCGATCGCCGACCGCGATGCGCCCGCCGCTGACGATGTCCGCGCGCAGCCCGGCACGGTGCACCATGCCGCGCAGCACGCCGCGCTCGGTCAGTGAGGCCAGGTGGTCGCAGGGCTCGCACCACTCCTCGCCCACGCACTCCACGCCGCCGACGGTAAACCGCTTGCCGACGAGGTCGTTCAGGCGAATCCCGCGCGTGAGCACCTGGCGCCGCGAGGCGGCCGGGGAGAGCTCGATCCCCGTCTCCTCCAGCAGCGCCTCGAGCGCCTCGGCCTCGATCAGCGTCAGGTTGCGCTCGCCGAAGTGCCGGTCCCCGGTCACGCCCTCCTCGGTGACCTCCACCGATTCCACCGGTTCCGGCAGCTCCTCGTGCTGCGCCGAAATGTGGATTCTTTCGACCGTGCCCGACACCGCACGCAGGGTAGCCTCTCGAACCGATGCCCATACTCGACCCCACCGTCCAGGCCTACCTCGAGGGACAGCAGCCGCAGCGGTCCGAGGTGATGGCGGAGATGGAGGAGGTCGCCCGGCGCGACTCGGTCCCGATCGTGGAGTGGGAGACCGGCCGGCTGCTCGCGACACTCTGCCGCGTGCTCGACCCGGTGGTGCTCGAGGTAGGCACGGCGATCGGCTACTCCACGCTGCACATGGCCGAGCAGCTCGAGCGCGGCCGCGTCGTCACGCTCGAGATCGACCCCGACCGCGCGGCGCAGGCGCGCGACTACCTCACGCGAGCGGGCGTGGCCGACAGGGTGCAGATCGTGGAGGGAGACGCGCTCGAGACGATCGGCGGCCTCGAGGGCCCGTTCGACCTGCTCTTCGTGGACGCCACGAAGGGCGACTACCCGCGCTACATCGAGCTGGCCGAGCCGAAGCTCTCCGAGCGGGCGCTGCTCGTGGTGGACAACATGCTCATGGAGGGCGAGGTGGCGCTGCCGGAGGGCGCCGAGACGAGGTGGAGGGCGGACTCGCTCGCCGCGGCGCGCAGGCTGGGCGCCGAGCTCACGGTCGGCGACCGCTGGCTGGGCTCGGTGCTGACCGTGGGCGACGGGGTCGCCGTCGCCACGCGCCGATGAGCTCCGCGCGCCGCGCGCTCCCGGCGCTGCTCGTGGTGTTCGCCGTCGCCCAGCTGATCCTGGGCGCGCTGCTCTGGCTTGCGCCAGGGTTCTTCCACGACGAGATCGGCCCCTACGGCCCGCGCAACGACCACTACATGGGCGACCTCGCCACGTGGTACCTCGCCCTCGGCGCGCTCTGCCTGGTCGCGGCCCGCCGGGCCGCCTGGCGCGCGCCGGTCCTCTTGTTCGCGCTGATCCAGTACGGCCTCCACTCGCTCAACCACCTGATCGACGTGGGCAACGCCGACCCCGAGTGGCTCGGCCCGGTGAACCTCGCCTCTCTGCTGATCACCACCCTGCTCCTGTGGTGGCTCTTCACGGTCGCCCGCTCGGAGGAGAGGGCGGGATGAGGGTCTACCCCTAG
>DASXAA010000219.1:0-72923 GCA_036407035.1 Thermoleophilaceae bacterium | reverse complement strand
GCGCGACGCGTACACCGCGAAGCGCCGCGCCAGCTCGGAGCGCAGCTCCTCCGGTTGGACGACCGCGTCGATCACGAGCTCCGACGCCAGGTGGAGGATGTCGATCTCCTCGGCGTACTCGCGCCGCAGCTCCTCCGTGCGCTGCTCGCGCTCCGCCGGGTCGTCGATCGCCTGCAGCTGGTTGTAGAAGACCGCGTTGATGGCCGCCTGCGGCCCCATCACGGCGATCTTCGCGTTCGGGAGCGCGAGGCAGGCGTCCGGCTCGTAGGCCGGGCCCGCCATCGCGTACAGACCCGCGCCGTACGCCTTGCGGACGATCACCGAGATCTTTGGCACCGTCGCCTCCGACACCGCCGAGATCATTTTGGCGCCGGCGCGGATGATGCCCTGGCGCTCGACCTGCGTGCCGATCATGAAGCCGGGCACGTCGGCGAGGAAGAGCAGCGGGACGTTGAAGGCGTTGCACGTCCAGATGAAGCGGGCGGCCTTGTCGGACGAGTCGACGAACAGCACTCCACCGCGCTGCTTCGGCTGGTTCGCGACGATCCCGATCGCGCGGCCGTCGAGCCGCGCGTAGCCGACGATCAGCTCCTTGGCCCAGCGGCGCTGCACCTCGAGGAACGAGTCCGCGTCCACCAGCGCGTCGATCAGCTCGGACATGTCGAAGGGCTTGTTCTCGTCCTCCGGGATCGCGGGCAACTCGCCGGCCGGCTCTGCTGCCACGGCGATCGGCGACGCGTCGCGCCAGTTCGACGGGAAATAGCCGAGGTAGCGCCTCGCGACGTCGATGGCCTCCTCGTCGGAGCCGACCAGGAAGTGCCCGCAGCCGGACACCCCCGTGTGCATGCGCGCGCCGCCCATCTCCTCGAGCGTGACCTTCTCGCCGATCACCATCTCCGCCATCCGCGGCGAGCCGAGGTACATCGACGCATTGCCGTCGCGCATGATCACGACGTCGCAGAACGCCGGGATGTACGCGCCGCCGGCGGCGCTCGGGCCGAACAGGCAGCACAACTGCGGCACGACCCCCGACAACTTGACCTCGGTGTGGAAGATCCGCCCCGCCCCGCGCCGGCCGGGGAACATCTGCACCTGGTCGGTGATGCGAGCGCCCGCGGAGTCGACGAGATAGATCATCGGCACCAGGTGCTCCAGCGCCTGCTCCTGGATGCGGATGATCTTCTCGACCGTCTTGGGGCCCCACGAGCCGGCCTTCACGGTCGGATCGTTCGCCATCAGCGCGACCGGCCGGCCCGCCACCGAGGCCATCCCGGTGACGACGCCGTCGGCGCCGAAGCCGTCCTGGTCCCAGTTCGCGAGCAGCGCGTCCTCGACGAACGAGCCCCTGTCGACGAGGTGCGCGATGCGGTCGCGCACCGGCAGCTTGCCCTGCTCCTTGGACTTCTCGTGATGGCGCTCGGGCCCGCCGGAGCGGGCGCGCTCGAGCGCTGCCTTCAGATCGCTCATCTGCCGGGTGAGTCTAGGAGTCCACGCGCAGCTGCGAGCGCAACCAGCGCCGCAGCAGCCCGTTGCGCACCCACCGCACGACGATCGCGATCGGCGGGCCGAGCGCCGCGCCGAGCGCCATCAGCGCGATCGGCATCCCGCGCAAGCCGCCGAACACGAGCAGTCCGACGGCGGCGCCCACCTCGGCCCCGATCAGCGCGGCGACGATCTCGCGGGGGGCTCGGCGGTGGCGCATACGGGTGGCTTCGCGCTCGCCGCCCGGGCTCCTACACCTGCCAGCGGTCGTGCAATAGCCTCCCGCCCATGTCACTGGTCCACATCGAGGACCGCGGTGCGGTCCGCCATCTCGTTCTCAACCGGCCGGAGAAGCGCAACGCGCTCAACGGCGAGCTGATCCAGGAGCTGGGGGCCGCGCTCGAGGCCGCCGCCGGGGACGACGACGTCCGCGTGCTCGTGCTGCGCGGCGAGGGGGCGATGTTCTCTTCCGGCATGGACGTGAACGACCTGCACGCGCTGTCGCAGGCCCCGGGCTCGCTGCGCCAGTTCCGGCGTCCGCTCCTCGGCTGGTGGAACCTGCTCGAGGAGATGCCGAAGCCCACTATCGCCCAGATCCACGGCGCCGTGCTCGGCGGCGCGTTCGAGCTCGCGCTGGCGTGCGATTTCCGCACGATGGCCGAGGACGCCGTGGCCGGGATCATGGAGGTGCGGATCGGCCTGCTCCCGGACGTGGGCGGCTGCTCGCGGCTGCCGGCCGTGGTCGGGCTCGGCAACGCCAAGGAGCTGATCATGACCGGGAAGGTCATCGACGGCCGCGAGGCGCACCGGATCGGGTTCGCGAACCGCGTGGCGCCCGCGGACGAGCTCGACGCCGTGACCGAGTCCTTCGCGAACGAGCTGCTCGCCTGCGCGCCGCGCGCGGTCGGCCTCGCCAAGCGGATCCTCGACGGCGCCGCGAAGCCGGCGCTCGCGAACACCCTGGAGCAGGAGGTGGCGGCGCAGGAGACGCTCGCGGCGAGCGAGGACTTCGCGGAGGGCGCGCGGGCGTTCCTCGAGAAGCGCGATCCGCAGTTCGCGGGGCGGTAGCGCACCGCCCCCACAAATGCAGCGGGCCCGGATGCCGTGTCCGGGCCCGCGCTGACTTGCCGAGGCTGGGTCGGGGGAACCCACTATGTGCCGAAAACCGGCCTCGGCGGCTCAATTGGGTGATACCCGGACCCCGATTCGTAAACCTCAGGTTCGGGCCGCGAGGCCAATGACCAGCGCGGCCATCAGCGAAACCCCTGCAACCGCCGCCCAGGCGCCCGTGTATCCGGCCGCGCCGGCGAGCAGCCCGTAGGCCGCCGGGCCGCCCGAGGCGCCGACGTAGATGCCGCTCTGCGTGACCCCGGTTGCCGCGCCGGGCGCCGCGCGGTGGAGGTGCACCACCGCCAGGTTGAAGAGGCCCGGCCAGCCCCATCCGAGCGCGTAGGCCACGACCGCCCCCGCGACGAACGGTGCCGGCGCCCCCGCGGACAGCAGCAGGAACCCGAGCGAGCCGAGCGCGAGCAGCGCCACGACCATCCCGAAGCCGTAGTCGCGGCGGCGATCGGCGCGCTGGCCGCACGCGACGCGCACCAGCAGACTGGTCGCGCTGCCGACCGCGGCGAGCAAGCCGGCCGTGCCCTCACCGATCCCGGTGTCGACAGCCGAAGCCACGAGGTAGGCGCTCAGCGCGCTCGGCCCCGAGCTCGCGAGCGCGGCCCCGAGCGTGAACGGCAGCAGCGAGCGCGTGGCCGGCCGCTCGCCCGGCGGCGCCGGGGCGGCGGGCGACGCGCCGGCGGCGTGCTCGAGCGTCGCCGCCAGCGCAACCAGCGCCGCCATGCCGGCGCAGATCGCGAACGCGGGCCGCCACCCGAGCGGCAGCGCCAGGAACGGCAGTGCAAGGCCGCTGACCATCACCGCGACCGGGATCGCCGACTGCTTGATGCCGAACGCGAGCCCCTGGCGGTCGAGCGGCACCGCCCGCGCCATGTAGAGGTTGATCGCCGGCTGCGTGACGGCGTTGGCGGCGCCTGCGGCGGCGAGCAGCAAGAAGAACACGGGCAGCGACCTCGCCGCGAGCGCGATCGCGAGCAGGCAGCCCGCTGTGACGATCACGCTCGCCCTCATCGCCCGCAGCCCGCCGACCCGCTCGGCGAGCCGGCCGCCCGCGGCGGTCCCGAACGCGCCCGCGAGAAAGAACACGGTCACGCCGGCGGCGATGGCCCGCACGCCCTCGTCGAAGTCGGACCGGATCTGCAGTGTCAGGGCGCCGACGAGGAAGCCGGGCAGCACCGAGGCCGCGCCCACCGCGACCGCCAGCAGGGACGGGCGCGCGACCTTCAGCCGCGGTTCCAGTCGACGGGACCGGCCGTCAGCACGTGGCTGCCGAGCGGCCGGCCGAGCACCCGCTGCACCTCGCGCGCGCAGTCGAGCAGCCGCTCGAGATCGATGCCGGTCTCCTCCCCCATCTCGTGCAGCATCGAGACGAGGTCCTCGGTGGCGATGTTGCCGGTCGCGCCCGGTGGCACCGGGCAGCCGCCCAGCTCGCCGAACGAGGACTCGAACGACCCGATGCCGGCGGCGAGGCTCGCGACGACGTTCGCGAGCCCCTGGCCGCGCGTGTTGTGGAAGTGGGCCGTCAGCTCCACGCCCAGATCGAGGTCGTCGAAGAAGCGGCTCACCTGAGCGGGGTTCGCCATGCCGGTCGTGTCGCCGAAGGCGATCTCCTCGCAGCCGGCGTCGACGAGCCGGCGGGCGATCGAGAGCACCCGCTCGCGCGGCACCTCGCCCTCGTACGGGCAGCCGAAGGAGACGGAGATCACGCCTTCGCAGCGCAGGTCCTCGGCCCGCGCCCGCTCGATCACGCGCTCGAGGCCCGCGAGCGACTCGGCGATCGAGCGGTTCACGTTCTTCCGGTTGTGCGTCTCCGACGCCGACAGGAAGAGGTTCACCTCCTGGAACCGGTCGCGCAGCGGGAGCGCGTTGTCGAGCCCCCGCTCGTTCGGGATCAACACGCTCACCGACACGTCGTCCGGGATCTCGGCGCGGCGCAGGACCTCGGCCCCGTCGGCGAGCTGAGGGATCACGTCGGCGCGCACGAAGCTCGTGACCTCGAGCCGCCGCAGGCCGGTGCGGGCGAGCATCTCGACGAGGCGCACCTTGTCGTCGGTCGGGATCACCTCGGGCTCGTTCTGGAAGCCGTCGCGCGGGCCGACCTCGCGCACCTTGACCATGGCCTAATCCTCGCAAGGTCGCGTCCACTAGCGTCCCCGCCCCATGAGAACCGTCCTCCTGTCGGGCGGCACCGGCGGCGCGAAGCTCGCGCGCGGACTGCTCGACGTCGCGGACCTGACCGTCGTGGCCAACACCGGCGACGACGTGGAGATGTACGGGGCCTACGTCTCCCCCGACCCGGACCTCGTCACGTACTGGCTCACCGACGCCATCGACGAACGGGGCTTCGGCATCCGCGGCGACACGTGGGATGTGATGGGCGCGCTGGAGGACGCGGGCGAGCCGGTGTGGTTCCGGCTCGGCGACCGCGACCTCGCAATGTGCCTGATCAGGACCGCCCGGCTGCGCTCCGGCGCGCGCCTCACCGAGGCGCACGCGGCCGTCGTGCGCGCCATGGGCGTGGCCGCGCCGGTGCTGCCGATGTGCGACGAGCCCGTGTCCACGCACGTGCTGAGCGCGGGCCGCGCCGTGCCCTTCCAGGAGTTCATGATCGTCGAGCGCGCCGCCGCCCCCGTGGACGGCGTGGAGCTGCGCGGCATCGGCGCCGCCCGCCCCACACCCGAGGTGCTCGAGGCGATCGCCGCGGCGGAGGCGATCGTGATCGGGCCGTCGAACCCCGTGATCTCGATCGGGCCGATCCTGGCCGTGCCGGGGATGCGCGAGGCCGTGCGCGACGCCCCGGCGCCGGTGGTCGCGGTGAGCCCCTTCGTCGGCGGCCGGTCGATCAAGGGGCCGACCGAGGCGTTCTGCGCCCAGGCGGGCATCGAGCTCAGCGCCGCCGGCGTGGCGCGCGCCTACGAGGGGCTGGTGGACGGCGTGGTCGCGGACGAGCCGCTCCACGGGCTGCCGGCCATCGAGACGGACACGCTGATGGACAGCCCGGCGGACCGACGACGAGTCGCCGAGCGGACGCTCGACTTGGCCCGCACTTTGCGCGGGTTGTCTCGATGACGAGGAGCCCGCGGGCCACCCGTCGCGCTACAGTCGCCCCACCCGCCGTCAGGGTCCGAATGCGGACGATCGCCATCCTTCCAGTGAAGAGCTTCGGCGCCGCGAAGCAGCGCCTCGCCGGACGGCTGGGCATGGGCTCACGCCAGGCGCTCGCTCAGGCGATGTTCTCGGACGTGCTGGCGTCGCTACGCCACGTCGAGGGGCTCGACGCGATCGCGGTGGTCACGGCCGACCGCGTCGCGGAGGCGGCGGCGCTGGGTGGCGGCGTGCAGGTGCTGCGCGACCCCGACGAGGCCGGCCAGTCGGCGGCGGCGCTGATCGGCATCCGCTACGCGCAGGCGTCCGGCTTCGAGCGCGTGCTGCTCGTGCCGGGCGACACCCCGCTGCTCGCCCCGGCCGAGATCACCGAGTTGCTCGAGCGCGCGGCCGAGCGCGGCCTCGGCGTGGTGATCGTGCCGGACCGGCACGGCACCGGGACCAACGCGCTCGTCCTGTCGCCGCCGGACGCCATCGAGCCGAGCTTCGGCGCCGGCAGCTTCGAGCGGCACGTCGCCGCCGCCCGGGCCGCCGGGCTCGCCAACGCGGTCGACCTGGTGCCGTCGCTGATGTTCGACGTGGACACGTACGACGACCTCTCCGAGCTGTCCGCCGAGCTCGCCGAGCGCCGCGGCAAGGCGCCGCTGACCCGCGGCGCGCTGCGCCAGCTGGACCGCTCCCGCGCGCGGAGCATGGCGACCGCCGGCGGACGGGCCTGACGCTCTCGATCGCAGCCCTCCCGGCCCTGCCCGAGCTGGCCGCCGGCCACGACCTCGCGGCGCTGATGGCAGACGCCGCGCCCGCCGATCTGGCCGACGACGACGTGCTCGTCGTCGCGCACAAGGCGGTGTCGAAGGCCGAGGGGCGGGTGCGCCGGCTCGACTCGGTGGAGCCCGAGGAGCGGGCGCGCGCACTCGCGGGCGAGCACGGCAAGGACCCGCGGCTCGTGCAGGTGGTGCTCGACGAGTCGGCCGACGTGCTGCGTGCCGAGCGCGGCGTGCTGATCTGCCTCACGCACCACGGCTTCGTCTGCGCGAACGCGGGCGTGGACCAGTCGAACGCGTCCGTGCCCGGTGAGGTCGTGCTGCTGCCGCGGGATCCCGACGCCTCCGCGCGCGGCCTGCGGGCCGGCGTCGGAGAGCGGCGCGGGGTGCGGCCGGCGGTGGTGGTGACGGATTCGTTCGGCCGCGCGTGGCGCCTCGGCCAGACCGACGTGGCGATCGGCGTCGCGGGCCTCACGCCGCTGGACGCCTGGCGCGACCGCCTGGACGCGTTCGGCCGCACGCTGCACGTGACCTCGATCGCGATCGCCGACTCGGTCGCCGCCGCCTCGGACCTCGCTCGCTGCAAGGACTCGCGCCAGCCGGCCGTGCTCGTTCGCGGCCTCGGGCATCATGTGACGCGAGAGGACGGCCCCGGCGCCGCGGCGCTCAGGCGGCCGCGCGAGGATGACTTCTTTCGCTGAGTACTACGACAGGCGCGCCCCCGAGTACGACGACTGGTACCTCGGCGCCGGCCTGTTCGCGGACCGCGACCGGCCCGGCTGGCGGGAGGACGTCGACGCGCTCTGCGGGGCCGTCGCCGCTCTGCCGCCCGCCCGGGTGCTGGACGTGGCGTGCGGCACCGGCTTCCTCACCCGGCACGTGCGGGGCGAGGTGACCGGGCTCGACCAGAGCGAGCGCATGCTCGCCGAGGCGGCCGCGCGGCTGCCGCACGCGCGGCTCGTCAAGGGCGACGCCTTCGGGCTGCCGTTCGAGGACGGCGAGTTCGAACGCCTCATGACCGGGCACTTCTACGGCCACCTCGATCCGGGCGAGCGCGAGCGATTCGTCGCGGAGGCGCGCCGCGTGGCGGGGGAGCTGCTCGTGATCGACTCCGCGCTGCACGACGGCGTCGAGCCCGAGGAGTGGCAGGAGCGGACGCTGAACGACGGCTCCCGCCACCTCGTGTACAAGCGCTACTTCACGGCGCCGGGGCTGGTGGCCGAGCTCGGCGGCGCCGGCGATGTCGTGCACGACGGCCCTTGGTTCGTCGCCGTGCGGTCGCCGCTCACTTGATCACCGAGACCTCCGGGTGCGTCGCCAGCAGGGTCTGCGTGAAGACGTAGTTGAACGCGAAGATCGCGAGGAACGCGATCACCACGCTCTGGTTGACCGCGCGGCCGACGCCCTCCGCCCCGCCCGACGCGGTCATGCCCTTGTAGCAGCAGACGATCGCGATGATCGCCCCGAACAGGGTCGTCTTGACCACCGACCCCCACAGGTCGACGGTCGAGGCGTTGTTCAGGAGCGTGGCGAAGAACGGCCCCAGCGGCGCGTCGAACGCGATCGTCGCGAGCACGCCGCCGAGGACGCCGAAGCAGATCGCGTAGAGGTTGAAGAGGCCGGTGACGACCATCAGGGCCAGGAAGCGCGGCACCACGAGGTTCTTGATCGGGTCGACGCCGAGCACCTGGAGCGCGTCCAGCTGCTCGCGGATCTTGCGCGCGCCGAGGTCGGCCGTGATGGACCGCGGTGCGGCGCGAGCTGCGCCGCCAGATCGCGCAGCTCGAGGCCGAGCTGGCGCGGCGCGTCCCATCCGGGGCGGACCCGTTCGCGGCCGGCGGGGCGCCGGCCGGCGCCCGCCTGACGACGACGGACGAGCTCGCCGGGATCCGCGACGACCTGCTCGTCCGCCTGCAGGAGCTGGACGCCGAACGCGCGCTGGTGCTGCGCCGGCTCGCGGAGCTCGACGTCGCCGAGGGCAGGCCGGAGCCGGCGCCGCGCTCCACGCTCAGCCTCCGCGGCGCGCGGGTGCGCTGGGTCGGCGTGTGAGCGTCAGGCGGCGCTAGCTCGCGGCCGCCATCGGGTCCGGCGCGCCGAGCTCCGTCGACTGGTCGACCTCGTACGCCTTGCCGGGCACGCCGCCGATCGCCAGCAGCCGCAGGCCCTCCGGGCCCGAGTACACCTTGCGCCTGGTCCCCGGCGACACGCGCACGAGCGTGTCCGGGTCGAGCGCGTGCCGCTCGCCGTCGATCTCGATTTCCCCACCGCCGCGCAGCGCCAGGTAGACCTCCTCCTGGCCGTCGTGCGAGTGGTCGTGCTCGGGGTGGGCGTCGATGTTCGGCGGGAAGTCGATCACCTGGAGCCCGAACGAGCTGACCCCGAGCTCGGCGCGGGCGAGCTTGAAGGCGCCGCGGTAGATCCCTTCCATCTCGTCGATCCGCTTGACGCAGTAACCGGCCATGGGGAGTCCCTCCTGAGTCGCGTGATGCAACTCTATACCGGGCAGCGTCCCTTGCGAAGGCCACGCACCCTCGTCACGCCGCCGGCGCTCGGCAGCAGCGAGCGCGCGCCGGAGTAGTGGACGCCGGTGGCGCCCGCGGGCACGCCGGCGAAGAGGCCCAGCTGGCGCCCGCGCGCGCAGTAGGGCCGCGCCCGCAGGCGCCGCAGCGGCCGGGCGCTGATGCCGCGGGCGCCGCGCAGGAACGTGACAGCGCCGCGGTCGAGCGGAACGCCCCGCCGCGACGCGGCGAGCAGGAACGTGCGCCCGCCCGCGCGCACGATCCGCGCGACCGTGCCGGTCCTGGCGCGGGCGACAGTGATCCTCTGGAAGGCCGTGTCCTCGGGCGCCCTGTCGGCGCGGCCCTCCTGGACCCAGGCGCAGACTCGCCAGCGCCGGCCGCCGCGGTCGAAGTGCCGCCGCCGGAGCGCGATCTCCGTCAGGCGCGGGCGCCCCCGCGGCCCGAAGCGCAGCCGCGCGCCCCTCAGCAGCACGCGGCCCCGCTGGGCGGCGTAGTACCGCGCGCACGCCCGCCGCGCCAGCTTCACGTACGCGAACCGGCCCGGCAGGTCGTTGTTCACGGCGACCGTGACGGCCACCGGCACCCCGCGCTCCACCCGCAGCGCCCGCGGCCGCGCGTGCCGGAACGGACGCCACGGCGCGAGCTCGAGGTCGAGGATCTGTGCGCCGGGCTGGATCGTCACCTCGGTCGACTGCGACCCGGTGACGGACCCGCCCGGCCCGACGAGCCACGCGCAGAACAGGAAGCCGCCGGGGTCGGGCGCCACGACCGAGGCCGTGAGCGGGCCGAAGCCGCCCGACGGGCCGTCGGCCACGGCCTGGTCGAGCACGACTCGTCCGGAGTCGGTCGCCGGCTCGCCGGCGCACGGACCGCCCGCGGCCGGCCGCGCCTTGACGACGAGGCGGGCGGTGCCGTCCGCCACACCGCTCGCCTCGATCGTGAAAGCCAGGTCCTCCTCGAGGAAGGCGCCGTCCGGGACCGTCACCGACAGCGCGATCGCGCTCGCGCCGGCCGGCACGGCGAGGAGGGCGACCGCCGCCGCCAGGAGGACGAGCGCCCCGCGTGCGATCAGCCGACCGGCTCCAATCCTTCGACCCCCTTACCGCCTCGCTGCCTGAGGACCGCAAGGTAGAGGAACGCCGCGACGATGGCGCCGAGCGCCGGTGCGACGCAGTACGCGAGCACGAAATGCCAGAAGCCGTCCCACTCGCCCGAGACGATCGCCGGGCCGAACGCGCGCGCCGGGTTCAACGAGCCGCCCGTGAGGGAGCCCATGATCATCACCCCGATCCCGAGCGCGGCGCCGATGGCCCACGGGCTCACCGCGCGGTCCGTCCGCGGGTCGACGGCGGCGCCGATGATCGTGAAGACCAGCATGAACGTGCCGATGAACTCGCCGAGCATCCCGAGCGTGAGCTTGCCGTCGAGGCGGTCGCTGATGGCCACCGCGCCGAAGTTCACGTTGTCGGCGTTCGGGAAGTCGTTCAGGAGCAGCTTCGTCAGCAGCGCGCCCGCCACCGCGCCGGCCAGCTGGGCCACGATGTAGATCACCGCGTCCGGCGGGCTGATCTGGCGCAGGGCCGCCAGCCCGATCGTCACGGCCGGGTTGAAGTGCGCCCCCGAAGCCACCGCGAGGGCCTGGATCAGCGCGAACAGCACGAAGGCGTGCACAAGCCCGATCACGGACCAGTCGATGAAGGGGTTGGGGTTGGCGGGGCCCGGCGGCGTCACGAACAGCGACACCACCGCGGTGATGAAGAAGACGAGCAACAGCGTGCCGATGAACTCGGCCAGGTATGCGGCGGGTCCGCGTTCGTCCACGGTGCGACCTCCTCGGTTCCTGACGATCAGCCATAGGCTTCGCGGTCCGTGCGGAGCCTCCTGCGTGTGACCGTCCTGGTCCTGGTCGCCCTGTGGGGGGCCGGATGCGGTGATGGAAGCGGCGGGAGCGGCGCCACGCCGGTGGACCTCGCGCTGGACTTCCAGCCGAACGCGGTGCACGTGGGCGCGTACGCGGCCGTCCGCGACGGCCTCGACCGCCGCCACGGGGTGGACCTGACGATCCGCGTCCCGGCGGCGTCCACGGACTCGCTCAAGCTGCTCGCGGCCGGCCGCGCCGACATGTCGGTGGTCGACATCCACGACCTCGGCCTGGCGCGCGAGCGCGGCAGCGACATCGTGGGCGTGGGCGCTCTGGTGCAGCGGCCGCTCGCGGCCGTGATCGCGCGCGGCGGCGTGCGGCGCCCGGTCGACCTCGAGGGTCGTCGGGTCGGCGTGACCGGGCTGCCCTCCGACGACGCCGTGCTGCGCGCGGTCGTGCAGCACGACGGTGGCGACCCGGCTCGCGTGAGGCGCACCACGATCGGCTTCTCGGCCGTGCCCAGCCTGATCGCCGGGCGCGTGGACGCGGTGGTCGCCTTCTGGAACGCGGAGGGCGTGACGCTGCGGCGCCGCGGCGTCCGCACGCGCGAGTTCCGCGTGGACGACTACGGCGCGCCGCGGTATCCCGAGCTGGTACTGGTCGTTACGCGCCGGACGCTGAGGGAGCGCCGCGCGCTCGTGGACCGCGTGCTCGCCGCGCTCGCCGACGGCACCAGGGCCGCGCTTGCCGACCGCGACGCCGCGGTCGGCGACATCGTGCGCAGCTCCGGGGCGGACGAGGGGCTCGTGCGCGCGCAGCTGGCCGCGGTCGCCCCGGCGCTGCGGCCGCCGCTGCGTCTAGACAGGGAGGCGCTCGAGGGCTGGGCGCGGTTCGACGTCCGCTTCGGGATCCTCGGCCGGCCGCCGGACGTGGACGGGGCGTTCGACCTGCGCTGACCCCGGGTAGCGCTCTCGGTGCCACTTCACTGAGGGGGAGGTCACCAATGAGAAAGCTCCGTCCATGGACGCTCGCGCTTGCCAGCGCGCTGCTGAGCGTGCTCGCCTGCATCGCCGTCATGGGTCAGGCCGGCGACGCCAGCGAGCGCGCCGTACGCGCCTTGCACGGGCAGGGGTCCGAGCCGCCGCCCGAGGTGCGCCGGATGCTGAGGCAGGTCGACTCGGACCGGATCGAGCACACGATCCGCAAGCTCGTCTCCTTCGGCACGCGCAACACGCTCTCGTCGCAGACCGACCCGGACCGCGGCATCGGCGCCGCGCGCGACTGGATCAGGAGCCGGTTCGAACAGTCCGCGGCGGCCTCTGACGGCCGCATGTCGGTGGAGCTCCAGAGCTACGTCCAGCAGCCCGCCTCGCGCATCCCGGTGCCGACCACGATCACCAACGTCGTCGCGACCCTTAGGGGCACCCAGCCCGAATCGGCCGACCGCGTGTACGTGATCAGCGGTCACTACGACTCGATGTGCGGCGACCCCGTGAACCCCACGTGCGACGCCCCCGGCGCCGACGACGACGCCTCCGGCGTGGCCACGGTGCTCGAGCTCGCGCGCGTGATGGCGAGGCACGAGTGGGACGCCACGATCGTCTTCATGGCGGTCGCGGGCGAGGAGCAGGGCCTCTATGGATCGACGCACTTCGCCGAGGTGGCGAAGCAGCAGGGCATGAACGTCGCGGGCATGTTCACGAACGACATCGTCGGCAGCTCGGTCGGCGGCAACGGCCTGCACGACCCGCACACGGTGCGCCTGTTCTCGGAGGGCGTGCCCACCGACGAGACGCCGGCGGAGGCCAACATCCGGCGCGCGGTCGGCGGCGAGAACGACTCGCCCGCGCGGCAGCTGGCGCGGTACGTGAGGAGCGTCGCCCAGAACCGCGCGACGGACATGCGCGTGTGGCTCATCTACCGGCGCGACCGCTACCTGCGCGGCGGCGACAACATCCCGTTCCTCGAGCGCGGCTACCGCAGCGCGGTGCGCTTCACCGAGCCGAACGAGAACTTCGACCACCAGCATCAAGACGTCCGCGTGGAGGACGGCAAGCTGATCGGCGACCTGCCGCAGTTCGTCGACTTCCGCTACATCGCGCGGGTCGCGCGTGTGAACGGCGCGGCGCTCGCGGCGCTCGCCAGCGCCCCGGCCGGCCCGGCGAACACGCGGATAATCGCGGCGCAGCTGACGAACGACACGGAGATCCGCTGGAACGCGAACACCGAGCCCGACCTCGCCGGCTACGAGATCGTCTGGCGCGACACCACCGATCCCGACTGGACGCACTCGCTGCGCGTGGGCAACGTGACGAGCCACACGCTCGAGGGCATGTCGAAGGACAACTTCTTCTTCGGCGTCCGCGCGGTGGACAAGGACGGCAACAGGAGCCCGGTGAGCTTCCCGAGACCGGCGTCGCAGTAGGGTCAGCCGAGCGTCGAGTCGACGAGCAGTGCCGCCTCGCGCGCCATGCGCGAGCGCGGCACCACGCGCCTGAAGCCGGCCGCCTCGGCGCGCCGGCGCACGTCCTGCTCGACGTGCGAGTAGAAGCCGAGCCGCGGCGGCGCGGCGTCCGCGGTCTGCTGGATGCGGGCGTCGGCGTCGGTCGTCAGGTCCACGATCAGCAGATCGGCGTCGGCGTCTGCGGGCAGCACCTCGTGCCCGGCGTCGCGCAGCGCGCTCTCGAGCTTCGACCCGAACAGCAGGTCCGGGCACAGCACCGCCACGGCGGCCATCCCTACTCGACGAGCTCGGCGTCCAGCTCGATCGAGTCGACCGAGGCGAGCGCCTTCGACACCGGGCAGCCCTCCTTGGCGGCCTGCGCGTGGCGCTGGAACTCCTCCGCGTCGATGCCGGGCACGCGCCCCCGCGTGCGCAGCTCGATGCGCGGGATCGCGAAGCCCTCGCCCTCGCGCTCGATGTGAACGGTGGCGGTCGTCTCGAGGCTGTCCGGCGGGTGGCCCGCGCCGCCCAGGACGAGCGAGAGCGCCATCGAGAAGCAGCCCGCGTGGGCGGCGGCGATCAGCTCCTCGGGGTTCGTGCCGTCGCCCTCCGCGAAGCGGGACTGGAACGAGTAGGGGCCCTCGTAGGAGCCGCTGCCCAGCCTGATCGTCCCCTGCCCCTCCTGCACCGAGCCCTCCCAGCGCGCGTCGGCGGTCCTCTTCGGCATGGCGTTACCTCCCGGTGGTTGTCATTGGGCACGCCGCCGCCGGAACTCCTGGCGCACCGACTCCGGCCGTCCCCACATCTGGGTCACCTCTACCCGGCCCGAGCGCGCCTCGCGCACCACGAGCTCGCCCTCGATCCCCTGCTCGTCCATCAGCGCGAGCGTGCCGCGCACGGTCTCGGGCGCGGCGGCGTGGCCGAACCCGTGCGCGACCCTGATCCGCCAGTGCCACTCGTCCTGCGAGTAGGGCATCGCGTTGATCGTGACGAGCAACGTCGCGGCCTCCACGTAGCGGTCCTCGTCGGCGAGGCGCAGGTCGAGCTCGAGCGCGGTCCAGTCCGGCGGCAGTGAGTCGACGACCGCCTGGAATTCGTCGGCGAGCGGCACGGCCGCGGAGGTTATCCGAGGGCGGTCTGTGCCAGCAGGAAGACGTTCAGGCAGATGATCAGCCCCGCCACGACCGACGCCGCCAGTGTCGTCCCGCGCAGGTTCGCGAAGCTCCCCATCACGTCGCGCCTGCGCGTGAGCAGCACCAGCGGGACGAGCGCGAACGGGATCCCGAAGGAGAGCACCACCTGGCTGATGACCAGCGTCGAGGTCGGGTCCAGGCCGATCGCGAGCACGATCAGCGCCGGCGCCATCGTGACCAGCCGCCGCAGCGCGAGCGGGATCGTGCGGCGGATGAAGCCCTGCATCACGACCTGGCCGGCGTAGGTGCCGACGCTCGAGCTCGAGAGGCCGGACGCCAGCAGTGCGAGCCCGAACGCGATCGCCGCCCCGTTGCCGACCTGCGACTGGAACCCGGCGTGCGCATCCTCGATCGACTCGACGTCGATCACGCCGTGGAAGAGCGACGCCGCCACGATCAGCATCGCCATGTTCACGATCCCGGCGATGCTCATGGCGATCATCACGTCCACGCGCTCGAAGCGCAGCAGCTCGCGCCGCTCGCCGTCGTCGCGCGGCCGCACCCGCCCCTGCGTCAGGGCCGAGTGCAGGTAGATCACGTGCGGCATCACGGTGGCGCCGAGGATGCCGGTGGCGATCAGCACGCTCTCGCCGCCCTCGAACCCCGGCACGAAGCCGCCTGCGATCGCCGAGGCGTCGCCGCCGCCGGCGTCCAGCACCTCGTACAGGAAGCCGAGCAAGATCACGCTGAGCAGCCCGATGATCGTCAGCTCGAAGCGGCGGTAGCCGCGCGTCTGGAGGCCGAGGATCGCGAACGCCACGACGGCCGTGATCAGGCCGGCGGCGAAGAGCGGAACACCGAAGAGCAGGTTGAGCGCGATCGCGGCGCCGACGAACTCCGCCAGGTCCGTGGCCATCGCGATCAGCTCGGCCTGGACCCAGAGGGCGGGCGCCGCGCGCGGGAAGTGCTCGCGGCAGAGCTCCGGCAGGTTGCGGCCGGTGGCGATCCCGACCTTCGCCGACAGGTACTGGATCAGCATCGCCATCAGGTTGGCCGCGAGGATCACCCACAGGAGCAGGTAGCCGTACTTCGCGCCGCCGGAGATGTTCGTCGCGAAGTTGCCGGGGTCCACGTACGCGACCGCGGCGACGAACGCGGGGCCGAGCAGCGCCAGCAGATGGCGCAGGCGGCCCCGGGCGCGCAGCCGCTCGAGCTCGCTTGGCTCGTGGACGACGCCGCCGACCGGCGGCGCCGCGGCCGGCGGGGCCGCCACCGGCGGGGCCGTGGCGCGCGCGGCCTCCATCACTCCGGCGCCGTCCTCATCGCGCGCGTGAGCGCGCCGCCCAGCACGTGCTCCTTGCGGCCGAACCGCACCGTGAGCGGGCCGTCGAACGGCTCGCGCGAGACCACCTCGAAGCCGTCGCCCGGCGAGATCCCGCGGCCGGCCAGGTAGCGCAGCATCTCGGGGTCGGCGTCGGAGACGCGCACGAATCGGCCACGCTCGCCGTCCGGAAGGTCGGCGAGCGCCCGCGTGGGCGACTCGTCGATGCGGCCGTCGCGGGTCGGGATCGGGTCGCCGTGGGGGTCGCGCGTCGGGTCGCCGAGCTTCTTCGCGATCAGCTCGGACAGCTCCGGCGAGATCGCGTGCTCCAGCACCTCGGCCTCGGCGTGCACCTGGTCCCACGGCATCCCGAGCGCCTCCGCCAGGTAGAGCTCCAGCAGCCGGTGGTGGCGCACGACCTCGAGCGCCACTCGCTCGCCGGCCCGCGTCAGCCGCACGCCGTGGTAGGGCTCGCGCGAGACGAGCCCGAGCGACTCGAGCCGCTTGACCATCGCCGAGGCCGACGCCGGCGCCACGTCCAGGCGCTCGGCGATCGCCGAGGTGGAGACCGGGTCGCCGGTGCGCTGCGCGAGCGTCCAGATCGCCTTCGCGTAGTCCTGGACCGCGGTCGAGAGCTCGGTGTTGTCGTGGCGGATCGCCATCAGATCGCCACCAGCAGTCCCGTGAGGTACATCAGCACGAGCCCGGTGAGCGCGCCCGCCGCGGCCAGCGGGTGCAGCAGGCGGCCGGCCGAGTCGCGCACGCCTGGGGCGATCTGCACGATCACCTGGGCGATCGCACCGGCGCCGATCCCGAACATGAGCGCGGCGAGGCTCGGGTCGTACGCGGAGGCGCCGATCCAGGCGCCGAGGATCGCGGGCGCGCCCGCGAGCAGCCCGAGCGCGGCGAGCCGCCGCCACCTGACCTCGCCCTCCGCGACGGGCGCCACGATCGCGAGCCCCTCAGTCGTGTTGTGCAGCGCGAACCCCACGACCAGCGCCGCGCCGAGCGCGAGCGAGCCGATCGCGTAGGCCGAGCCGATCGCGAGCCCCTCGCCGAGGTTGTGCAAGCCGATGCCGAGTGCGACGAGGAAGGCGGCGTGGTAGCCGAGCCCGCCGGCGCGCCCGCCGCCGTCCGCCTCGGCGCGCTCGCGACGGCCGCGCAGCCAGCCGTCCACGCCCGCCAGGGCGAGGTAGGCGCCGGCCGCGCCGAGCCACACGAGCGCGGCCCCGCCGAACGCCTCGGGACCGTCGCCGGCGAGCTCGCTCCCCTCCAGCAGCGCCTCGACGGCCAGGAAGGCGAGCAGCCCGACGGTCAGGGCGAGCAGGAAGCGGACCCAGCGCGGGTCGATGCCGCGCAGCCAGGGCAGCCACAGCATCCCGATCGCCACCGGGATCACGCCGACGTACACGCCGATCAGCAGCATCAGCCCGTAGAAGCCGAGATCGGCGTCGGGCGTCTCGGACGCGGCCTCGATCGTGTGGTCGATCGTCGCGCCGGTGGAGGTGAGCAGGACTACCTCGTAGTCCTGGCCCTCGATCCACGGGTAGTCGGCGTCGATCTCGGCCCCCTGGAGCCGCCCGAGGTCGTCGTCCGACTGCGTGAAGGCCACGTAGCCGTCGTTGACGATCATCTGGCGCACGCGCACCGGGTCGGCGCCGTCGTTCCGGACGTGCAGCTCGATCTGGCCCGGGTGCAGCACGGTGCGCTCGATCGCCAGCTCCTCGGCCGGCACGCCGGTGCGGTCGATGCCGGGCGCGTCGAACGCGATGAAGAGCCCGATCGCCACCGCCAGCGCCGCGAGCGGCACCAGCCCGGCGATCCACGCGGGCCGCGCGGCGGACGTCCTCGCGGCGGCGGAGCGCGCTTCCATCAGGCTGTGACCTCGAAGAAGCCCATCCAGCCGAGCTCCGCGAACTCGGACACGTGCGCGTGGAACATGTACTTCCCCTCGTACGGGAAGCGCAGCTCGAGGATGCCGCGCTCGCCCTGCCCCAGCACGACCGTGTCGGTGTGGTCGCGCGGCTCGAGCCGCGTGCCGGTCGGGTAGTAGTCGAAGAAGTTCGCGTGAACGTGAAACGAGTTGACGAGGTCGAACTCGAGCACGTTGACCAGGTAGATCCGCACGAGCTCGCCGCGGCTGACGCGCACCGGGCGGTTCATGTACTCGAACGCGACCGTGTTGACGGCGTAGACCTCGTTCGAGCGGTCGAAGTTCGTGTCGAACCCGTTCATCACCATCACGAGCTCGTCGGCCGGCGGGCGCGGCTCCTTCGGGTCGATCACGAACGCGCCGTAGAGGCCCTTGGCGATGTGCTCGGCGAGCGGCGTCGTGTGGCAGTGGTAGAGGTGCACGCCGAACGGCGTCGCGTCGAACTCGTAGACCGCCGAGCGGCCGGGGGCGACGTTGCCGATCCCCACGCCGGGCACGCCGTCCATCGCGGCGACATGGATGCCGTGGAAGTGCATGGTGTGCGGGTGGCGTGTGCCGTTCGTGAAGTTGATCCGCAGGCGCTCGCCCTCGCGCGCGCGCAGCGTCGGCCCCGGCACGCGGCCGTTGTAGGTCCAGGCGGCGTAGCCGACGCCGGGCGCGACCTCGATCTCCTTCTCCTCGGCCACGACGTCCCACTCGCGCACACCGCCGCGCACGGTGCCCTCGTCGAAGTCGCGCAGGATCTCGGCCGGGTCGAAGCCGTTGACGCGCGGGTCCACGGAGCCGACCGCGCCCACGTGGGCGGCGCCACGGTGCGTGGCGACGGCGTGTTCGTGCGCCTGGGCGAGCGCGTCCTCGCCCTCGAGCGCATCGTGAAGGCCCTGGTGCGGCACCAGCTGGTGGAGCACCGGCAACGCGGCGGTGCCCGCGGCGGCGCCGCCGAGCAGCTTGCGGCGAGAGACCTTCGTGGACGGCAACTTTGGCATTTGAAGCAATTAAACCAGAAGTTAGGCAAGGCTCAACTTTGGATCACACAGCGCCTTCGTAGAATCGAAGCCGTGATCGCGACCGACCAGTACGAGCTGCTGACCACCGACGCGGGGTTGGTCGACCGCTCCGACCGGGCCAAGCTGCTCGTTCGCGGGTCCGACGTGGCCGACTTCCTCCAGGGCCAGGTCAGCAACGACGTGGAGGCGCTCGAGCCGGGCCGCGGCTGCTACGCGGTGATCCTCACCCACAAGGGCAAGCTGCGCACCGACCTGCGGATCCTGCGCGGCGAGGACTGGTGGTGGATCGACACGGAGGCGATCGGCCACCGCGTCGTCACGCACACGATCCAGACCTACAGCCTCGGCCGCGACGTGCGGTTCGAGGACGTGACCGACGAGCGCGCGATCCTCTCGCTCGTCGGGCCGCGGTCGCGCGAGCGCCTGGACGCGGCGCCCGGCCTGGAGGAGCTCTCGTTCGTCGAGGGCGCGCACGGGCTGTACGCGGCAACGGACCTCGGTGTCGACGTCGTCACCGACGACCCCGACGCGGCGCGTGCCGCGCTCGACGTCGAGGAGGTGTCGGCGGACGCCGCCGAGTGCGTGCGCATCGAGTCCGGCCGCCCGCGGCTCGGCTTCGACATGGACGCCGAGACGATGCCCCAGGAGGCCGGCATCAACGCGCGTGCCGTCAGCTTCACGAAGGGCTGCTACGTCGGCCAGGAGACCGTCGCGCGGCTGCACTACAAGGGCAAGCCGAACCGCACCCTGCGCGGTCTGCGCCTGTCGGCGCCCGTCGAGCGCGGCGAGGAGATCCGCCTCGGAGAGAAGGTCGTCGGGCGCGTGGGGTCGGCCTGCGTCTCGCCGGCGCTCGGGCCGATCGCGCTCGCGCTGGTGCGCCGCGAGGCGGCCACCGGGGACACCGTCGAGGTGGGCGCGGGCGCGGAGGCAGAGGTCGTGGAGCTGCCGTTCCGGCCTTGACCGCGGATGCCCCGCGCACCGGCACGACCCTGACCCCGGACGCTTCGGCGGCGCGCGGCCGGGACGCCCGCGGCGACGAGCTGGGCCTCCCGCGCGAGCAGCCGCCCCGCCCCGACCTGCGCGACCTGCGCGACCTGCGCGGCCTCATCCCGCGCCCCGAGCCGGGGCGCGAGATCGACGACTGGGGCCGCTCGCAGCGCGTGCTCGACCGGCTCGAGCCCCTGCTCGACTTCTACTACCGCTACTGGTTCCGGGTCGACACCGATGGCATCGAGCACGTGCCCGCCACGGGCGGCGCGCTGCTCGTGGCGAACCACTCCGGGGCGCTGCCGCCCGACGGCCCGATGATCATGCAGGCGATTCGCCACGAGCATCCGAGCCCGCGGCCGGTCTACATGCTGGGCGAGCACTGGTTCAAGGGCTACCCCGGGATCGGGATGCTCGCCAACAAGGTCGGGCTCGTGGCGGCGCACCCGGCGAACGCGCACCGGCTGCTCGGCGAGGAGCAGCGGCTCGCGCTCGTGTTCCCCGAGGGTCAGAAGGGGAGCCGCAAGCTCTACTGGCAGCGCTACCGGCTGCGCCGCTTCGGGCGCGGCGGGTTCGTGCGCACCGCGATCCGCGCAGGCGTCCCGATCGTGCCGATCGCGGTGCTGGGCGCGGAGGAGGCGATGCCGATCTTCGCGCACGTCCCGCTGCTGCAGCGCCTGACCGGGCTGATCTACTTCCCGATCAACCACGCGTTCCCGCACTTCGGCCTCGCCGCCGGCGCGATGTACCTGCCGGCGAAGTTCCGCATCCGCTTCCTGGAGCCGGTGGACCTCTCCGGGTACGGCCCGGAGGACGCCGAGGACCTCGCGCTCGTGCAGTCGCTCTCGGAGCGGATCCGGGCCGGGATCCAGGCGGAACTGGACCGGCTGGTAGCTGCGCGCGGGTCGGTCTGGTTCGGTTAGGGTTCGCGCCCGAGGGATGAGGGCGACATCGAAGACGCGCTTGGCTCGCGGAACCGCCGCGTTCCTCATCGGGGGAGCGATCCTCTCCGGCTGCGGCGAGGAGGACTTCGCCAACAAGCCGCGCCCGCCGGTAACGGTCGACCTGACCGGCGTGGTCCAGACGGACAAGGTCACGGTGTCGCCGTCGAAGCTGGGTGCGGGGCCGGTCCGGATAACGATCTCGAACCAGACGAAGCAGGCGCACACGATCACACTCGAGGGCGACACCGGCAGCCAGCGCGTCGGCCCGGTGGAGCCCCTCGGCACGGCCACTCTGCGGAGGACGCTGGCCCCGGGGATCTACCAGGTCAAGGCGGGCACGGCGGTGGCGACGCCGAGGGAGATCGCGCCGGCCGAGCTGACGATCGGGCGCGAGCGGCCGAACTCGAACGACAAGCTGCTGCTGCCGTAGCGCGGCGCGCGTCCCGGCCCGCGCCGGCACCCCGAGTGTGGGCGCACTTCGGGGTCATATACGACGACAACTGCACCCACACTCGAAAACGACACCCCCTGGTTGCCCGCTGTAAGCGCCGGGCGGGGGGGCGGCCCGATATGGAAGAGGAGCGCCGGGCGAGCGCGGCGCGGCGCCTACAGCTCCAGCTGATCGTCGTCCGCCGCGGACTGCGGCTCCTCGCCGGCCGGCCGCACCAGCTCGTCGATCTCCTCCAGGTGGGCCTTCACCCGGGCGGCCATGAGCTCGATCAGCTCGTACGCCTGGTCGATGCTCGTCTTCGCGCCGGTCAGCCGCTGCTTGATCCGGCGCTCCTCCGTGAGCGCGGCGATCGCCCGCTCGGCGGTGTCGCGAACGGCGCCGGCGTCGATGCCGTCGCCCTCCGAGCGCCGCATCAACACGCGCGCGCGGGCGAGCCGGTAGGCGAGCTCCAGCGGCAGCGTCCCGGCGTCGGGATCGAGCGCGACCAGCATCTTGTCGCCGTTGTACTCGCGCAGGGGCTCCGTGTTCGCGGGCAGCTCCCCGTCGCTCGGCACGACCATCACGGCGAAGTCGGCGCTGCGGTCGCCCATCGCCTGGTCGAGCTCGGCCAGCGCGCGCGGGCGCGACAGGCGGCGGTCCTTCGCCTCGATCACGATGCGGCCGCGGGCGGGGCCGGCGCAGGCGTCGATCGACACGAGCACGTCGCCGGTCTTGCCGGTGGCCTCGCGCTGGTCGCCCACCGCTTCCGCGACGTCGCCCTGGGCCAAAGCGAGGGCGTCGACCGCCTCGGCCACCCGCTCCTCGAAGGTGCGCCCCTTGGCGGTGCCGCGCTCGCGCTCGGCCTCCAGCTCCTCGAGCTTCTCCTTCTCGCCGCGCAGCGCCTGCAGCTCGCGCTCGAGCTCGCCGAGCTTCTGCAGCAGGGCGCGCTGCGTGGCGTCGGAGCGGGCCGCGGCCTGGTTGATCGACTGCACGGCGGCGGACTTGAAGTCGGCGAGCGGGTTGCGGTCGTCCGCGGCGGAGAACTGCCGCACGAGGTCCTCGCGCGACCTGGCGAGCGAGTCCGCCACGAGCTCGCGGATGCGGTGCTGCACGGCGCTCGAGCTGCCGTCGGAGAAGAGCTTGTCGAGCTCCTTCGCGAGCTGGCCGTCGTCGGGGCCGAAGACCGCGTCGACCTTCTCGCCGAAGAACTCGGCCACCTTGCGCGCCTTCTCGGTGAACTCCTGCTCGAGCTGGCGCGAGGTGCGCTCGAACTCCGTCTTCACGTACTCGGCGTTGGCAGCGGCCTGCTCGCGGTCGAGCACCCGGGCCCCGATCTCGAGCGCGTCCGTGACCGACCGGACCGGGTCCTCGCCGTTCTGCTCGCGCTCGCGCACGAGGCGGACGGCGCAGTCGTCCTCGACGACGAGCCCGTCGATCGCGAGGCGATCCCCGACCGTGCGGACGTGGGGCTTCCTGAGTGGGGTGGCGGCTTCCATGATGGTCCAGTCGCACCGTACGCACGGGACCTGACGGAACGGGCGCGAAGCGTCAGCGAAGCCAGCTCTGAGGCAGGACCGGCGGCACCCGGCCCGGGAAGGTGGGCACGAGCCGCAGGGCGTGGCGGCCGGCCGGGCGGTCCTCGATCGACGGCCTCACGTCGTCCATCGCCATCAGCAGCCGCGTGGACGTGGCCACCTGGTAGTCGGCCACGTTGGGCTCGCGGCCGCCCAGCACGCCCTCGGCGAGCCAGCCGTCGATCCGATCGAGCCAGCCGGGCAGCGCCGCCAGGTCGCGGCGCACCGCGGCGTCGTTCGCCCGGTTGAGCCGCGCCGACAGGAAGATCACCGGCGCGGCGGTGCGGGCGGCGAGGCCGGTCGGGATGCCGAGCCGCGCGCCCTCGAGGAAGCTGCCGACCGACGAGCGGTCCCGCTTGATCGTCGCCCAGGCGAGCCGGCGCGCGGCGGCCTGGTACACCTCGTCCGCCCAGCCCTCGGCCCGCTCGACCTCGGCGCGCGCGGCCGCGTCGGCGGGCACCAGGCGCGGCTCCGGCACGAGCGCGTCGAGCGCGCGGGCGATCCTCCCGGTGCCCTGCAGGCGCACGCCCTCCAGGCGCACGGCCGGCACGGTGATCCCCGGGAAGCCCGCCGCGCGCACCACGAGCCGGTGCACGGCGGCGACGAGGTCGATCCGGCGCACCTCCACCCCCTTCCGCTCCAGCATCAGCTGGGCGGCCAGCGAGGGATGCGAGCCGGGGACCGCGAAGAGCGTGGCCCTCAGCCGTACATCTCCCGTGCGTACTCCAGCAGGCCGCGCCGCTCGAGCCGATCGACCGGCGCCCTGAACGTCACCTGCACCACGCCCGGGTGGCGGCCGATCTCGATCGCGCCCGTGATCGTGGCCCGGTTCTTCACCTCCGGCACGGTCATGTCGAGCAGGCGCGCCGCGCGCTCGAGGCCGTTGTCGGTGGCGCTGTTCAGGTCGGGCCCCGTCCCGATCACCGAGATCGGTGCGGACTCCTCGAGCTCCTCCACCCCGTGGCGCCGCGCCAGCGCGAGCGCCTGCGCGCGCTCGCCCTCGCTGAGCGGCCGCGCCAGGAACGGCAGGTCCTCCTCGACCGGGAACAGGATCGGGCCGTCGATGTCGAGGCCCTTCATCACCTCGACCTCGAGCGTCGCGGTGCCGGACACGTCGGTGGTGTGGCCCGCGATCTCGCCGTCGCCCTGCATCGCGTGCATGTCGCCCATGTACACGCCGCCGCCCGGGGTCTTGACCGGGCAGATGAGGATCGCGCCGGCGCGGACGGCGTCGATGTCCAGGTGGCCGTCGGTGCGGTGCTTGTCGAGCTCCTCCGCCGTAAGCGCGAACTCGTGCGGCGCCCCGATCAGGAACGAGCCGAAGTCGCCGGCGTTGTGCGAGTCGGGGATCGGCATCGAGGGCGTGGTGCCGATCTGCCCCATGAACGGGCGCAGGCGGCTCGCCACGCCGACGAGGTCGCTCGGCGCGAACGTGAGGATCGGGTTCTGGACCGAGTTCTCCGGCAGCGCGGCGAAGCGCTTGGCGTCGGCGGCCATCCGCTCGGCGCCCTCGCGGCCGACGGTCACGCCCACCCGCTTCTGCTCGTCGAAGGCGATCGTGTAGCCGTTCGTGAACGTGAACGGCGTGGCGTCGGCGCCGCAGTTCGCGCAGCGGACCGCCGTCTGGCCGATGCCCTCGATGCGCGTCTCCGGGTACATCGTCCCGCACTCGGCGCAGCGGCCGGCGATGTACGGATCGCCGAGGAAGCGGCCCTCCATCCACTGGTCGTTGCCCGACGCGGTCGCGATCGAGGTTACGAGGATGTCCTTGATGCGGATCGCGATCGCGTCGCCGACCTCCGCGCCGGCGACCGCCACCGGCGTCGCGACCTCGTGGCCGCCGCGCAGCGCCGGTGTGATCATCGGCCCCCAGCAGCCGGGCGAGGTGTTGAAGACGATGTGGCCGCCGTCCTCGACCGGACCGAGCATCGGGCGCACGGGGTCGAGCAGACCGTCGGTGAAGGTGTCGACGAAAACGGTCGGATGGGCTGTCTGCGTTCCGAGTTCGGCCGGCTCTACCGCCATCAGGATCCACCTCCTGGGTGATCGAAGGGTCCGCCTCCCGCGACCGGGAGGAGCAGCGCCACGCGCTCCCCCTCCTCCAGCTCCCGGTCGGAGCCGGCCTGGCTGCCACCCACGACGGTCAGCGCCGAGCCGAGCCCCGAGGCGATGTCGGGATGGTCGTCGCCCACGCGCCGGAGCAGGTCGTCGACCGTCGCGCCGGGGGGCAACTCGACCTGGAGCTGCGCCCTGCCGGCGAGGTTGGAGAGCCCGGCGCCGAGGCGTACGTGGACGTGCAAGGCAGGGCGATGCTACTCCTGTGCCGCGGACGCGCGCGAGCGCGCAACATTCGCCAAACCCCTTGGCATTCGCTTGCTCACGTGCAATACTTGCATGCATGCAAGCATCTAGTGCGCGCACACAATCGACGAGCACGATCCTCGAGGACGCCCTGCTCGCCGATCTCTGGGCGGTCACCAAGTACCTGCTGGTCGACATCGGCCGCGACATGGTCCAGGCGATCGACTCCCTGGAGCTGTCGTTCACGCAGGTGAAGGCGCTCCAGCACCTCTACGACGACGTGGCCGTCTCGCTCAAGACCCTGGGCGAGCGGCTCCAGCTCTCCCTGCCGGCGGTCAGCCGCGCCGTCGACGGGCTCGTCAAGCGCGGTTTCGTCACGCGCGAGGAGGACACGGACGACCGCCGCAGCAAGCTCGTCCGCATCACGCCCGAGGGGCGCGCCAGAGTCGAGGAGATGGTCGCGATCCGTGCGGTCGCGCTCCGCGAGTTCGTGGAGTCGCTGTCGCCGGAGGAGCGCGACCTCCTTGCACCAGGACTTCGAACGCTCGCGCAGCGACCCGAGATCGCCGCGCACATTCCGCAGGAGGTACAGGACCCATGACAGATCGCCTTCGCCTGAACGAGGGCAATCGCCGCTGGTGGACGCTCGGCGCGATGTGTTTCGCGCTGTTCATGATCATGCTCGACAACACCGTGGTGAACGTCGCGCTGCCGTCCATCCAGCGCGACCTCGACGCGTCGCTCTCGAGCCTCGAGTGGACCGTCAACGCCTACACGCTCACCTTCGCCGTGCTGCTCGTGACCGGCGGGCGCCTGGGCGACATCTTCGGCCGCCGCCGCATGTTCCTCTTCGGCGTGGTGGTCTTCGCCCTCTCGAGCGCCGCCATCGGCCTGGCGCCGGACCAGGCCTGGCTCGTCGGCGGCCGCGCGGTGCAGGGCATCGGCGCCGCGTTCATGATGCCCGGCAGCCTCTCGATCATCACGAACACCTTCCCGGCGCACGAGCGCGGCAAGGCGATCGGCACCTGGGCCGGCGTCTCGGCGCTCGCGCTCGCGATCGGGCCCGTGGTCGGCGGCGCGCTCGCCGAGTACGTCTCCTGGCGGGCGATCTTCTTCCTGAACGTGCCGGTCGCGATCGGCGCCGTGATCGTGACGCTGTTCGCCACGCTCGAGTCGCGCGACGAGACGACACACCACAAGGTCGACGTCCCCGGCATCGCCGCCCTTTCCGTCGGGCTCTCCGCGCTCGTGCTGGCGCTCGTCGAGGGCAACTCCTGGGGCTGGGACTCCACCCGCATCCTCGCGCTGTTCGCCGTCGCGGCCGTCGCGATCGTGGCGTTCTTCGTGATCGAGCCGCGCGTGCGCGAGCCGATGGTGGACTTCTCGTTCTTCAGGTCGCGCACGTACCTGGGCGCGAACGCGGTCGCGTTCATCGTCTCGTTCGCGATGCTCGCGATGTTCTTCTTCGTCGCGCTCTACATGCAGAACATCCTCGGCTACTCGCCGATCCAGGCGGGCATCCGCTTCCTGCCGAGCACCCTGATGATCGTCCTGATCGCGCCGATCTCCGGCCGGCTCGCCGACCGGATCGGGCCGCGGCCGCTGATGGTCGCCGGCCTCACGCTCGCCGCGATCGCGATGGCGCTCCAGACGCGCGTGGACGTGGACACGGGCTATTCGCTGCTGCTCCCCGCCTTCGTCCTGATGGGCATCGGCATGGCCCTGACGATGTCGCCGATGTCGACCGCCGCGATGAACTCCGTCGATGCCGCCAAGGCGGGCGTCGGGTCGGGGATCCTCTCGATGAACCGGATGATGGGCGGCACCTTCGGCGTCGCGGCCATCGGGGCGCTGTTCCAGCACCTCGCGAGCGACCGCTTCAAGGAGACGCTCGCGGGCCTGCCCGTCAGCGCCGCCCAGCGCGAGCACCTTGTGGACAACCTGGGGTCGGCCTCGAACGGCGAGTCGCTCCACGGCCTCGCCCCGCACGTGGCGCAGCAGGTGGACGGCGCCGCCAGGGATGCGTTCATCCACGCCTTCTCGAGCGGGATGTGGCTGTCGGCGGGCGTGGCGTTCAGCGGCGCGCTGATCGCGCTGTTCCTGATCGGACCGAAGAAGACGGCCGCGCAGCCGGAGGCGGCCGCGGTGGCCGAGGCCACGCCCGAGGTCGCACACGCCGCCTGAGCGCCAGTAGGATCCACGGCCCCCTGCGAGACCGTGGAGGACTGACTACGCGATGGCTGTGGATGTGAGCAAGGTGTCCGAGCTCCGGGTGGAGCCCGGCACGCTGCCGGAGACGATGGCGGCCTGGGTGATCCGCGAGGAGCGCCTCGGCGAGCCGCGCGACGCCTTCCGGCTCGAGGAGGTCGAGGTGCCGGAGCCCGGCGCGTTCGAGGTCATCGTGCGGGTGATGGCGGCCGGCGTGAACTACAACAACGTCTGGGCCGCGCTCGGCGAGCCGGTCTCCGTGATGCGCTACGGCGACCACCCGGAGTGGGGACACCACATCGGCGGCTCGGACGCGTCCGGGGTCGTCTGGAAGGTCGGCGAGGGCGTCACGCGCTGGAAGCCGGGCGACGAGGTGATCATCCACTGCAACATGGCCTCGTACGAGGACCCGGAGGTGCACGGGCTCGACCCGCTCGCCGCCCCGTCCCAGATGATCTGGGGCTACGAGACCACCTGGGGCTCCTTCGCGCAGTTCACGAAGGTGCAGGCGCAGCAGCTGCTCCCGCGCCCTCAGAACCTGACCTGGGAGGAGGCCGCCTCCTACGGCCTCGTGTACTTCACCGCGTACCGGATGCTGATCGACCGCTGCAACCTCCAGGCCGGCCAGCGCGTGCTGATCTGGGGCGCCGCCGGCGGGCTCGGCGTGTTCGCCACCCAGCTCTGCGCGCTGGCGGGCGCTCACGCGGTCGGGGTCGTTTCGTCGCCGGAGAAGGGCGAGCTGGTCAAGCAGCTCGGAGCGGTGGACTACATCGACCGCAGCGAGTTCACGGGCATGATGCGGAGGGGCGGCGAGACGCCCGACGAGGAGAAGGCCCGCTTCAAGGTCTCGCGCGAGTTCGGCAGGCGCGTCAAGGAGATCCTCGGCGACTCGCCCGACATCGTCTTCGAGCACGTCGGCAAGGCCACGTTCCCCACGTCGGTGTTCGTCGTCAAGCCGTTCGGGAAGGTCGTGATCTGCGCGGGGACGACCGGCTACGAGCTGGACTTCGACGTGCGCTACCTCTGGATGCGCCAGAAGGAGATCCTCGGCTCGCACTTCGCGAACGCCTACGAGTGCATGAAGGCGAACGAGCTGATCGAGTCGGGCCAGATCCGGCCGGTGCTGTGGCGGACGATGGGCTTCGAGGGCGTGCCCGAGGCGCACCAGCTGATGCGCGACAACCAGCACCTCGGCAAGATCTCGATACTCGTGGGCGCTGACGAGACCGGGCTCGGCAAGACCGCCGAGGGCCCCGGCGCGATCTACGCCGAGGTGGGTGCCTGACGTGTTCCGGGTGATCATCAAGTGGGCGGCCAACCCGTTCCGCGGCGACAGGTTCGAGGAGGGCTGGCTGCCCGCGGCCCAGGCCGCGCTCGACTACGGCGCGACCTCGTGGGCCTTCTACCGCGCCCTTGACGGGCGGCTCGACTTCATCCAGGAGGCGACCTTCGAGTCCAAGGCCGACTGGGAGCGCTACTGGTACTCGGAGCGGCTCGCGGCGGCGCGCGCCGAGCTGTCCGGCCTCTACCAGGTGCCGCTCCTGCCGGCGATGTGGGAGGTCGTGGGCGAGGGCTCGCTGGTATCGCTCGAGAGCGACTGAGCGCCGGGCTCTAACCCTGCTCGAGCGGCGCCATCGTCAGGCCCGCCTCGCTCAGCTGCTCCCAGTAGAGCTCCGCCGGCTCCTTGGCCCCGGTCCAGACGATGGCCTGGCCCGTGTTGTGGATCTTGTTCGCCATCGCCATCCCGCCGTCGTAGGTCACCCCCGGCAGCGTGCGGGACAGCGCGCGGGCCACGCCCTCGAACGTGTTGTGGTCGTCGTTCAGGACGATCACGCGCCACTGGTCGTCCAGGCCGCTGCCCGGCCCGCGCGTTCGCGGGAGCTCGACCGTCGAGCTCACGCCACCGCCGCCTCGGACCGCTTGCGCCAGTAGCGCTCCAGCCCCTTGTACAGCTGGTCCGGCGGGGCCGCCAGCTCGTAGCGCTCGACCGTCTCCCCGTCCGCCGCCTCCCTCAGCCCGTCCTCGATCCCGGCGACGAACCGCTCCTCGCCGTCGAGGCGCGCCGAGTCCGCCTCCGCGAGCAGCGCGGCGCGCACGCGGTGGAGCTGGTCGGCCACGTCGAAGACCTGCCCGAAGTGCGTCATGCAGAGGCTGCTCGGGTTCCAGCAGGCGATCGTGTGGAGCGAGTCGAGCCACGCCTCGAGGTCGATGTCCGGCGGCGGCGTCGGCGCGATCGTGTGCTCGTAGGGCGGCAGCCTCACGCCGGCCATGTCGCCGACGTAGGCGTCTCCCCTCTCCGGGTCCAGGTAACAGACGTGGTGGCTCGCGTGGCCGGGCGTGTAGGCGACCTTGAAGCCCTCCACCTCCTCGCCGCCCTTCAGGCGGCGGATCCGCTCCTCGGGCACCGGCACGACCTCGCCCCAGATCTCCTCCATTCGATCGCCGTAGAGGCGCCCGACGCTCTCGAGCAGCTTCGACGGGTCCACGAGGTGGTCCGCGCCGATCTCGTGCACGTACACGACCAGTTCGGGGAACCGCCTGCAGAGCACTCCGGTGGCGCCGGCGTGGTCGAGGTGGATGTGCGTGAGGAGCAGAGCACGCGGCACGACAGGGCCGAGCACGTCGACCAACTCGTCGACACAACTCGACGGTCCCGGGTCGATGATCAGGCCGCCGACCTCGTACGCGCAGATGACACGGTCGCGGCCGAGGTGCATGACATCGATAGCGCGGCTCACCGCTGCCCTGACCTTACAGACCGCCCGGCGCGAGTGACAGCCAACCGTCTGGGTCTCAAGCGCGACCCGGAAAGGGCCGATTACCTGGCCAGGACCTCCCTTATGGCCTCCGACCGTGAAGAGGGGTTTGCCCTTCTCCCGAGGCAAGCCCAGGCGTTCATCCTCGCGACGATCGCCGCCAGCGCGGCGCTGACGACCGCGTCGGCCGTCGCCTGGGCGGACGCGACGCTCGACGTGCCGCTGCTCCTCTGCGCCGGCGCGCTCTGCGCGGGGGCGAACCTCTTCGAGGTCTTCGCGCCCGGCCACTACTCGCTCCAGCCGAACTTCGCGTTCTTCTTCTGGGGCGCGGTGCTGCTGCCGCCGTGGGCGACCGCCCTGCTCGCGGTGTGCTGCTTCCTGCCGAGCCTGGCGGTGCGGCGGCTGCCGTGGTTCAAGGTCGCGTTCAACGTCGCCAACTACCTGCTCGCCGGCCTCGCCGCGCACGCGATCGTGAACGCCGGCGACGCGTTCGGCTCCGTCGAGACCTCGGACATGGTGATCGTGCTCGGCGCGGCGGCGGCCGCATACGCGATCGTCAACCACGTGCTGATCGCGCTCGTGGCCGCCTACGCGAGCCGCGGACGGCTGCGCGGGAGCCTCCACCAGCTCGCCGACGGGCTGCCGCCGGACGTGGCGCTCGCCGCGACCGGCGCCTGCCTCGCGGTGCTGTGGGAGTCGGGCCCGGCCGCGGTGCTGCTCGCGCTCGGGCCGATAGCGCTGATCCACCGCGCGCTGCTCGTGCCGCAGCTGGAGCACCGGGTGCGGACCGACCCGAAGACCGGCCTCTACAACTTCGTCCACTTCGGCGAGCGGCTCGACGAGGCGCTCGCGGACGCCGCCAGGCGCGGCGGCAGCCTCGGCGTGATCGTCGTCGACCTCGACCACCTGCGCGAGATCAACAACCGCTTCGGCCACCTGGTCGGCGACCGCGTGATAAGCGCGGTGGCCGACGCGCTCGGCGAGGTCGACGCCCCCGACGCCGTGGCGGCGCGCTTCGGCGGCGAGGAGTTCTGCCTCCTGCTGCCGGGCGCCTCCGCCGTGGAGGCGCTGCGCTGCGCCGAGGGGCTGCGCGAGCAGGTGGAGGGGCTCCGCTTCCGCGAGGAGGACACGCGCCGGGCGGGAGCGCCGGCGTCGGTGACGCTGTCGGCCGGTGTCGCGGTCTTCCCGGACCACGGCGAGACGCCCGAGGACCTCCTGAAGGCGGCCGACCTGGCCGTGTACGAGGCGAAGGCGGCGGGGCGCAACCGCGTGCGGGTCGGGGTCTCCTCGGAGTCGCGCGCCGTGTTCGACCTGAGCGACGAGCCGTTCGAGGCGCCCGCCCCCTCTGCCCCGCTCGCGATGATCGGGGCGGGGCCGGGCGGTGTCGAGCGAAGGCGGCAGCACGCGGCGCCGCCGGAGCCGGACCACGAGTCGCAGCCCGCGCCGGACGCGCCGGCGCCGGTCGTAGGCGCGCGCAGGCTGCTGCCCGCCTACGCCGCGACGATCGCCGCGGCCGCGCTCGCCGTGGCGGGCCTGTCCGGGATCGAGCCCCTGGGCGACGCGCCCGGGCTGCTGGCCATCCTCGTCGTCTCGGTGCTCGTGCTCGACTTCGTGGATCTCGACCTGTTCGGCCGCGGCCGCGTGTCACCGGGCGCCATCCCCTCGCTCGCGCTCGCGTTCAACTTCGGCCCCGCCGGACCGGTGGCGGCCGAGGCGCTCGTGCTCGTGGTGCGGCTGGCCCGGCGCGAGCCGCTGATCAAGGCGTCGTTCAACTTCGGCTCGCTCGGCCTCAGCGGCGCGGCGGCCGCGGGCGTGTTCGTCCTCTCGCCGTGGGCGGGCACGGCGGCGCTGATCGAGGCGGCGACGGTGGCGGGGCTCGCCTACTACGCGGTCAACGCGATGCTCGTCGCGGGCGCCTGGGCGCTCGACGAGGGCGTTTCGCCGTTCGACGCCTGGCGCGAGCGCTTCGCCTGGTGCTGGCCGTACCACCTCGCGTTCGGGGCGCTCGCCGGGACGCTGCTGGTCGCCTACGACGAGGTCGGCAACCTCGCGTTCGCGCTGCTCGGCCTGCCGGTGGCGATGCTGTGGCTCGCCCAGAAGCAGTACCTCGACCGCACGCGCGCGAACGTGGCCGAGCTGCGAGAGAGAGCCGAGGAGACGACCGAGGCCAACCGGCGCCTGACCCGCCTGCTCGAGGACAAGCACGACCTGCTGCGCAAGGTCCACCAGTCCTATCTGGCCACGATCACCTCGCTGGCCCGCACGATCGAGGCGAAGGACCCCTACACCGGCGGCCATACCGAGCGCGTGGCGGAGATGGCGCTGCTGCTTGCCGACGAGCTGGGCTTCGACGAGACGGAGCAGCGGGCGGTCGGCGTGGGCGCGGTGATCCACGACATCGGCAAGGTCGGGATACCCGACGACATCCTGCTGAAGCCGGGCCGGCTGAGCGGCGAGGAGCTCGAGGTGATCCAGCGCCACCCCGAGATCTCCACCTACATCCTGGCCGAGCTCGAGCTGCCGCCGATGGTCAAGGAGATGGTGCGCCACCACCACGAGCGCTTCGACGGCCAGGGGTATCCGGACGGGCTCGCCGGCGAGGGCATCCCGCTCGCCGCCCGGGTGCTCGCGGTGGCCGACGCGCTCGACGCGATGACGAGCGACCGTCCGTACCGGCCCGCCCGGCCGCTGGCCGAGGCGCGCGCGGAGATCGCCCGCAAGGTCGGGCTCCAGTTCTGCCCGCGGGTCGTCGCGGCGCTGGACGCCTCGTTCCGGCGCTGGCCCGCCTTCTGGAGCCGGCTCGAGCGCCGCGGCCAGGCCGAATCCGGCGATTCGATCGCCGTCTGACGCGGTCTGTATCCACCGGGACTGGCGAGCATTTCCGTGCCGGGGGCCGAGCCAGGCGACGACGGCGAGCGGAGCGAGGGTGAACCCTCGCGAGTGAGCCGGCGACGCCTGGCGACGGCAGCCCGGCGAGGAAATGCCGTCAGGATCGGTGGATCCAGGCCGGGGTCGAACAAACGTCTATGGACAACCCGCCGATCCAGAGCCGGCGCGGAATTCCGATCTTCTGAGTACGCGAGCACCGCCCCGCTGGGCTCGCGAGTACGACAAGAGACTTTGTGGAGGACTCGCGTGACGGTTGAACTGGAGTTGGGGCGGCTTCGCTGGATGCGTCCGATGGTGCTGTTGGGCGCGCTGCTCGCCCTCATCGCGATCCTGCCGGCCTCCGCCCGCGCGGACGACGAGGTGATCGTGCAGTTCGATCGCGGCACGTCGCTGTCGGAGGGCGGGGCGCTGGTGCGCTCGCTGGGCGGCCGCGTGGAGCGGGAGCTGCGGATCATCAACGGCGTCGGCGCCGTGGTGAGCCCGTCGGCGACCGGCGCGCTCGAGCGCGACCCGCGCGTGCGCGCGGTCTCCGCCAACGCGCCGGTCGTGAAGCGCGCCAGCTCGATCTACGAGCCGTGGCGGCTCAGGACCTCGTTCAACCAGTCGCTCGAGGCCACCAAGGCCTGGCAGGACGGCCTGACCGGCCGCGGCGTGGGAGTCGCCGTGGTCGACACCGGCGTCGCGGGCAACCTGCCGGACTTCCAGGTCTCGAGCTACAACTCGCGCTCGCGCGTTGTCGCCTCGGCGGTCGTCAACCCCGACGCGCGCAACGCCGGTGACTCGTTCGGCCACGGCACCCACGTCGCCGGCCTGATCGCCGGCAACGGCAACAACCGGCCCGGCTGGGACAGCGCCGACGGCGACTACGTCGGCGTCGCGCCGAACGCCAACCTCATCTCGGTCAAGATCTCCGACGAGGAGGGCAACGCGAGCCTGATCGACGTGATCGACGGCGTGCAGTTCGCGGTCGACCACAAGGACGACTACAACATCCGCGTCCTCAACCTGTCGCTCAGCTCGACCGTCGCCGAGTCGTACAAGACCGACCCGCTCGACGCCGCCGTCGAGGAGGCGTGGTTCCAGGGCATCGTGGTGGTCGCCGCGGCGGGCAACGCGGGCTCCGACAACGACGCCGTCTCCTTCTCGCCCGGCAACGACCCGTACGTGCTCACGGTCGGTGCCGTGGACGATCAGGGGACGGACTACACGGGCGACGACAAGCTCACCTCATGGTCGAGCCACGGCAAGACGCAGGACGGCCTCTCGAAGCCCGAGATCCTGGCGCCGGGCGCGCACCTGGCGTCGGTGATGGCGCCCGGCAGCGACTACGCGCGCCGGTGCCCCGAGTGCATCATCGGACGCGGGTACATGGAGCTCGGCGGAACGTCGATGTCGGCCGCGCTCGTGTCGGGCGCCGCGGCCGACGTGATCGAGGCGCACCCGAACTGGACCCCGGATCAGGTCAAGGGCGCCCTGATCAACACCGCCCGCGACGTGCCGGGCGTGGGCGTCGAGCCGCGCGTCGACGACGCCGCCGCCCTGAACGACGGCAGCAACAAGCTGCGCAGCAACTTGGGGCTCACCCCGAGCAACCTCATCAACACCGCGACGGGCAGGATCGACTTCCGGCGCGCGACCTGGTTCAGGGCGAGCTGGCGCTCGGCCGACCGGTTGCTCGCCGCGCTGTGGAGTCCGCTCGCGAGCTGGCGGTGCGCCACCTGCGCGACCTCGGAGGCCGACCGGGCCGACCAGGACGCGAGCTGGCGCGCCAGTTGGAGGGCCAGCTGGCGGGCGTCGTGGCGTGCCTCTTGGAGGACCTCGTTCACCAAGTAGGGCGGGGGCCCGCTGCCATCCCCCCGGCGGCGGGCCCCATAGACTTTCCCTCGTGACGGGCCATCGCCTCCCGCAGCCGGACAGCCCGTGGGTGATGCGCACCTACGCGGGCCATTCGACGGCGCGCGAGTCGAACGAGCTGTACAGGCGGAACCTCGCGAAGGGCCAGACCGGACTGTCGGTGGCGTTCGACCTGCCGACCCAGACCGGCTACGACCCCGACCACGAGCTGTCGCGCGGCGAGGCCGGCAAGGTCGGCGTCTCGATCACCCACAAGGGCGACATGCACACCCTGTTCGACGGGATCCCGCTCGACGAGATGAACACGTCGATGACGATCAACGCCACGGCGGCGTGGCTGTTGGCGCTGTACGTGACGGTCGCCGAGGAGAACGGCGTGGACCGCCACTCGCTCCAGGGCACCACGCAGAACGACATCATCAAGGAGTTCCTCTCGCGCGGGACGTACGCGTTCCCGCCGGAGCCGTCGATGCGGCTGATCGCGGACATGATCGCGTGGACGGTCGACGAGGTTCCGAAGTGGAACCCGATCAACATCTGCTCGTACCACCTCCAGGAGGCGGGGGCGACGCCCGTGCAGGAGATCGCGTACGCGCTCTCGACCGGGATCGCGGTGCTCGACCGGGTGCGGGACCGGGTGCCCGAGGAGATTTTCCCGCGCGTGTTCGGGCGCATCTCGTTCTTCGTCAACGCGGGCATCCGCTTCGTCGAGGAGCACGCGAAGCTGCGGGCGATGGGCCGGCTGTGGGAGGAGATCGGGCGGACGCGGTACGGCGTTGACGACGAGCGGTATCTGCGGTTCCGGTACGGGGTGCAGGTGAACTCGCTGGGCCTGACCGAGTCGCAGCCGGAGAACAACATCATCCGGATCGTGCTGGAGGCGCTGGCGGTCACGATGGGGCGCGACGCGCGGGCGCGGGCGATCCAGCTCCCCGCGTGGAACGAGGCGCTCGGGCTGCCGCGGCCGTGGGACCAGCAGTGGTCGCTGCGGATCCAGCAGATCCTGGCCTGCGAGACCGACCTGCTCGAGTACGCGGACGTGTTCGAGGGCTCGCGGGTGATGGACGGGCTGGTGGAGGAGCTGGTGGGCGGCGCGCGGGCCGAGATGGAGGTCGTGGCTGAGCGCGGCGGCGCCGTGGAGGCCGTGCCGTACATGAAGACCCAGCTCGTGGAGTCGCACCGCGAGCGTGTGCGGCGGATCGAGGCGGGCGAGCAGAAGGTGGTCGGGCAGAACTGCTACACGGAGCACGAGCCGTCGCCGTTGCAGGAGGGCGAGGACGGGGGGATCTTGCGGGTTGATCCGGCGGTCGAGCGGTCCGCCGTTGCCGCGGTCCAGGCTTGGCGCTCCGGCCGCGACTCGGACGCCGTTTCCGCCGCTTTGGATTCGCTTCGCGACGCCGCTCTCGACCCTGACACGAACATCATGCCCGCCACGCTTACAGCGGCGAAGAATGGGGTGACCACCGGTGAGTGGGCGGGCGTTCTCCGGTCGGTCTTCGGTGAGTATCGCGCGCCGACGGGTGTCGCCGAGGCCGCGGCCGCCCGGGACGATTCGTCGTTGGTCGAGCTGCGGGATCGTGTGGACCGGGTCTCGTCGGCTTTGGGCCGGCGGATCAAGATCCTGGTCGGGAAGCCCGGGCTGGACGGCCACTCGAACGGCGCCGAGCAGATCGCGATCCGCGCCCGGGACGCCGGGATGGACGTGGTGTACGACGGCATCCGGCTGACGCCGGCCCGGATCGCGGCGACCGCGGTCCAGGAGGGCGTACACGTAGTGGGCCTCTCGATCCTGTCCGGCTCGCACGCGGAGCTGATCCCGGCGGTGCTGCGCGAGCTGGAGGCCGCGGGCGCCGGGGGTGTGCCCGTCGTGGTCGGCGGGATCATCCCGGCGGCGGACGAGGCCGCCCTGCGGGAGGCCGGAGTCGCCCGCGTCTACACGCCGAAGGACTTCGAGGTCAGCCGGATAATGGGCGACATCGTGGACCTGGTGGCGGAGTGCAACGGCGTGACCGCCCCGGCCGCGGCGTAGTCGCAGACTCGTAACGCTTGTAACCCACGCGTGCGCCGGCAGCCGTCAGGGTGCGGGCATGGAGGGGGGTGTTCAACGTTCCGGGAGTAATAGTCCCGCTTTGTCGAACACCCCCGGGATGTGGGGCTCGCGACGCTCGCCGATCGCCAGCATGGAGTCGTCGGCATCGATCAGCTGCGAGCCCTCGGACTCAGTCCATCTGCCGTGCGCAAGCGCGTGGCCGCAGGCCGGTTGCACGCCGTGCACCGGGGCGTGTACGCGGTTGGCCATTCCCGCTTGACCGGGGATGGCCTCCTCATTGCCGCCGTTCTCGCATGTGGACCGCGCGCGCTCGTGTCACACCGCTCTGCGGGTGGCCTCCACGCCCTGCGCCCGGACAACCGCCGCATGGTCGACGACACCGTGCGGGGCCGAGCCGGAAGGCATCGGCCCGGAATCATCGTCCACTCGAGCCGAACCCTGGTCGAGAGAGACCGCGCGGTCGTTGACGGAATCCCCTGCACCTCCGTCGCCCGCACCCTCATCGACATGGCCGCCGACCTCGGCGAACGCCCGGCCGAGCGTGCGATCAACCAGGCCGAGGTGCTCGGAGTCTTCGACCTGCGTGCCGTGCAAGACGTGCTCCAACGCACCGACGGCCACCCCGGCGCCGCCGTCGTCCGCGCCGTCCTCCCCGCCCTTGGCGGCCCGACGCTCACCGACCAGGAGCTCGAGGAGCTCTTCCTCGCCCTGTGCCGCGACGCTGGCCTTCCCCAGCCGGAGGTCAACGCCCGGCTCCACCTCGGAGCCGAGTCCGCCGCGATCGGTCGTGGCTGGGTAAAGGTCGACTTCCTCTGGCGCGCCGAGCGGCTTGTCGTCGAGACCGACGGCTGGACGACGCACGGGACCCGACGGGCGTTCGAGGACGATCGCCTGCGCGACCAGCGCCTGCGACTCGCCGGGTTCGATCCCGTTCGCATCACCCGGCGCCAGGTCGTCGAGGAGCCCGGCCGGATCGCCGAGCTCCTCCGTCGTCTGCTCGCGCGGGCTGCGTGAGCTACCTTGCGCCGCCCATGGCAACCTCGGATGCGGCGGAGCTCGGCAGGCGGTTGCGCGAGGGCGACCGCGCCGCGGCGCCGGCGGCGCTCAACCTGATCGAGGACCGCTCCCCCGGGAACCGCGACGCGGCGGCCGCGTTGCTGGCGGAGGTGTCGCCAGAGGCGCTCGGCGGCGAGGCGCCCGCGCATGTGATCGGCGTGACGGGGCCGCCGGGTGCGGGCAAGTCCAGCCTGCTGTCGGCTCTGGTCGCCGACTGGCGCGATGCGGGACGAACCGTGGCGGTGCTCGCCGTGGACCCGTCGTCGAAGCGCTCGGGCGGCTCGCTGCTCGCCGACCGCGCCAGGATCGAGCACGACCCTCGCGACGACGGCGTGCTGATCCGCTCGACCGCGGCGGGCGGACGGCTCGGCGGGCTCGCCGGCCCGACGCGCGAGGCGGCCGAGGCGCTCGCCGCGACGTTCGACGTCGTGGTGATCGAGACCGTGGGCGTCGGCCAGTCGGAGACAGACGTCGAGGAGGTGAGCGATACCGTCGCCGTGGTGGTGCAGCCCGCCTCGGGCGATGTGCTCCAGTTCCTGAAGGCGGGCATCATGGAGGTGCCCGACGTGCTCGTCGTGACGAAAGCCGACCTCGGCGACCCTGCGCTCCGCGCCCAGCGCGACCTCGAGCAGGCGCTGGCCGCGCTCGGCTCCCGCGACGTGCCGGTCGTGGCGGTGTCGTCGATCCCACCGCCGAGCGGCGTCGACGAGCTGGTCGGAGCGATCGACGCCCACCGCGGGCGGCTCGACGTGGCCGAACGGCGGCTCCGGTGCCGGCGGCTGTCGGCGCTGCGAGAGCTGACGGCCGAGCACGGGGAGCGGGCGCTGCGGGCGCTCGGGGGACGCCGCGAAGCGCTCCGGTTCCTGGCCGCCCAGGACGAGGCGCTCAGCGTGAACGCGCTGGTGGCCGAGCTCGAGCGGAGGGCGAACGCGTGAGCCGGCGCCGGAAGCCGAGCGGGCGCGCGCGGGGGAAGCCGGACGAGCGCGCGCGGGGGAAGCCGCCCGAGGAGCGCGCACGGGGCGGCGAGCGCGCCGCCGAGCAGGCGCGCGGGCCGGACGCGAAGCAGGCGCGCGGGCGGGGCGCGCCGCCCGGTCCTCCTCCCCCACGCCGCCTCGGCCTCTCCGGCTTCGCCCAGTGCCTCATCCTCGTCGCCGCCTTCGGGGTCGCGGTCGGGGTCGCCGAGCTCGCCGGGGCGGTCAGCCTCGGGGTCGCCTTCGGCATCGGGCAGATCGTCTTCGCGGCCACGCTCGTATATCTGCTCTTGCGCGGCTGAGCCGCGTGGGCTATGGTGCGCGCCATGCCTTTGAACACGCGTATGTTTCTAATCCCGCTCGCCCTCATCGCGGTCGCCGTCGGCGGCGCCATCGCCTACGCGCAGACCGTGAACACCAACTTCGAGCAGACGCTCTCGGCGAGCGTGAAGCCGAACAAGCTCAAGGGCGGAAAGCCGACTCCGATCGCCCTCAAGGTGACGACCGGCGCGGATACGGTGCCGCCGGGGGGCCAGCCGCCGACGCTCCAGCAGGCGCAGATCTTCTTCCCGAACGCCGCCGTCGCCAACGGCCGTTTCTTCCCGTCCTGCACGGAGTCGATCCTGCTCAACAAGGGCCCGAACAAGTGCCCCAAGCAGTCGAAGATCGGCAAGGGCAGTGCGATCGGCAAGGTCGGCTCGCTCGAGGTCAAGACCGACGTGACCGCGTTCAACGGCCCGAAGGGCAAGAGCGTCCTGCTCTACGTCCTCTCCGTCCCGAGCGCGCCGGTGTCGATCCGCGGCGTGCTGAACTCGCCGCTCAAGAAGCTGCACGGCAAGTACGGCTACAGGCTCACCGTCCCGGTGCCGCAGAACATCCAGACGCCGCTGCCGGGCCTCCACACAGGCGTGATCTTCTTCACCACGACCGTCAAGGCGAGCATCAAGCACAAGGGCCGCATGCGCGGGTACATCGAGGCCTTCAAGTGCCCGAAGGGCGGCAAGGCCCCGACGCGCGGCATCTTCAGCTACATCGAGGTTCCCGACAAGACGGTCGACACGGCGATCTCCTGCAGGCGGTAGGCGTCCACCGCAGCGGCGCGCCGGGGGAAGTAAACGCGCCGCTGCCAACGCGACGCTCCGGGGGGAGCCCGGACCCGCGGTGCCGCCTCGCTCAGGGACGAGCGGGCGGCGCCGCGGGAGTGGGCCTCGGCGGGTCCGCGAAGGCGATCCGGCACAATCGGAGGATGTTCGAGCGGCTGAGCCTCGTCGCGCGCCTCTACAACGATGGCTGGGCCCGCGGCGACTTCGACGTCGTCTTCGAGCTGCTCGACCCCGAGATCGTCTGGACGACGATCGAGGGCGCGCCCGACTCCGGCACGTACCGCGGCCACCAGGGCGTGCGGCGCTACATGCAGGACTGGCTCGACAGCTTCGACTTCGACACCGGGGCGAGCAAGATCGAGGAGGCGATCGAGGTGGGCGACCGCCTTGTCTGCGTCCAGGTAGGGATCGGCACCGGCAAGGGCAGCCAGGTCACCAGCGAGATCCACTACGCCTGCGTGTACGCGTTCGGCGACGACGACCGGATCGTCGAGGTGAGGGAGTACGCCACGCGGGAGGAGGCGCTCGAAGCCGCGCGGCGCCCGCCGGCGCCGCACAGCTCGAGCCGCGCGCACGCGTCGCCGCGCGAGCGCTAACCCCCGTAGCCCAGGCCGAACCCGTACGGGTACAGCGTTGCGGTCGGGTCGTCCGCGGCCGGGATGTGCACCGGCAGCCTGCCGGTCGGGTTGGTCTCCCCCGCGAGCACGCGCGCCGTCGCGTTCATCGCCGGCCTCGTCCACGAGTACGTGGCCAGGTAGGTGCGCACCTGCGGCAGGTTCGCGATGTCGTACGGGTTGCGGGTCGCGACCACCGCCACGGGCTTGCCGGTCCCTACCAGGGCGTTCACCAGCCGCTGCTGCGATGCCGAGCCTGAGGCGTTCGCGGTCGCCACCACCACCAGGTCGCTGGCCCCCGCCCTCTCGACCGCGCCGGCGATCGCCGCGGCGGACGGCGCCGTGCCGGTCTCGAAGAGGTCGGTCGCGAATCCGAGGCGCCCTAGCGCCGCCGCGAGGTGCTCCGCCGGCCGGGCGTCCGTGCTCTCGGACACCAGGCGGTAGCCCGTCACGAGCACGCGCCGGCCCGCCGCGGGGCCGAGGGGCAGGAGCCCGGCGTCGTTGCGGATCAGCGTCACGCCGTCGCCGGCCACCCGCTCCGCCGTCGCCACGTGCGAGCGCGTGCCCAGTCGGCGCTCCGCCTTGCGCGGGCTGACGAGCGGGTGCCTGAGCAGCCCGCGCTTCTTCTTCAGCGCGAGCACGCGGCGCACGGACTGGTCGATCCGGCGCTCGCTCAGCTCGCCGCTCCTCACGGCGTCGAGCACCGCGCGGTACGCGACCTCGAGGCTCACGGTGTCGGTCGGCTGGTCGACCATCATCGGCATGTCGGCGCCGGCCTTCAGCGCCAGCACCGGGACGCGGTCGTCGCCGTACTTCTCGCGCACGCCCGCCATGTTGAGCGCGTCGGTGACGACGACGCCGCGGAAGCCGAGCTCGTCCCGCAGCAGCCCGGTGAGGATCTCCGGGTCGAGCGTGGCCGGATCGCAGCCCTCCTGGGTGTCCACGTCACAGTCGCTCTGGAGCTCGGGCATGATCACGTGCGCGGTCATGATCACGTCCACGCCGGCCGCGATTCCGGCGCGGAACGGCGGCGCGTCGGTCTGCTCCCACCGCTGCCTGTCGTGGAAGATCCACGGCACGCCGGTGTGGCTGTCGGTCACGGTGTCGCCGTGGCCGGGGAAGTGCTTGAGCGTCGCGATCTCGCCCTCGCCCTGGGTGCCCCTGACCGCGGCGGCCGTCATCTCGGACACGAGCCCCGGGTTCTCCCCGAACGAGCGCACGCCGATCACCGGGTTGAGCGGGTTCACGTTCACGTCGGCGACCGGCGCGTAGTTCTGGTTGATGCCGAGCGCCCTCAGCTCGCTCGCCGTGACCGCTCCGGTGTCGAACGCGTCGCGAGGCCGGCGGGTCGCGCCGACCGTCATGTTCCCCGGGAACTCCGTTGCCGGCGACCACACGCGCGAGACCACGCCGTGCTCCTCGTCGGTCGAGATCAGCAGCGGGACGTGCGCGCCATGGCGCAGGGCCGCCAGCTGGATCCCGTTCGAGAGGCGGGCGATCTGCTCCGGCTCGCCCAGGTTGTGGGTCCAGCGGAAGTAGACGATCCCGCCGATCCTGTAGCGCCGGATCAGGTCACGGGCGTTGCGGATGTCCGGCCCGTACATCGCCTGGTTGGCGGCGACGTCGTCCGGATCGGTCGTGTCGGCCGAGCGCCCGTAGACGTTCGCGACGAACAGCTGGCCGACCTTCTCCTCGAGCGACATCCGGCGCAGCTTCGAGTCGATCCAACCGCCGTGCCGGACGCTCGCGGCCGCTGCCGGAGGCAGCGCCGCGAGCGCGAGGCCCAGCACGAGGAGCGGGAGCAGGAGTCGCCGGGGAATCATCGCCACGGCACCTGGGGCGAGCGGTAGAAGTTCACGCCCTCGATCTCCCACCGCGGTGCCTGCGCGGCCAGCCGCAGCCGGTACTCGTCCCAGTTGCGGCCGGTGCGCGGCGACCATCCGATCTCCGCGATGCCGGGCAGGCGCGGGAACGCCATGAACTCGATGTCGGAGATGTCCTCGAGCGTCTCGCTCCAGAGCGCCGACTCCACTCCTTCGACGTCGTTCTCGCCGACCCCGTCGACGATCGTGGCGGGGTCCCACTCGTACGAGTCGCGCACCTCGACGAACCCGGCCCACGAGAGGCCGAGCGGCGTGTTCTCGTCGTACTTCATGTCGAGGTAGGCGTGGTTGGCCGGCGACATCACGAGCTTTACGCCCTGCGCCACCGCCTCTCGCGCCAGCTCGGTGCCCGGCTCGGAGCCGGTGGCCGGGCTCCAGTGCTGGGCCAGCGTGCCGGGCGGCAGCGGCGGCGCCTGCACGATCTCCTCCCAGCCGATCAGCCGCTTGTCGTGGGTGGTGACGATGCCCTGGAGGCGCTGGATGAACTGCTTGTAGTCGGCCTCCGTCGTGGAGTGCGCCTCGTCGCCGCCCATGTGCAGGTACGCGCCCGGCGTGAGTGCGGCGAGCTCGCGGACCACGTCGTCGAGGAAGCGGTAGGTGATCTCCTTGTCGACGCAGAGCGAGCTGAAGCCGACGTCGGTGCCCGTGTACAGCGGCGGCGCCATGCCGTCGCAGTTCAGGTCCGCGTACGAGGCGAGCGCGGCGTTGGTGTGGCCCGGCGTATCGATCTCCGGGACGACCGTGATGTAGTGCTCGGCCGCGTAGCGGACGATCTCGCGGTAGTCGCGCTTCGTGTAGTAGCCGCCGGGGCCGCCGCCGACCTCGGTGCTGCCACCGAAGGTGGCGAGCCGCGGCCAGCTGTCGATCACGATCCGCCAGCCCTGGTCGTCGCTCAGGTGCAGGTGGAGGACGTTGTCCTTGTACTGCGAGATCAGGTCGATGTAGCGCTCGACCTCGGGCACGGAGAAGAAGTGGCGCGACACGTCCAGGTGGGCGCCGCGCCAGCGGAAGCGCGGCTCGTCCTGGATGCGCACTCCCGGCACCCGCCACGGGCCGGGCCGGGCCGTGCCGCTCTCGACCTTCGCGGGCAGCAGCTGGCGCAAGGTCTGCACGCCGTGGTAGAGGCCCGCCGCGGTGCGCGCCTTGATGCGCACTTCGTGGCGCGACGTGCGCAGGACGTAACCCTCGCGTCCGACCGGCTGCGACCGCGTGAGCTTCAGGGAGATCTCGGGGTGGTGGCGGTTCGACTTCCAGACGACCGGCAGCCGGTATCCGGTCGACCGGCGGAGCAGCCTCGCGAGGTCACCCGCCACCGGGGCGGCATCCCGCGAGCGGTGCCTCACGACGATCCTCGTGTCCGCGGTCAGCGCGAAGGAATCGTGCGCCCGCTGCTCGACCGAGGCCGGCTTCGGGATCACGTCCACCGACGCCGCCGCCGGTCCCGCCATGGCGAGGAGCATCACTCCCACCAGGCCTACGACGAACCACCTTGCAGTCATCGCGCATCCTCCTCCCGCGCTGCGAGCTGTTGGGGTCGCGCCAATGTAGCAAGACTGGTCTAGACCAGTTGCCCCTGACGGTGGGCCCTGCGGCGTTTGGGGTCTGCTTGATCACGCCACCGAAAAGTGTTCAAGTTGTCTCCATCGGTAGAGAACACCCGTCCAGGAGTGGCGCCGCGCGCACGCTCCTCGCCGCGGCCGGGAGCGCGCTCCTCCTTGCGATCGCGCCGCCGGCGGCGCTCGGGCAGGCCGGGCCGATCGTGAACCCCGACCTGGTGGTCGCACCCGAGCTGCCTCTGTCGGACGCCCCACCGGCGACGGAGACGACCCCCACGGAGACCGAGACCGTGCGGGCGGAGACCGTCCCCGAGGAGGTCCCCGACGGCGATCCCGACGACGAGCAGGCCAGCCGGCGCAACCCGGGCTTCGGCAACCCGGCCATGCGACCGGTGAGCGTGAAGGAGGCGGAGGCCGCGAACACTTGCAAGCGCAAGGACCGGCCACCCAACAGCAAGATGCTCGCCGTCGGCGGCTCGGTGGGCAACGACGAGGGAGGCTCGTACGGCTGGATCGCCCTGGCCGTGGGCGCGGCGGCCGCCGCGATCGCGATCGGCGTCTACGTGCTCAAGCGGAGGAAGCCCGAGCGGGAGGCCGCCCTTCGCCCGCTCGAGGTGACCGCCACGCTGGTCGCGATCGTCAGCGGGCTGGCGGGCCTGGCCGTGCAGTTCATCCCCGGCGCCGGCGTGCGCGAGCCGCCCACGACGCGGGCGAACCTCGCCGTGCGCGAGGTGCTCGCGCGCATCACCCGCGGCGAGTACGCGCAGAAGACAGGCGCCGACGTGCGCCGGATCCCCATGATCGACCGCCGCGAGGTCGGCCTCGTCGTCTGGCTCGAGGTCGCCCTCGACGGCTATCGCGACCGGCGACCGCGCCTGCAGTACGCCCTCTACAACCCGGACGTGGAGGGCGCACTGCTGGTCGGCACGGGCACGACGATCGACCTACGCGTCGAGGACACCGACACCCAGACGCTGATCGTGCCGATCTGGGTCGGCTACCCGACGAGCGCTCACTTCCAGGCGCGGTTCCGGCTACTCGACGGCGCCGCGGTCCGGGAGATCGCGGCCACCGGCAAGCTCAACACCTCGCCCTTCCGGTACGCGTGCGACACCGACGCCTGACGCCCGCCGCCGGAGGCGGCGCACGCGCGCGCTGAGCGACGCGGTCGCCGCGCCGGCGGCGAGCAGGAGTCCCGGCCCGTACATGCCGAGCGTCTCCTCGACCGGCATCCCTCCGATGTGGGCGAGCGGGACGTCGATCACTGGAATATCTCGGTGGTGCAGTCGCCGCCCTGCAGTCGCACCTCGTGGGCGCGGGCGGGGCCGCCGGGGCGGTCGTCGAGGTCGACGAAGAAGTCGGGGTCGACCTCCATGCCGCCGTCCGGGTCGCAGTTGACGCGCAGCATCCAGGAGCGCAGGCCGGGGTAGAACTGGTTGTCCCAGGTCGAGTAGAGCGAGTTCGTCACGTACAGGCGGCGGCCGTCGAGCGACAGCTGGATCATCTGCGGGCCGCCGTTCAGCTCGCGGCCCGCGTCGCCCGGCTTGCCGAGCAGCCCGCCGAGCCATACCTGGCCGGTCAGCTTCGGGCTGGCGGGGTCCGAGATGTCGTACTGGCGCAGGTCGCCGTGGAGCCAGTTGGAGAAGTAGAGGAAGCGGTCGTCCATCGACACCAACAGGTCCGTGATCAGGCCCGGCACGCCGCCCGGCAGCGGCCAGCCCTCGAGCTCCTCGTTGTCGACGTCGATCACCTTGTCGGCCTGGTAGGAGCCGTTCTGGCGCTGCCAGCGGAACATGTTGCTCGACAGCGCCGCCCCGACGAAGCCCTCGTCGGCGTCCGGGTCGTGCAGCCAGCGCACCTCGAGCGGGATCAGCCCCGCCTCGCCCAAATCGATCGTCTGCTCGAGCGTCCGCTCCTCGAGGTTCCAGAAGTGCAGCCGCTGCCCATAGCGGCCGGCGCCGACATCCTCGATGTCGAAGCCCGGCTCATAGGCGTTCGGCTCGCCGAACTCGGACGAGACCAGCACGTTCTTACGCGGCTGGTACCAGAAGTCGTAGTTGAACGGCGGCCGCTCGCCACCGTTCTCCCAACGCCCCTTGATCTCGAACGTCTTCGCATCGAGCACCGCGAAACCGCCGGCGCGATTGCCCTCGCTGTCGCCCAGCATGCTGATCACGACGTTGTCGCCCGGCATGCAATGCACCGTGTGCGGCCGCGTCAGACCGGTCTGCTCGACCACCTCCTCGGGCTCGATCACCTTCTCGATCCGCGGTTGGCGCGGGTCGGAGGCAACGTCGAGGATGTGGATCCGCGACGAACGGAAACCCGGCACGATCAGATGCGAGCGATCCGGCCCGTGGCAGGCAGAGCTACAGCGATTCCAGCCGAAATGGTGCAACTCGTCACCCGTGTTCGGCATCGCCGTCTCATGCACGATCTCGCCGCTCGCAGCGTCCACCACCGCGATGAAGTCCGGCTCCTCCACCCCCGTCCCCTCGTGCAGACACGCCAGGTACAGGAACTCCTCGGCCGGCGCCTGCAAAGCCTCGGTGGGCGATGCGTGGAACGAGGCCGGCTTGTGCTCTTGGTTCATCGTTCGTCTCCTGTCAGTAGCTGAAGACCGTCGCGCCGTCGTCGCCGATCCAGTCCCACAGCGGCGTGGCGCCGCCGAGGCGCGCGTGGGCGACCAGCTCGGACTCGTCGAGCTTGCGGGCGGCGAAGCAGATCGGGCAGACGAGCAGCTCGCCGCCGCCGTCCGCGTACTGCTGGAACAGCCGCTCGAGCGGGGGGCAGCCGTCGCAGGCCTCCCCCTCGGCGTGGCCTGGGAGTGCCAACCGGACCGCGTCCTTGGTCAGGAACATCGTCACCGTCTTGCCCTTCTCGACCGCGGCGCCTCCGGTCAGAAACGCGATCGTCACGCGCTCGGCGTCCTCGAGTCCGGTGGCCAGGTTGATCACCACCTTGTCCGCCATGTTCGTCCTCCTTGTCGGGATCGAATGTGCCGCAGGAGATTCCCAGCCGCAACACTAGGGTTTTCGGGCGCCCACCGGAGGAATTGCGCCCCGCGTCAGGCCGCCATCGGGACGTGCCCCGGCTGCGCTGCAACCCGGTCGAGCCAGGCGCGCACGGCGGGGTACCCGCCGAGGTCGAAGCCGCCCTCGTCCGCCACGTGCGTGTAGGCGTAGAGCGAGATGTCCGCGACGGTGAAGTCCTCGCCGACGAGGAACGCCCTGTCCTCGAGGTGGCGCTCCATCGCGTCGAGCGCGCGGTAGCCCGCGCTGCGCCTCGGCTCCAGCTCGTCCTCGGCGGGAGGATCGCCCGAGTAGGACACGAGGAACCGCACGACCGCGATGTACGGCTCGTGGCTGTACTGCTCGAAGAACATCCACTGCAGCGCCTGTGCGCGTTCGTAGCGATCGTCGGGGAGGTACGGCGTGCCCCGGGCGAAGTAGCAGAGAATCGCGTTCGACTCCCCGAGCGGCCGGCCGTCGTCGAGCACGAGCGTGGGGACGCTCAGCGCCGGGTTCAGGTCCCCCAGCAGGTCGCCCCGGTCCGAGCGGTCGAGCACGTCCACCTCGCGACGCTCGTACTCGACGCCGAGGTGGGCCAGCAGCAGCCGAACCTTGTAGCAGTTGCCCGAGATCTGCGAGTTGTAGAGCAGCACGGGCCGAGACTCTATGGGGCGCCGAGCAGCGCCTCCGCCTCCTCGAGCTCCGCGGCCGTGTTCACGCTGCGCACGAGCGTCGGCGGCAGCGCCACCCGCACCGGGTCGAGCGCCTCCACGGTCTCCGTGAGCGGCGCGTCGGGCGCGGCGTCGCGGAGCGCGCCGAGCGCGGCCGGCGCGTAGAGGCCGAACACCGGCTGCAGTCGGCCCTCGGAGGTGGCGACCACCGCGGCCGTGCTGCCGGCGGCCTGGAGCAGCGTCAGGCATGCGTCCGGCGTGACGAACGGCATGTCGGCGGCGCACACGAGCACCGGCCCGCCGGCGCGCTCGAGCGCGTGCACGATGCCGGTGCGCGGATGCTGTGCCTCGTCTGGCTCGTCCCAGCGCTCGGCGCCCGTGAGCTCGGGGAGCTCCGTGCCCGCCTTGCACACCACGGCCACCCGCGTGCACACGGCAGCGAGTGCCGCGACCGGGTACGAGACGAGCGGACTCCCGGCGAGCAGCCGAGCCGACTTCGAGCCGCCCATCCGCCGTCCCGCGCCGCCCGCGAGCACGGCGCCGGTAACTGGTCCCGCCCCTCCGATCACGCGAGCCGCAGCGTAGCTATAGGCTTGCGCCGCCTTGCCCCTCGGCACGTTCATCTCGATCGGGCGCTCGCTCGAGACGGCCGTCCAGCGCGTGGAGAACGCCGAGCGGCTCGGCTACGAGTCCGTCTACGTCACGCACATCGCCGGCCGCGACTCGGTCACGGTGCTGATGGCCTACGCCGCCCGCACCGAGCGCATCCTGCTCGGCACCGGCGTGACGCCGATCTACTCGCGCTCGCCGGTCGCGATGGCGCAGTCGTTCGCCACGCTCGACGAGTTCTCGGGCGGGCGCGCAATCGTCGGGCTCGGCGTGTCACACCGGCCGGTCGTGGAGGGCTGGTACGGCGACCGCATCGACAAGCCGCTGCGCGAGATGCGCGAGTACGTCGGCGTCGTGCGGGCGATCTTCCGCGGCGAGGACCCGCCGCAGGGCGAGCGGTTCCGGTCCGGCTTCCGCTTCATGGACTACGAGCCGCGGCCCGACATCCCGATCTACCTCGCCGGCCTCTCCCCCGGCATGCTGCGGCTGGCCGGCGAGGTCGCCGACGGAGTGATCCTCTGGCTCTGCAACCCGGACTACATCCGCGACGTGGTGGTGCCGACGGTCGCCGAGGGCCGCGCCAAGGCAGGCAGGGACCCCGCCGGCTTCGACATCGTGGCGGCCGTGCCCGCCGCGATCACGAACGAGCCCGGACCGGTGCGCTCCCGCCTGCGCCAGGACCTGATCCCCTACTTCTCGCTGCCGTTCTACCGCGCGATGCTCGAGCGCTCCGGCTACGCCGACGACGTGGCCGGCTTCGACGCCGGCATGCAGGAGGGCGGGCCGGAGGCCGCGACCGCGGCGATCTCGGACGGCTTCCTCGACGTGCTGACCGCGATCGGCTCGGCCGAGGAGGCGGCGCAGTCCGTGCGGCGCTACCGCGACGCCGGCACCACGTCGCCCTGCGTCAGCGCGCTCCCGAAGACCGACTTCGACGTCACCCTCGAGGCGCTCGCGGGCGCCGTATAGGGTCCACACCGGATGCGAAAGCTCCAGAGCCAGGGCGTCCACCACATCACGATCGTCGGCGCGGACCGGCAGACGTCGATCGACTTCTGGGAAGGCGTGCTCGGCATGCCGTTCGTGTTCGAGCAGCCCAACCTGGACAACGAATCGGAGAGCCACCTCTACTTCGATCCCGGCGACGGGCGGCTGATCACCGTCTTCACGAACGAGGAGCGCACGCCGGACCCGGAGCGCACGCCAACCGACCCCGGCTGCGTGCATCACCTCGCGTTCGCCCTGTCGCAGGCGACCTTCCACCAAGCGGTCGAGCGCCTCGACGAGCGCGGGGTCCGGCACAGCGGGGTGAAGGACCGCGGCTTCATGGACTCGATCTACTTCGAGGACCCGCTCGGGCTGCTGATCGAGCTCGCGTCGTACCGCTTCGAGCCGCCGTTCGGCTACTCCCACGCCGACGTGCTGCTCGAGGCGCACAGGCTGAGGGTGGAGCGCGGCGACTACAACATCGACCGCGCCCACCTGGCGGACGCCGTCGAGATCCTCGTGGAGCGCTCGCGCGGATCGCTGTCGGAGGACCGTTCGCCGAAGGACCCATACGAGTAGGAGGTCACATGGCCGCAAACACGCTGAACATCCTGAAGCCGAGCGTGAACAACCTGACCGCCCGCGTCTTCGTGAGAGCGGCCGGGCTCGAGTTCGAGGAGAACGACGTCTGGGGCAAGAAGGACGAGCCCGACTTCGTTCGCAAGGACCCGGCCCAGCTGACCCCGATGCTCGAGGAGGACGGCCTGCCGCGCGGGTCCCTGTGGGAGAGCTGCGCGATCATGCAGTACCTCTGCAACAAGCACGGGCTCGACCGCCTCTACCCCACCGATCCCGCCGAGCGCGCGATGACCGACAGCGCGATGTTCTACCTGATCGGCACGCTCTACCCGGTCGTTGCCCGCGCCACCTATCCGACGCTCGGGTTCCCGCAGTACGCGGGCGAGGCCGCCACCTCCGATGCCGACGACGAGACCAAGGCAAAGGCGCAGAAGGACGCCGAGGCGGCGATCGCAGTCCCGCTCGACGCGTACCACGGCTTCTTCCTCGACGGCAGGAAGTTCATCGGCGGCGACTCGCCCTCGATCGCGGACATCCGGCTGGCCGCCACGCTCGAGTTCCTGCGGGCGATCGACTACGACTTCCCGGCCTGGACGACCGAGTACATGGCCGCCGTGGAGGAGGCGCTGGGCGACGCCTACACGGAGCCGGCGGGCGACGTGCGCGGGTTCATCGAGTCGGTGAAGGCGCCCGCTTGAGGTAGCCGCCCGGCCCGGCGGAGCATAATGGGGGCATGGAGGGTTCCGCCCCGGGCTCCGTGGGGACGCAATCGAGCTGGCTTCGCTGCTACCGCTGCTGGTCGCAGAACCTCGAGGTGCAGCTGCACTACGAGGGGATCCTGAAGGTCGACCCCGAGACCGGCGAGGCCGTGGACCCGGTCGAGGAGGTGCAGGAGGCGGTGGTCCAGTGCCTCGACTGCCTGCACGACCAGCCCCATCTCGCGCTCGCCTTCTACGAGGAGAACGGCCGCCGCATCTCGCGCATCGAGCCGGTGGAGGACCGCTGGGAGCGGATGGTCACCGGCACGCCCTGGGTCGCCTCCTGCACGGTCACCGTGGACGCCGACCAGGTCGAGTCCTGCTCCGGCCCCGAGGCCGCAGACTCGCTCGCCTTCGCCGCGTTCGGCGACCACGGCACGCGCGAGTTCTTCACGCATGTCCGCTTCCACAAGCACGAGGAGGAGCGGATCGTGATCCACATGCTGGTGGAGCTCTACGCCCGCTCGGCGGACGAGGCGACCGAGGTGCTCGAGCAGGCGGCCCGCGGGGCGCTGACGATCACCTCGCTGGCCGAGGAGTCGCGCCCGCCCGCCTCGAGCGCTGACGACGGGGCGCACTAGCCAGCCGGCCGCGGGACGGCCACCCCACCGCGCGACCCGGCGGTACGATCGGCCAGGAATGCCGCGCTGGCCCGCCGCCTCCGACCTCGCCCGCCGGGCGCCGCTCAACGCGGAGTTCGGGCGCCTTCAGGAGACCTTCCTGATCGCCGCGGTCACGATGATCCTCGTCATCCGCACCCAGCTGTGGCTGACGAACTACCCGCAGCTGGGCGGCCACGGGCTCCACATCGCCCACCTGCTCTACGGCGGCATCTTCATGGTGATCGCGATCGGCGTGCTCGTCACTTTCCTCGGCCGCGTGCCGCGTGTGCCGGGGGTCATCATCGGCGGGATCGGCTTCGGCTTCTTCATCGACGAGCTCGGCAAGTTCATCACCGCCGACAACAACTACTTCTTCAGGCCGGCCGCCGCGCTCATCTACCTGATCTTCATCGGGCTCTTCCTGCTGATCCGCACGCTCCAGCGCCGGGGCGAGCTGGCGCCGCCTGACCGGTTGGCGAACGCGCTCGACATCGTGGTCGCAGGGACCCGGCGCCGCCTCGACGAGAACCAGCGGCGGCGCGCGCTCGACCTGCTGGACGGAGCCGACCGGGAGGATCCGCTCGTGGAGCCGGTGCGCCGGCTGGTGCAGCAGATGAACGCCGTGCCGGCGCCCGCCCCGTCGCGGATCACACGGCTCGGCCGCGCCGCGCGTCGGCGCTACCTCGACGTCGTGGGACGGTCGTGGTTCCGGCCCGCGATCGCCTGGATCTTCGCCGTCTGGGCGGCGGCCTCGCTGTTCCAGGTCGTCGAGCTCGTCTTCTCGGTCGGGATCGACATGGGCGTGGCGCGGCGCGGATTCGGGTCCGACTCCGTGGCCCACCTGCCGTTCGTCAACTGGGCGAGCCTCGCGACCAGCACGGCCTCGGCCGTGCTCGTGCTGATCGGCCTGCACCGCCTGCGCACCGGTACCCGCCTCGACGCGTACCGGATCTTCGAGCTCGCCCTGCTCGTGGCGATCTTCCTCACGCGCGTGTTCGCGTTCGTCGAGTCGCAGTTCGGCGCCGTGTTCGGGCTGGCGATCGACCTGGCGCTGCTCGTGACCCTCCGGTACATGATCCAGCAGGAGGAGGGGGCGGAGCCGAACGAGGCCGTGAGCCCGCCCGCCGCGAGGACGGCCCTGACGGGCGCCTGACGTCCGGCAGGACGACCGACGAGCGCGCAACTTTCCGGTGCGTGGCGCGTTACGGAAGTGCCCCGGGATTCGACGGGATCCCGGTGGCGCCTTCCTGCGGCGGCGGCGGGCCTCGGCTCGCCGCCGTCCCGGCTTTGGGGGCCGCGCTACCGCTTCCGGCGCACGGTCAGGCGCTTCGTGACCGGGCTTCCGCCGTCGGGCTTGACCGTCACGCGCACGGTCAGGCGCCCTCGCTTGCGGAGCGTCGCCAGCGCGCGGCGGCCGAAGCGGACCTTGATCCCCTTGCGGGCGCCGGGGGCGAGGTCGAACCGGACCGAGGCGTAGCGGACCGCCGCCGACGCGCGGTGCGAGCTCACCTGCACGCTCGACACGAGAACTCGCCCCTGGCACCGGGCGCCGGAGAACAGGCAGCGCACGGTCAGCACCCCGACGCCGCCGCGCCCGACGCGGATCGGGCGGCTGCCGATCCAGAGGGTGCCGCCGCCGGTGGTGCCGTTCTGTGCGCCGCCGCCGGCGCCGCCGCCGGCCGTCCCGCCACCTCCGGCGCCGCCGGTCCCGCCGGACCCTCCGGCGCCGGGCGGCGACGGGGGTGCCGGCGGAGGGGGTGGCGGGGTGGGCAGCGGCTGGCCGACGGGCCAGATGGTGCCCGTGACGGTGGAGAGGAGATGGGCCTGGGGCTGGCCGTTGCGAAGAAGCCCGTCCACGAACGCCTCGTCGGCGTCCTCGACGCAGTCGACCGGCGGGAGCAGGTCATCGCCCTTGAGGGCGATCACGGCGGTGTGGCTGTTCCAGGCCGCGCCCCCGGGCTTGGCGGTGGAGAGGTTCGTCGGAGCCGGGATGGCCGGCGTCGCCACCATGCAGTCGAACGCACCCAGGTTTCCCAGCGTGGTGTTGCCGAAGAAGTGCGCGTGCCCCGCGGTCACAATGCTCGCCGCGCCCGTGGCCAGATCGATGGTCGCGACCGCCGGCTCGTCGAGCAGGACCTCCGCGGTGCCGGCGCTCGCAGGCAAGGCGACCGCGGCGAAGACTGGCTGTTGGATCGGCAGCGGGATCGGCCCGGTCTCGTCGCCCTCGACATGCAGCACGCCCTGCGTGCCCCCCGGCGCCGTGAACGGGGGGAGCAACGGGTTGACCTGCAGCGAGATCGTGTTCGCCCTGACCTCGTAATCCCCCGGCGGCAGCGGATCCGCGCCCGCGGGCGCCGCCGCGGCGAGCGTCGCCAGGAGCACCACGGGCGTCAGGAACCTGCGCATCGAACCACCCCATTCTCGGCCATTTCCGCGATCTCGGTGTCCGTGCGGCCCAGCTCGCGCAGCACCTCCGCCGTGTGCTCCCCGAGCAGCGGCGGTGGCTTCGCCGGCGCGCCGCCGTCAGTCCAGATCGGGGAGGCGACGAGGTCGAGGTCGCCCGCCGTCGGGTGCGCCACGGTGACGGTCGCCGCGCGGCCGGCCTCCGCGGCCGCCGCGAGCGCCTCGGGCACCGAGCGCACCTTGCCCGCCGGGACGCCGGCGGCGTCGAGCTCGGCCAGCCAGTCGTCCGCCGGGCGCTCGCGGAAGGTCACCTGCAGCGCCGGGACCAGCTCGCCGCGGTGCTCGACCCGGCCGGCGTTGGTGGCGAAGCGATCGTCGGCCGCGAGGTCGTCCCGGCCCATCACGCAGCACAGCGACCGGAACAGCCCGTCGTTCGCGGCGGCCACGGCGATGCGACCGGACGCCGTCTCGAAGTCCTGGTAAGGCACGATGTTCGGGTGCGCGTTCCCGTAGCGCTTCGGCTCCGACCCCGTGACGAGCGCGTTCTGCGCCACGTTCACGAGGCCGGCGAGCCCGCTGTCGAGCAGCGGGACCTCGATGAGGCCGCCGCGCCCGCCGTGCAGCGCCGCCAGCACACCGGCGGCGGCGTGCGCCCCCGTGAGCACGTCCACGAGCGCCACGCCGACCTTGTACGGCGGCCCGTCCTCGGCGCCGGTGATCGACATCAGGCCGGTCTCCGCCTGGGCGACGAAGTCGTAGCCGGGCCGCCCTGGCGGGTTGCGTTGCGAGCCGAACCCCGTGATCGAGCAGTACACGACGCCCGGGTTGCGCTCGCGCACCTGCTCAAAGCCGACGCCCAGGCGCTCGGCGCCGCCGACCTTGAAGTTCTCCACGACGACGTCCGCCCGCGCGCACAGCTCCTGGGCGAGCGCGCGGCCGTCGGCGTCGGAGAGGTCGATCGCACAGCTGCGCTTGCCGCGGTTCAGCGAGAGGTAGTAGGCGGACTCCCCGCCGACGAACGGCGGTCCCCAGGTGCGCGTCTCGTCCCCTCCCTGCGGCCGCTCGACCTTGACGACGTCGGCGCCCAGGTCAGCCAGGATCATCGTGCAGTACGGCCCGGCGAGCACGCGCGACAGGTCCGCGACGCGGACGCCCGCGAGCGGAGGGCCTTCGGATGAGCTCTCCATCACGGACGGGCATCCTGACAGGCGCCCGCCTCGCGGTGGAGGCGCTCGAGCAGGCGGGGGTGGACGTCGGCTTCGGGTTGCCGGGCGTGCACAACCTGGCGCTGTGGCGGGCGCTGGGCGCGTCACGCATCAGGCTGGTCGGGGTGCGCCACGAGCAGACGGCGGCGTACGCGGCCGACGGGTACGCCCGCGCGACCGGCAACCTCGGCGTGGCGCTGACCACGACCGGGCCCGGCGCCGCCAACACGCTCGCCGCGGTCGGCGAGGCGTGGGCCTCGCGCCAGCCGGTGCTCGTGATCGCCACCGACATACCGGCCCGCATGCGCCGCAGGGGCGTGTGGCGCGGCGCGCTCCACGAGGCCACCGACCAGGCCGGGATGTTCCGGCCGGTCGTGAAGCAGACGATCCGCGCCCACTCGCCGCAGACGCTCGGCGCCGCGGTGGAGCTGGCCGTGGGCAGCGCGCTCGCGCCGCCGCAGCGGCCCGTCTACCTCGAGGTGCCCACCGACTTCCTCGGCGCCGAGGTGACAGACCCGCCCGAGGTGCGGCCGAAGCCCCAGCCCCGCCCGCGCGCGGACGAGGAGCACCTGGCGCGCGCCGCCGAGGTGATCGGGCGCTCGCGCAGGCCGCTCATCTGGGCGGGCGGCGGCGCCCTCCAGGCTGACGCCGGCGAGGCGCTGGCCGCGCTGGCGGAGCGGCTCGTGGCGCCGGTCATCCTCACCTACTCGGCCCGCGGCGTGCTGCCGCCCGGGCACACCTGTCTCGCCGACGGGCCGCCGCACGTCGCGGAGATCGGCGCCCTCTGGGACGAGGCCGACGTGGTGGTCGCGATCGGCACCGACTTCGACGGCATGATGACCCAGGGCTGGAAGATGCCGCAGCCGCCGCACTTGGTCGCGATCAACGTCGACCCGGCGGACGCCGCCAAGAACTACCTGCCGGACGTGCTCGTGGAGGCGGACGCCGCCGAGGCGACCGCCTCTCTGGCCGGGCGCATCGAGCCGCGCGGCGGCCTCGAGGCGCTCGGGCAGCGGCTCGCCGGCGTGCGCAAGGCCGTGCGGGGCTCGCTCGAGGAGACCGACCCGGAGGCGATGGGCATGCTCGCCGCCGTCGAGCGGGCGCTGCCCGACGACGCGATCGTCGTCTGCGACATGTGCATCCCCGGCTACTGGCTCGGCGGATTCCACCGCACGCCCGCGCCGCGCAAGCTCTCGTACCCGCTCGGATGGGGAACGCTCGGATGCGCGTTCCCGCAAGCGCTCGGCGCGGCGCTCGCCGGCCGCGGGCCGGCCGTGAGCATCTCCGGCGACGGGGGCTTCCTCTATGCGTGCGGCGAGCTCGCCGCGGCCGCCCAGGAGCGGATCCCCGTGACCGCCGTGATCTTCGACGACGGCGGCTACGGGATGCTGCGCTTCGACCAGGACCTCCGCGGCGACCCGCGCGAGGGAGTGGACCTGCGGACGCCGGACTTCGTCGCCCTCGCGCGCTCGTTCGGAGTGCGGGCGGACGCCGTCGAGGGCGTCGGCGAGCACTTCGAGGGGATGCTCCAGCACCACGCGCGCCTGGCGGAGCCGACCGTCCTGGTCGTCAACGCCGCCATGCGGCCGCCGCCGAACGTCTCGCCGCGCTGGTACCGGCGATGACCCGAGGGACGTTCGCGCGCCGCGGCGAGCTGCTCGAGCACGCCGCGGAGGCGTCGCGCGCGGGGCTGCGCACGCGCCGCGAGCGGATCGTCGAGGCCGCCCGGCCGATCCTCCACACCTCCGTCGCGGCCGCCGGGGCGTGGCTGATCGCAACCGAGGTGATCGGGCACTCGACTCCGTTCTTCGCCCCGGTGTCCGCGCTCATCACGCTCGGGCTGACCGTGGGCGCGGCGCCCCGGCGTGCGGTCGAGATCGCGATCGGCGTGGCGGTCGGGATCGCGATCGGCGACGCGCTCGTGTCGGTGATCGGCACCGGCGCCTGGCAGATCGCCGTGGTCACGGCGCTCGCGATGACCGGCGCGACGCTGGTGGGCGGCGGCCCGCTGCTGGCGTCGCAGGCGGGCGTCTCGGCGGTGCTGGTCGCGACGCTGCAGCCCGCCGGCGGCACGTTCAACTTCGCCCGCTTCGTGGACGCCCTCGTCGGCGGCGCCACGGCGCTGGTGGTGGCAGCGGTCGTCCTGCCCGTGAACCCGCTCAAGATGGCCCGGGCGAGCACCGGCCCCATGCTCGAGCACCTGGCCGCGACGCTCGAGCGAATCGCCGAGGCGCTGCGCACCCGCGACGCCGCCGAGGCGGACGCGGCGCTGCGCGCCACGACGGACGTGGACCCCTACCACGCGCGCATGGAGGAGACGATCGGGGCGGCCGGCGAGGCGGCCCGACTGTCGCTCGGACGGCGCCGCACCCGGCGGCCGCTGGCGCGCTACGCGGTCGCGGCGACCGAGCTCGGGCTGGCGACCGAGAACGCACGCGCGATCGCCCGCGGCGCCGTGAGGGCGATCTCCCTGGGCGACGCGATCCCCGAGGACGTGGAGCAGTCGCTGCGTGAGCTGGCGTCCGCCGCCCGCGCCCTCGGCCCCGTGCTCGACGACGGCGACCCGGCACCCGCCCGCGGAGCGGCCTGCCGCGCGGCCGGCCACGCGAACGCGGTGCTCGAGCAGACCGGCAACCTGTCGGCGCTCCATATCGTGGGCCAGGTGAGACTGACGGCGGTGGACCTGCTGCGCGCGAGCGGCCTGGAGCGCGACGACGCGCTGTCGGCCGTCCGCGGGGCGTGAGGGCCGAGCGCGGCGACCGGGCGTGCTCGTCTCTCGGCAGGGTTGCCCGTTGACGGATGGCCGTCTGGGCGACAAGGGGTGGGTGATGTCGACTTACGGGTGCTATAGCACCCATAACTCGACATCACCTCCTCAGCACGACCGTGAACCCTCAACCAATGATCGAGGTGTTTCCGCGGAGACGCCGGGGACCCACCCCTCGTTGCCCGTCGTTCGCCGAACCCGCCGGCGCGGCCCGGCGGCGGCCCGCCTCAGCCCTCCCGCTCCGCCCGCGGCGCGTACCGGTGGTGCAGCATCAGCGCGTTCCCGTCCGGGTCCGTGAAGAACGCCATGTGGCACACGCCCGTGTCGAGCGTGTCGGCGCGGAACTCGACCCCGCGTGACTCCAGCTCGGCACGCGCCGCCTCCACGTCGTCCACGTGTAGCGCGATCGGGTGGGTGGTGGTCCTGAACTCCATCCCGAACGCCTCGGACTGGACGACCGCGAGCGTCAGACTGCCGGTCTCGAACTCGGCCCCGGGCATCTTCCCGTAGCGCGCCGACTCCGGCAGCCCCAGCACGTCGCCGTAGAACTCCACGGCCCGCGCGAAGTCGGCGGTCGCGACCGTGACGAAGTCGACTCCCTTGACGAGCTCCGCCATCGCTCAGTCCCAGGCCAGCCTGTAGCCGAGGTTGCCGGTCAGCTCGGCGACGTCCATCTGCGCCTTCTGCAGCTTGCCGGCGTAGTCCCAGTTGAGCGACTGCCAGCGCGTGAACTGGTCGAGCACCCAGACCCCGGACTGGCGGCTGCCGTTGCCCGACTTGCCGTTGCCGCCGAAGGGCAGGTGCGCCTCGGCGCCCGATGTCGAGTTGTTCACCGACACCATCCCGGCCGTTATCCGCTCGCGGAAGCGGAACGCGCTCTTCGGATCGTTCGTGTAGATCGCCGAGGACAAGCCGTAACCGTGGCCGTTCGCGAGCTCCATCGCCTCGTCGAACGAGCCGAACGAAGCGACGCCGATGATCGGCCCGAACGTCTCCGTGCGGTAGATCTCGTCGTCGATCGTGACCCCGTCGACGATCGTGGGGTGGCAGTAGATGCCGATCTCCGGGTCGCCGACGAAGCCCTCGCGCGGGTTGTCGGCGCCGATCCGGCCGGTGCCGGTCGAGCCCGACACCGAGTGGTGGTCGCGGATCAGCTCGAGCCACTCGAGGAAGCGCTCGGTGAATCGCTCGTGGATCATCGGCCCGTACAGGACGTCCTGGGTCGGGTCGCCGATCGGGGCCGACTCGACCGCCGCCGACAGCCGCCGCACGAACTCGTCGTGCACCGACTCGTGGACGATCGCTGTGCCGAGCGAGGTGCAGCGCTGGCCGGCGGTCCCGAACCCGGAGAAGAGCGCGCCCTCGACCGCCAGGTCGAGCTCGGCGTCCGGCATCACCACGAGCGGGTTCTTGCCGCCCAGCTCGAGGCACGGCGACTGGACGTGCCGCCCGCAGAGCTCGCCGATCTTCGCCCCGACCGCCGACGACCCGGTGAACCCGACCTTGTCCACCAGCCTCTGCTCGAGCGCCAGCTCGAGCCCCTCGAACGCCGACGGGCCGTCGCACTCCACCAGGTTGAAGACGCCGTCCGGCAGCCCGCCCTGCACGAACAGCTGCGTCAGCGCCTCGCCCAGCGCCGGCGCGTACTCGGCCGGCTTCCAGACGACCGCGTTCCCGCACAGGAGCGCCGGCACTAGGTACCAGGACGGGACCGCCACCGGGAAGTTGCCCGCCGTGATGATCGCCGCCACCCCGACCGGGTTGCGGAACGTGAAGAGCTGCTTGTCCGGCAGCTCGCTCGGCACGGTCATCCCGTAGAGCCGGCGTCCCTCGGAGACGAAGAAGTCGCAGGTGTCGATCACCTCCTGGACCTCGCCGAGCGACTCGGCGTACGGCTTGCCGATCTCCCGCGTCAGGAGGCGGGAGAGCGCCTCCTTGTTGTCCTCGACCAGCCGCCCGATGCGCTGGATCGCCTTGCCTCGCACGGGCGCGGGCGTGGCCGCCCACGCCGGCTGGGCGGCCCGCGCCGCCGCGCAGGCGTCCGCGAACGTGCGGGCGTCGCCCAGCACGACCTCGCAGACGACGTCGTCGAGGTTTGCCGGGTTGCGCGACTCGGCGCGCTCGCCGTCCGTGCGCTCCGACCCGGCGATGATCGATGAAACCGTCCTCGTGCTGGTCCCCGTAACGCTCATGCGCGTAGCGTACTCGGGCATGTCGGGACTCCCCAGCCGCGCCGGAGTGGTCGTGGCCGGCGGCGGCGTGATCGGCGCGAGCATCGCGTTCCACCTCGCCGAGGCGGGAGTCGAGGGGGTGCTGCTGGTCGAGCGCGCAGAGCTCGGCTCGGGCTCGACCGGCCGCGGGGCCGGCGGCGTGCGCGCGATGTTCTCGGACGAGCTGAACGTCTCGATCGGGGTTCGGAGCCTCGAGCGCTGGGGCGAGTTCGGGGAGCGCCCCGGCGGCGAGATCGACCTCGCGCGCGTGGGCTACCTGTTCCTGCTCGACCGCCCGGAGGACGTGAGCGCGTTCGAGCGCGACGTCGCGATGCAGAACCGGCTGGGCCTGCCGAGCCGGATGCTGGCGACGGCCGAGGCCGGCGAGCTCTCCCCGCTCGCGGGCCTCGACGGCGTGCTCGGCGCCGCCTTCTGCCCGCTCGCCGGCCACGCCACGCCCGACGCCACAGTGCAGGGCTACGCGGCGGGCGCGCGGCGGCACGGCGCGAGCATCGCCACGCGCTGCGAGGTGACGGGCGTCCAGACCGAGGACGGCGCCATCGCGGCCGTCGAGACGAGCCGCGGCACCGTCGCGACCGAGGCCCTCGTGTGCGCCGCGGGCGTCGGCTCGGCCGCGATCGGCGCGATGGCGGGCGTGGACCTGCCGGTCACCGCGGAGCGGCGCCGGATCGCGTACACCGGCCCGATCGACGGGACGCCCGAGCGCATCCCGATGACGATCGACTTCGCCACCGGCTTCTACTTCCACCGCGAGGGGCCCGGCCTGCTGTTCGGCACGAACTCGACCGCCGAGGCCGAGACCGACTGGCTCGAGCACGCCGAGCCGGTGATCGCGCGGCGCGCCCCCGTCCTCGCGGAAGCCCCGATCGCCGGCGGCTGGTCCGGGCTGTACGAGATGTCGCCCGACCACAACGCGCTGATCGGCGAGGCCGCCGGCCCCTCGCGCTTCCTCTACGCCACCGGCTTCTCGGGCCACGGCTTCCAGCAGGCGCCCGCGGTCGGCGAGATCGTGCGCGACCTGTACCTCGGCCGCGAGCCGTTCGTGGACGTGTCGCCGCTGACCGTGGAGCGGGCGGCGCGCCCGGAGCGCAACGTCGTGTGAGGTAGAGTGGCGCCGCCTTGAGGGAGGTACGGATGCCGAAGAGTGGACGGATCGCGGGCCTGGTTGCGCTCGCGGCAATGGCCGTGGCCCCGGCTGCCGCGCAGGCGCACGGGGTGGAGATGAAGGTGCTCTCGAGCCGCGCCGACCAGGTCAGCGGCGGCGACGCGCTCGTCCGCGTGAACGCGCCGCCCTGGCTGCTCGACAGGGTGCGCTTGCGGCTGGGCGGCGAGGACGTGACCGGCGACTTCCACCGGAGCGACGGCGGTCTCACCGGCCTGGTCGACGGGCTGCGCCTCGGCGACAACTACCTCACGGCCAGTACGAGCCGGCACGGGCACCCCTCCGACGTCCTGCGCCTCACGAACTACCCGAACACGGGGCCGATCTTCTCGGGGCCGCACCAGACGCCCTTCGTGTGCAAGACGATCCAGGCCGGCCTCGACGAGCCGCTCGTGGACAACCAGGAGGGCGACGGCTTCCGCGTGCTCAACCCCGACGGCACCACGGCCGGCTGGAGCCGCGACTGCTCGGCAAACACGAAGGTCGACTACCTCTACCGCTCGACGGACGGCTCGTTCAAGCCGCTGCCGGCCGACGGGTCGCGCCCGGCCGACCTCGCGCAGACCACCCTGCTCGACGGCCGCACCGTCGACTACGTGGTGCGCCGCGAGCGCGGCACGATCGACCGCTTCATCTACTCGTTCGCCATGCTGGCGCCGCTCGGCGAGGACCCGGCCGCGAAGCCGGACACCTCGCTCTGGAACAAGCGCCTGATCTACACCTTCGACGGCGGCGTCGCCATCGGCCACAACCAGGGCACGCCGGGAGGCGCCGCGCTCTACGACATCGGCCTCAGCAAGGGCTACGCGATCGTGCACTCGAGCGGCACCCGCACTAGCACGCACTACAACCTCGAGCTCGGCGGCGAGACGGCGCTGATGACCAAGGAGGAGTTCATCGAGCGCTACGGCGTGCCGCTCTACACGGTCGGCGTCGGCGGCTCGGGTGGCGGCATCCAGCAGTACGTGTACGGGCAGAACCACCCCGGCCTGATCGACGCGGGCATCCCGCAGCGCTCGTATCCGGACATGGTCACGCAGACGATCCACGTGGGCGACTGCGAGCTGCTCGAGTACTACATGGACGTCACGGACGGCGCCAACCCGAAGTGGCAGAACTGGGACAACCGCAAGTGGCTCGAGGGCCTCAACTCGAGCGCGACCGTGCCGAACCCCTACCGCGGCGGCGCGCCCGGCAACTCGGAGTGCGTGGCCGGCTGGCGCGGGCTGACGCCGCTGGCGATGAACCCGCTGTTCGGCACGGCCGGCGCCGGGACGGAGCGGATGGACCCGGCCGTGATGGCGCGCGTCCAGTGGACCCACTGGGACGACCTCAGGAACATCTACGGCGTCGCGCCGAGCGGCTACGCGCGCCAGACCTGGGACAACGTCGGCGTGCAGTACGGCCTGAAGGCGCTGACCGACGGCAACATCACGCCGCAGGAGTTCCTCGACCTGAACGCGAAGGTCGGCAGCTGGAAGGACCCGCAGGACATGGTGCAGGAGGGCCAGCCGTTCCTGCCCACCGGCGGCTTCGACCCGTGGAGCTCGCGCAACATGCGGCTGTCGCCGGACGGCGGCGCCACGCCGGCGCCGCGGCGCGAGGGCGACCTGGGCGCGATGCGCGCCGCGTACCGCCACGGCCTCTACTTCGACGGCGACGTGGACATCCCGCTGATCGACGAGCGCGACTACCTCGAGGACGAGCTGAACATGCACAACAGCCACCAGTCGTTCGTCTCGCGGCAGCGGATGCTCGACCACGACGGGCACGCGGGGAACCAGGTGATCTGGTTCGCGGACGCCCGCCCGTCCGGGCTCCAGGCCGACCTGACGCCGGAGGCGTTCGAGCTGATCGACGAGTGGATGGGGAACATCCGCCACCACCCGTGGCGGGGCGTCGTCGGCAACAAGCCGGCGCTCGCGACCGACCGCTGCTTCACGGCCCAGGGCGAGGAGATCGCCCGCGGGGACCACGTGTGGGACGGCATCCTCGACCACCGGGCGCCGGGCGCCTGCACGCAGGTGTTCCCGCTGCACTCGACGTCCCGCATCGTGGCCGGGGGCCCGTTCCGTGGGGGCGTGTACAAGTGCCGGCTCCAGTCGGTGAGGCGCGCGATCCGGCACGGGCTGTACGGATCGTGGACGCCGTCGGCGGAGCAGGTCGCGCGGCTCGAGCAGATCTTCCCGACGGGCGTGTGCGACTACGGCAGGGGCGACGCCGGGCGCCCCCGGCGCTGGTAGAGCGTCGCGCGCAACGAGGCGATCGCGCGCCTGCCCGCCGCGGGTAGCACGACCCCCAGGGCGGCGGCCGCGAAGCGCCGCGTGAGGGCCGAGCGCGGGTACGCCCGCAGCGCCGCGCGGACGCGGCGCGCCGCCTCGCGTCGCCGTCCGTCGCCCACGTCGTCGAGCGCGGCTGACAGCAGGTAGCCGGCGCGGAGCCGCCGGCGCTCCTCCTCGGGCGGCAGCAGGGCGGGGCCGGCGCGGCGGGCCATCGACTCCGCGTGCTCGTACAGCCGCAGGAACTCGCGGCCGCGGTCGCCCGCGGCCGAGGTCTGCACGCCGTGGGTGCGGTACTCGGCGTCCCACACGCGCAGGTAGCCGGCCGGGAAGCCCTGCGCCAGGCGCAGCATCATCTCCCAGTCGTAGAGGGTGGGAAAGCCCTCGTCGAACGCGGGACCGACCGCCTCGTACGCGCTGCGCCGCACCACGACGGTGGGCGTCGCGACGAGGTTCTCGGCGAGCATCCGGCGCGCGAACTCCTCGTGTGGCTGAAGACCCTCATCGAGCTTCGGCACGGAGCGCCCGGTCGGGCTGCCGTCGCGGTCGATGTCCAGGTGCTCGGAGAACGCCATGCCGCACTCCGGATGGGCGTCGAGGAAGCGCACGCGCCGCTCGAGGAACCCGGGATGCCAGCGGTCGTCGTCGTGGAGGATCGCGACGTAGGGCGCGTCGCCGGCCGCGACCAGCCGGCTCATGCTGCGCGCGGCGCCGATCCGCTGCCCCGAGGCGGCGTGGGACACGCGCCCGTCCTCCAGGTACGGGGCGAGCGCAGCCGCGACGGCCGGGTCGCCGGCGCCGTCCTCGTGCACAAGCAGCCGCCACTCGCCGAGGCTCTGGGCGAGCACGGACTCGACCGCCTCGACCACGTACCGCGGCCGCCCGTGGGTGGGTATCCCTACGTCTACGAGCGCGCTAGTCGTTCAGGCGCTCCTCGAGCAGCCGGAGCTGGCGGGCGAGCTCGTCCGGCAGCTTGTCGCCGAACTGCGCGAAGTGCTCGTGCACCTGCGGCAGCTGGGCCTTCCACAGGCCCGGATCGACCTCGAGCAGCTGCTCCATCGCCGCCCGCGACACGTCGAGCCCGTCGGTGTCGATCGCCTCGGGCGTCGGCACCCGGCCGATCGGCGTGTCCAACACGTCGGCCTCGTCGTCGCAGCGGCGGAAGACCCACGCCAGCACGCGGCTGTTCTCGCCGAAGCCCGGCCAGAGGTACTTGCCGTCGCCGCCCTTGCGGAACCAGTTGACCATGAACATCCTGGGCAGCTTCGACTCGTCGTGCTCCTCGCCGATCCGCAGCCAGTGGGCGAAGTAGTCGCCCATGTGGTAGCCGCAGAACGGCAGCATCGCCATCGGGTCGAAGCGCAGCTTGCCCACCTCGCCCGCGGTCGCGGCGGTGGTCTCCGAGCCCATGATCGACCCGAGGAACACGCCGTGCTTCCAGTCGTACGCCTCGTGGACGAGCGGGACGACGGTCGAGCGACGGCCGCCGAACAGGAACGCGTCGATCGGCACCCCCTTCGGGTCCTCCCACTCGGGGGCGATCGACGGACACTGCGCGGCCGCCACCGTGAAGCGCGCGTTCGGATGGGCGGCCGGCTCGTCCGAGTCGGGCGTCCAGTCGCCTCCGAGCCAGTCGATCGTGTGCGCCGGCGGCGCCTCGGTCATCCCCTCCCACCACACGTCGCCGTCGTCCGTCCGCGCACAGTTCGTGAAGATCGTGTTCTCGGCGACCATGGCCATCGCGTTCGGGTTCGTCCTCTCGCCGGTCCCGGGCGCCACCCCGAAGAACCCGGCCTCAGGGTTGATGGCGTAGAGGCGGCCGTCGTCGCCGAACTTCATCCAGGCGATGTCGTCGCCGATCGTCTCGACCTTCCAGCCCTCGAGCGTCGGGATCAGCATCGCCAGGTTCGTCTTGCCGCACGCGGACGGGAAGGCGCCCGCCACGTGCTTGACCTTCCCCTCGGGCGAGGTCAGCTTGAGGATCAGCATGTGCTCGGCCATCCAGCCCTCGTCGCGGGCGATGGCCGAGGCGATCCGCAGCGCCAGGCACTTCTTGCCGAGTAGGGCGTTGCCGCCGTAGCCCGAGCCGTACGACCAGATCTCGCGCGTCTCGGGGAAGTGCACGATGTACTTGTTGTCGGCATCGCACGGCCACGGCACGTCCTCGACACCCTCGCCCAGCGGCATGCCGACCGAGTGCAGGCACGGCACGAACTCGCCGGTCTCGCCGAGCACGTCGAGCGCCCCGGCGCCCATGCGGGTCATGATGCGCATGGAGGCGGCGACGTAGGACGAGTCGGTCAGCTCCACCCCGATCTCGGCGATCCGCGAGCCGAGCGGGCCCATCGAGAACGGCGCCACGTACATCACGCGGCCGCGCATCGAGCCGCGGAACAGCTCGGTGAGCGTCCCGCGCATCTCCTCGGGATCGCGCCAGTTGTTGGTCGGCCCGGCGTCCTCCTCGCGCTCCGAGCAGATGAACGTGCGGTCCTCCACGCGGGCGACGTCGCCGGGGTCCGACCGCCCCAGGTAGGAGTTGGGGCGCTTGGCCTCGTCGAGCTTCTCGAAGGTGCCGGCGTCGACAAGGCGGCGGCACAGCTCCTCGTACTCCGCTGCGGACCCGTCGCACCAGTGGACCGAGTCTGGCTCTGTCAGTGCCGCGACCTCCTCTACCCACGAGAGGAGCTTCTTGTTGGTCGTCGGCGCGCTGGTCGCTTGGGTCACGGGTGTTTGAGCCTCCCTTTAGATTCGGGTCGAGGGGCGCAAAGCCTATCTACACCTGCCTACACTGAGGGTCACTGTGACGAACACGCGTACGGGCCCGGTGCGCGCGGTACTTCGCTTCGTGGCCTCGGTATTGATGGTCAGCGGCGCGCTCCTGATCGGGGACGCGGCCGTCACCCTGCTGTGGCAGGAGCCGGTCTCCGCCTACGTCCAGGAGCGCAAGCAGGTGCACCTGGAGCACTCCCTCGCAGAGCCCCCGCCGCGGGTCATCCGCAAGCAGCCGCTACCCGGGGATGCGATCGGCAAGATCCTGATCCCGGCGATCGACGTGTCCAAGTTCGTGGTCGAGGGCACCGACACGGAGAACCTGCGCAAGGGTCCCGGCCACTATCCGGACACGCCGCTGCCGGGACAGCGCGGCACGGTGGCGATCGCCGGCCACCGCACCACCTACGGCGCGCCCTTCCGCAGGCTCGACGAGCTGAAGCGCGGCAACCTGATCGTGCTGGAGATGCCCTGGGGCAGCTTCAGGTACCGCGTGCAGAGGACGCAGGTCGTTGACGACAGCGCGCTCTGGATCACGCGCAAGGTCCGCTACGACAGGCTCGTGCTGAGCGCGTGCCACCCGCTCTACTCGGCGGCGCAGCGGATCGTCGCGTTCGCCCGCCTCGTCAAGCGCGGGCCGCCGAAGGTGCGGGGCACCTAGAGCCGCAGAGCGGGCGCCGCGCCGTTGTCCACGTCCGATGCGTCGCGCGACTCGAAGAACGCCAGCAACAGGAACAGCAGCACGATCGAGACCGCCAGGACGGCGAGCCAGTAGAGGACCTTCAGCGCAATCCGGCGCACCGCCGTCAAGCATACGTCGCCTCCCGGCGTGGCATCCTTTCTAGGAGTGACGAAGCGCGCCGTCATCCTCGCGGGGGGGAAGGGATCGCGGCTCGGCCCGTACACCACCGTCCTCCCGAAGCCGCTGCTTCCGATCGGCGACCGCGCGATCCTCGACGTCGTGATGCGCCAGCTGGCGGCCGCCGGCTTCGAGCGCGTGACCCTGGCGGTCGGCTATCTGTCGCATCTGGTCACCGCCGTGATGGGCGACGGCTCGCGCCACGGCCTCGCGATCGACTACTTCGAGGAGGAGGAGCCGCTCGGCACCGTCGGCGCGCTCGCCTCGATCGACCACCTCGACGAGCCCTTCCTCGTCATGAACGGCGACGTGCTCACCTCGCTCGACTACGGGGACCTGATGCGGGCGCACGCGGGGTCGGGCAACCTGCTGACGATCGCCTCGCACCGGCGCGTCGTGAAGATCGACTACGGCGTGCTCCACCACGGCGACCGGGCCGGGGACACCCACCGGATCGTCGCGTTCGAGGAGAAGCCGGAGCTCCGCTACGTCGTCAGCATGGGCGTGTACGGCTTCCACCCGGGCGCGCTCGGCTACGTCAAGCCCGGCGCCTACCTCGACCTGCCCGAGCTGGTGCAGCGCCTCCTCGACGCCGGCGAGCCGATCGGCTCATACCTGTTCGACGGCTTCTGGCTCGACATCGGCCGCCACGAGGACTACGAGCGGGCGATCCAGGAGTACGAGCAGGTCAGGCCGCTGCTCGACGGCGGCGCCTCGAGCGCGGCGCGCAGACCGGCGTGAAGGTCACGGTCACCGGCGGCGCCGGCTACGTCGGCGCGCTCACCGTCGAGGAGCTGCTCGCCGCCGGACACGAGGTGCGCGTGCTGGACGCGCTCATCCACGGCCAGGACGAGGTCGCCGCCGAGCTGGGCGCCCTCGGCGCCGAGCTGGTCCGGGGGGACGTGCGCGACGCGGAGGCGCGCGAGCGGGCCGTTCGCGACGCCGACGCCGTGGTGCACCTGGCCGCGATCGTCGGCGACCCGGCCTGCGCCCGCGACCCCGATCTCTCGAACGCCGTGAACGTGGAGGCCGCCCGCACGCTCGTCGACGACGCGCGGGCCGCCGGCGTTGGCCGCTTCCTGTTCGCCTCCACCTGCTCGAACTACGGCCGCATGGCGGACCCGACGGTCCCGATCGATGAGACCGGGGAGCTGCGCCCGGTGTCGCTCTACGCCGAGCAGAAGGTGGGGCTGGAGCGCCACCTGCTCGGCGCGTCCGGTGACGGCCTGGCCGGGACCTGCCTGCGCTTCGCGACCGTGTACGGCGTCGGGCGCCGGATGCGGTTCGACCTGACCGTCAACGAGTTCACGCGCGACCTCTGGGCGGGGCGCCCGCTGGAGGTGTTCGGCGAGACCTTCTGGCGGCCGTACGTCCACGTGCGCGACGCCGCCCGCGCGATCGCCCTCGTCCTGGCGGCGCCCGCCGAGCGGGTGTCCGGCGAGGTCTTCAACGCCGGCCACTCGGACGAGAACTACCGCAAGCTCGACCTGGTCGAGCTGATCACGGCGCGGCTCGGCCGCGGCGACGTGACGTTCGTCCACCGCGACGAGGACCCGCGCGACTACAAGGTGTCGTTCGCGAAGATCCGCGAACGGCTCGGGTTCGAGCCTCGAAACCGCGTCCCGGACGGGATCGACGAGCTGGTCGAGGCGCTCGGCGAGGAGCGGTTCGGCGACCCCTTCGACGGCCGCTACTCGAACATCTGACCGTGGCCGGCGAGCTGATCCCGCTCTTCGACGTCCGCCTCGCGGACGACCAGGTGGACGCGGTGGCGGACACGCTGCGCGGCGGCTGGCTGACGATGGGCCCGCGCACGCGGGAGTTCGAGGAGGCCTTCGCCGCCCACCTCGGGGCCCGCCACGCGGTGGCGGTCTCGAGCTGCACGGCGGCGCTCCACCTCGCGTATCTCGCCGCCGGCGTGGGGCCGGGCGACGAGGTGATCGTCCCGGCGATCACGTTCGTGGCCACCGCCGCGGCGGCGCGCTATTGCGGTGCGACGCCCGTGCTCGCCGATGTGGTCGGTCAGCACGACCTCGGCATCGACCCCGAGGAGGTCGAGCGGCGCCTCACGCCGCGCACGAGGGCGGTCTGCGCGGTGCACTACGCCGGCTACGCCGCCGACGTGGCCGGGCTGCGCGAGCTCTGCGACCGGCACGGGCTGGCCCTGATCGAGGACGCTGCGCACTGCCCCTCGGCCACGGCGGCCGGCAGCGACCGCAAGCTCGGCACCTTCGGGCTCGCGGGCTGCTTCAGCTTCTTCTCCAACAAGGTCCTCTCCTGCGGCGAGGGCGGGCTGCTCGCGACCGACGATGACCGGGTGGCCGAGGTCGCCCGCCGGACCCGCTCGCACGCGATGACCTCGGGGACGTGGGACAGGCATCGTGGTCACTCCGCCGGATACGACGTCACGGGGCTCGGCTTCAACTACCGCCTTGACGAGCCGCGCGCGGCGCTGCTCCTGGCGCGCCTGCCGGGCCTCGAGGCCGACATCGCCGCCCGTCGCCGCCTCGTGCACCGCTACCGGGGGGCCCTCGCGGGCGTGCCGGGGCTGTCGCTCCCGTACCGCGACGAGGACGTGGACCGCTCGTCCTGCTACGTGATGCCCGCGATGGTCGAGGACCCCGAGCTGCGCGACCCGCTGCGCGAGCGGATGCTGGCCGAGGAACTGGTGCAGACGAGCGTGCTCTACCCCGCCGTCCACGAGCTGAGCGCCTACCGAGGCAACGCCGGCGCGCCGCTCCCGCGCAGCGAGCTGGCCGCCCGCACCGAGATCACCCTGCCGCTCTATCCCCATCTCTCCTACGAGGACCAGGACCGCGTGGTCGCCGCGGTCGCCGCCGGCCTCGCAGCCCTTCGCGGCGCGGGCCGCGCCTCAGTGAGCCCATGACGGCGGACGAGGCCGCCGCCCGGGCCCCCGCCTGGTACTGGCGACGCCCCGCCGAGGCGAGCCCGACGTTCTTCCCGCTGCTCGGCGCGCTCGCGGTCTTCGTTTGGTTCGCCGCGGACGAGGCGGGCTTCGAGACCCGCACGTGGTACCCCGGCGCGCTGATCCTGGTCGCGGTGCTCGCGGTGTGCCTGGTGGCGGTCCCGCCACCGCGCCCGTCGCGCAGGACGGGGGCGGCGATCGCGCTGGTGGCGGCCTACGCGGCCTGGAGCTTCCTGTCGATCACCTGGGCGGCGGCGAAGGGCGTCGCGTGGGACGGCGCCAACCGCGCCCTGTTGTACGCGGTCGTGCTCGCGCTGTTCGCGCTCTGGCCGCTCCGGCCGCGCGCCGCGGCCACGCTGCTGGGCGGGTACGCGCTCGCGCTCGTCGGCGTCGGTCTGGTCGAGCTGGTGCGCGTGAACGCCGCCGACGACGCCGCGCGATTCTTCTTCGAGGGCAGGCTCGTGGAGCCGGCCGGCTACGTGAACGCCGACGTGGCGCTCTGGTTCTCGGCCTTCTGGCCGTGCGTCGTCCTCGCGGGCAGGCGCGAGGTCCACCCGCTGCTGCGGGGCGCGTTCCTGGGCGGCGCCCAGGTGCTCTGCGGGCTGGCGCTCCTGGGGCAGAGCCGCGGCTGGCTCCTGGCCCTGCCCGTGATGGCGCTGCTAGCGGTGCTGCTCGTCCCCGGCCGGGCGCGGACGGTGCTGGCGCTCCTTGCCGTGGCGGTCGGCACCGCGGCCACGGCAGGGCCGCTGCTCGACGTGTACGACGGCTACGCCCCCGGGCAGGACCTGGGGCCGCCGGTGGCGGACGCCACGCGGGCGCTGCTGGTGGCCGCGGCCGCGCTCTTCGTGCTCGGGGCTGTGGTGGGGCTGCTCGAGCGCCGCCGTCCGGCGAGCGAGGCCGGCGAGCGGCGGGCCGACCTGATCGCGCTCGGCGCGATCGCGGTGTCCGTCGTGGCGGCACTGGTGGTGTTCACGGCGGCGGTCGGGAACCCGGTCAGCGAGGCGTCCGACTACTGGAGCGACTTCAAGCAGGGCGGCACGACCCCGACCGCCGGCGAGGCGCGCCTGACGGGCACGGCGGCCACCGACAGGTACGACTTCTGGCGCGTCGGCTGGGACATGTTCACGGACAAGCCGCTGGGCGGGTTCGGCGCCGACAACTTCCAGCAGGAGTACTTCGTGCGCGGCAAGAGCGAGCAGCAGCCGCGCTATCCGCACAGCCTCGAGATCCGGGTGCTCGCGCAGACCGGGATCGTCGGCGCGATCCTGCTGGCGGCCGGGCTCGTGGCCGCCGCGGCGGCGGCCGTCCCGGCCCTGCGCCGGGCGCCCGGCATCGGGCCCCCGACGGCGGCGGCCGCCCTGCTCGTCACCGCCTACTGGCTCGTGCACGGCTCGCTCGACTGGTTCTGGGAGTTCCCCGGCCTGGGCGCGCCCGCCTTCGCGGCGCTCGGGATCGCCTGCGCCCTCGGCGACGGGGAGCGCGGCGGCGAGGCCGGGAGGTCGCGCCGGGGGCGGGTCTTGGCGCTCGTGGCCGCGGGCGCGCTCGTGGTGGTCGCGCTCATCTCGCTCGTCGGTCCCTGGCTCTCGGACCTCTACGTCCGGCGCGCGGGAGACACCTGGCAGGCGCACCCCACGCAGGCTTTCGACGACCTCGACCGCGCGGCGGACCTCAATCCCCTCTCCCCGATCCCGGACCTCACCGCGGGAACGATCGCCGTCAAACAGGGCAGGCTCGACGCCGCCGAGCGCTACTTCAAGGCCGCGCTCGACCGCGAGCCCTCCGACGCGTACGCGCGGCTCCAGCTGGGGGCGATCGCGTCCGAGCGGGGGCGCCGCCGGGAGGCCCTGCGCTGGCTCACCGGCGCAGCCGTCCTGACCCCTAATTACGATGTCTTAAGAAACGCACTGCAGACTGTTAGACGTGGGCGACAGCTCACGGCGGCGGAGATCAACCGCCGCATAGTCCGGGCCACGATAGCCCGCATCGGTCTGCAGTAGGACAGACCGGTGCAGAAGTCAGCTGATCCAACAAGCGTTTGTGTGACGAATGTCGAAGTGCGGCACCCCCTTGGTGGTGTTAGCTGTGGCATGGAAGTCGTTCCATTTGGGCTTGCCTTAACGCGGGAAACGGTCGAGCCGTCCAGCCTGGCTCGGCCCTCAACAAAAGGGAGTTCTGGTCAATGACGTGGATGAGGAAGAGTTTTGCGGCGCTGCTGTGCGTTGCGTTCCTCGCTTTGCCGGGTGCCGCGTTCGCGCAGTCGGGCGTTGACGGATACGCCGACAACGGCAGCGCGATCGCCGGAACCGTGCAGAGCGGTGGCGGCGGCGGCGGTGGCGACACCGGGAGCGGAAGCCTGCCCTTCACGGGCGCCGAGCTCGGGGTCCTGGCCGCGACCGGCAGCGCGCTCGTGCTGCTCGGGTTCGGCCTCCGGCGCGTGACGCGCCGGCCCAGCGAAGCCTAAAGTAAGGGAGCTGAACAGCTCCGAGCCGGAAACTCCGCCTCGGGACGGGGCGGAGAGCATCGCGCGCAACACGACGTTCGCGCTTGCCTCGCAGATCGTGACCGCGGCCTTCACGGCCGCGCTCACGATCTTCCTGGCGCGCAAGCTTGGCCCCGAGGACTTCGGCGTCTTCTCGCTGGCGCTCGGCGTCGCCTCCGTGCTCGTGCTGCCGGGCGACGCCGGGATCTCGGCGTCCACAGCCCGCTTCATCGCGGAGCGCCGCGGCAACCCGGCGGCGATCGCCGGGGTGCTGCGGCACGCCTCGCGGCTGCGGCTGCTGACGTCCGGCGCGGTCTGCGTCGCGCTCGTCGTCTTCGCCGGGCCGCTGGCGAGCGCCTACGACGAGCCCGCCCTCGAGTGGACCCTTCGCGGCATGGCGGTCGCGATCTTCGGGCAGAACCTGATGCAGCTGTACGGCGGCGCCTTCACCGCGCTCGGCCGCATCGCGCTCAGCTTCCGGATGACCACCGCCAAGGCCGTGGTCGAGCTGGCGTCCAGCGTGGGGCTCGTGCTTGCGGGCGCGGGCGCGGTCGGGGCCGCGTTCGGGCGCGGCGCGGGGTTCATTGCCGGGGGCGTGTTCGGGTTCTTCGCCCTGCGGCGGCTCTTCGGGCGTCGCGGCCCGGAGGAGGCCGCGTCGCCGGTCGCGCTGCGGCACATCGCGGCGTACGCCGGAGCGCTGTTCCTGATCGAGGGCGCGTTCGTCCTCTTCGAGCAGATCGACGTGCTGCTGATCGGGGCG
>DASXAA010000218.1:0-7933 GCA_036407035.1 Thermoleophilaceae bacterium | reverse complement strand
CACCCGGGGACTGATCCAGCGCAGCCTCGAGCGACGGGCTACCAGGGGGTGGTCCGGAGCGGCGCGGTTGGGCGCGGGGGGCCGGGCACAGGGTGATGTCGACTTATGGGTGCTATAGCACCGGTGAGTCGACATCACCTCCGGCCGAACCGGTCGACTCCCGCGCTTCGGGCCCGACCCCCTCTTTGCCGCTGTACGCGCCCGCGCCCGCAACGGCGGCCGCACCAGCCGCCCCTAGAACTCCCAGCGCGCCCGCCGCCGCACCACGAAGTACGCGACCGCGAGCACCACGCCGACCGCGATCGCCACCGCCACGCCCGCGCGCGCGATCAGCTCGGCGGCCGCGCGGCCGCCGAAGTAGCCGATCAGCCCGAAGCAGACCGCCCAGCCGATCCCGCCGAGCGCGTTCCAGAGCAGGAACGTTCGCCACTGCATCGAGGTCATGCCCGCCAGCCACGAGGCCCAGATGCGCAGGATCGCGATCCAGCGCCCGAAGAACACGGCCTTCGGCCCGTGGCGATCGAAGAGGTCGTCGCCGCGGGCGAGCGCGCGCAGCCGCCGCTCCTGGCTGCGGCCCGGCCGCTCCATCACCCGCCGTCCGACGCGCGAGCCGATCGCGTAGCCGACGTTGTCGCCCACGATCGCGGCCGCGGCGGCGATCGCCACCACCAGCACGATCGAGAGCTCGCCCTGCGAGGCGAGCACCGACGCCGTGATCAGCGCGGTCTCGCCCGGGACCGGCACGCCGCTCGCCTCCACGCCGACGAACAGCGCGAGCGCCAGGTAGCCGAGCTCGCCGGGGATGTCGAAGAACACCGACCGATAATGGCAGCGCTGCTAGGCGGCGGCGCGCCGCCGGCGGCGCGAGCGCGGCGCGATCAGCCCGCCCCAGTCGCCGTCCTCGAGGTGCGCGGGCTCGGTGGTCGCGATGAAGTCGAGCAGCACGGACGCCAGCCCGTCGGGGTCCTCGAGGTGCGGGAAGTGGGCCGCGCCTGGCAGCGTCTCGAAGCGCCCGCCCGGGATGCGCTCGTTGGCCTGGCGCCCGTGCTCGAGCGGGATCGTCTGGTCGCGCTCGCCCCACACGACCAGCGTCGGCGTCGACTCGAGCAGGTAGAGCCGGTCGACGGCGCTCACCCGCTGCCCCTTGATGTCGATGACCGAGCGGAGCGTCTGCACGAACGCCTCGCGCGCGCCGGGCTGCTCGAGCGGACGCAGCGCGCGGGCTATGACCTCCAGGTACACGCCCTTCGGCCAGCCGCGCTCGCGCATCCGGCGCCCGCCGTCCGTCAGCGCGGCCAGGATGCGCGGGTTCGCCGCCAGGGACAGCAGCGCGGTCACGCCCGGCAGCGCGGCGCTTCGCAGCAGCGGACTCACCTCGTGCCCGAGCCCGCCGCTCGAGATCAGGATCAGCCGCTCCGTGCGCTGGGGGAACTGGTAGAAGAACTGCATCGCCACGCCGCCGCCGAGCGAGTGGCCCGCGATCGTGGCGCGCTCCACGCCGATCACGGCGAGCAGGTCGCGGATGCTCGCCGCGTGCGCGCCGAGCGAGTAGTCGCCGCGCGGGGTGGCCGCGTCGCCGTGGCCGATCAGGTCGGGGGCGATCACGGTGTGGCGCTCCGCCATCCGCAGTGCGACCGCCTCCCAGTGCCGCGACGAGTTGACCATCCCGTGGATCAGCACCACGGGCGGCCCGCTGCCCGCGATCCGGTACACGGCCCGGTGGCCGTGCAGGTCGACCTCCCACGCGTCGAACGCGCGCGGCAGCGGGGACGGGGTGGGGTCGCTCAGGCGCGCACCTCGCGGCGCACATTATCCGCCGCGGCCGTCGGGGATGCGCCCGCTAGCCTGCCGGGCATGGAGCTACGAAGCCTCGGTCGCACGGGAGTCAAGGTCAGCCCCCTCTGTCTCGGGGCGATGATGTTCGGCGCCTGGGGAGAGACGGACCACGACGAGTCGATCCGCATCATCCACTGCGCGCTCGACGCCGGCATCAACTTCGTCGACACCGCGGACGTGTACTCGCACGGCGAGTCCGAGGAGATCGTCGGCAAGGCGCTCGCCGGCGGCCGTCGCGACAACGTCGTGCTCGCGACGAAGGTGCACAGCCAGATGGGCGACGACCCGAACCAGGCCGGCAACTCCCGCCGCTGGATCCGCACGGAGGTCGAGAACAGCCTGCGCCGGCTCGGCACCGACTGGATCGACCTCTACCAGATCCACCGCCCCGATATCGACACCGACATCGACGACACGCTCGGCGTGCTGACCGACCTCGTGCGCGAGGGCAAGGTCCGCTACATCGGCTCCTCGACGTTCCAGCCGAGCCAGATCGTGGAGGCGCAGTGGGTGGCCGAGCGCCGCGGCCGCGAGCGCTTCGTGTGCGAGCAGCCGCCGTACTCGATGCTGATCCGCGGCGTGGAGGCGGACGTGCTGCCCACCTGCCTGCGCTACGGCATGGGCGTGATCCCCTGGAGCCCGCTCGCCGGCGGGTGGCTGTCGGGCCGCTATCGGAAGGACCGCGAGTTCGAGACGTCCCGGCGCGCGGTCATGCTGCCGAAGCGCTACGACATGTCGATCCCGGGCAACCAGCGCAAGCTCGACGCCGCCGACGCGCTCGGCGCGCTCGCGGACGAGGCCGGCATGAGCCTGATCGAGATGGCGCTCGCGTTCGTCATCCGCCATCCGGCCGTGACTGCGGCGATCATCGGGCCGCGCACGATGGAGCACCTCGAGTCGCAGCTCCCCGCCGCGGACGTGGTCCTCTCCGGCGAGATCCTCGACCGCGTCGACGAGATCGTGCCGCCCGGCGTGAACGTGAACCCTGCGGACACCGGCTGGGAGAACCCGCACCTGGAGCCGGAGGCGAGGCGCAGGCCTGCGGCGGAGGAGCTCGTGGGCGCCTGAGCGATGGCGAGGGGCGAGGTCATCCGCGTGCTCGAGGTCGACCCCGACCTCGGCGGTGATCTCGAGCCCTCGGAGCTGGCGGTGGCGCGCCCGCGGGCGCTCGCAAGGGCCGCGTGGCTCGAGCGCGGCGCGTGGCAGCCGCTGCCCGAGCAGTGGGACCGCCGCGGCCACCTCGGGCTGCTCGTGGTCGAGGGGCTTCTCGCGCGGCGGCTCGAGCTCGGCGCCAGCAACTGCGCGGAGCTGCTCGGCGCGGGCGACCTCCTTCGCCCCTGGGTGCGGATCGACTCCGAGTCGTCGATCCCGATGGAGGAGGGCTGGACCGTGCTCGACCCGGTGCGCATCGCCGTCCTCGACCGGCGCTTCGCGAACGCGGTCAGCCCCTGGCCCGAGCTCACGGCCGCCATCCTCGACCGCGCGATGGCGCGCTCGCGCTGGCTGGCCTTCCACCTGGCCGTGGCGCATCTGCGCACCGTCGAGGAGCGCGTGCTCGTGGTGCTGTGGCACTTCGCCGACCGCTGGGGCTCGGTCCGCCCCGACGGCATCGCCCTGCGCCTGAACGTCACGCACGCGATGCTCGCGTCGATCGTCGCGGCGGAGCGCCCGACGGTCACGCTCGCGCTCGGCGCGCTGCGCGAGCGCGGCCTCGTCGAGCGCGAGGACGACCACCTCTGGCTGCTCCACGGCGAGCCGCCCGACGCGCTCGGGCAGCTGCGCTCGCTGACCGTCGCCGGCTGAGCGTCCGGCTTCTGACCGCGGCTTCGTTCGCCGTCGAACCAACGTGCCCAAATCGCGGCTTGCTAGCGCTACCACTCAGCTTGCATTTCTGGCGTCGACGGAAGGGAGAGCGCCATGGAAGCAACAGCTGCGTCACGGTCCGACCGGTTTGCACGGGAGCCGGCTCAGGAGACGAGCGCCGCGCCCACCGTGGCCGCGGCGGCGATCGCCGACCCGGCGCCACTGGGCCTGGCGGCGTTCGCACTAACGACCTTCATCCTCAGCTTCTTCAACGCTGGGATCGTCAGCGACGCCGGCGAGCCGGTCGTGCTGGGCGTTGCGCTCGCCTACGGCGGCATCGCCCAGGTGCTGGCCGGCATGTGGGAGTTCAAGAACAACAACACGTTCGGCGCGACCGCGTTCACGTCGTTCGGCGCGTTCTGGTTGTCGCTGTGGGCCTTCGACCAGTTCTTCGCCGCGGACGTGCCGAAGGCGGAGCTCGGCGACGCGGTCGGGCTCTACCTGATCGCCTGGGGCATCTTCACGACGTACATGTGGGTCGCGTCGTTCAGGACCACCGTGGCGGTGAACCTCGTGTTCCTGCTGCTGTTCATCACGTTCTTCCTGCTCGGCATCGGGAATGCGGCGGACTCCTCCGGCGTGATCAAGGCGGGCGGCTGGTTCGGGATCGCCACCGCGGCCGTCGCCTGGTACGCCTCGTTCGCCGGTGTGACGAACTCCACCTTCGGTCGAACCGTCCTCCCGGTCAAGGCACTGCGGAGGTAGGGGGACCGAGTAGCGACAGAGTGGCGCGCGTCCGCTTTCTTGGTCGATTCCCGGACGCGCGCCGCTCAGCTTCAAGGAGGTTGAGATGGCCGGCAGCACCACGCTGAGCGGCGAGCAGGTCGAGCGCGAGCTCGAGGCGCTGCTCGACAAGGACCGCTTCCCGCCGCCGGGCGAGTTCGTCGCCCGCGCGCGGCTCCGCGAGCGGTCCGTCTACGAGGAGGCGGAGCGCGACTTCGAGCGCTGGTGGGAGACCCAGGCGGCCGAGCTCGACTGGTTCGAGTCGTGGGGGCGCGTGCTCGACTGGTCGAACCCGCCCTTCGCCAAGTGGTTCGTGGGCGGCAAGCTGAACGCGTCGCACAACTGCCTCGACCGCCACGTCGAGGCGGGCCGCGGCGACCGCGTGGCCTACCACTGGCGCGGCGAGGAGGGCGAGGAGCGCGACCTGACCTACGCCGACCTCCACCGCGAGGTCCAGCGGATGGCGAACGCCCTGAAGGAGCGCGGGATCGGCGCCGGCGACGTGGTCGGAATCTACCTGCCGATGATCCCCGAGCTGGTGGTGGCGATGCTCGCCTGCGCGCGCATCGGCGCGCCGCACAACGTCGTGTTCGGCGGCTTCTCGCCGGAGTCGGTGAGGGAGCGGATGGAGTTCTCGGAGGCGAAGGCGCTGATCACCGCGAACGCGTCGCGGCGCAAGGGCAAGGCGGCCCCGATGAAGTCGGCGCTCGACCCGCTGCTCGAGGGCCTCGGCTCGCTCGAGACGGTGTTCGTGGTCCGCAACACGGACGACGACGCGCCGATGAGCGACGGGCGCGACGTCTGGTACCACGAGGCGCTCGAGCGCGCCGCGGACGAGTGCCCGCCCGAGCCGCTCGACGCCGAGCACCCGCTGTACGTGCTCTATACGTCGGGGTCGACCGCGAAGCCGAAGGGCATCCTGCACACCACCGGCGGCTACCTGACCGGGGTCCAGGCGACGACGAGGTACATCTTCGACCTCCGCCCGGAGGAGGATGTGTACTGGTGCGCTGCCGACATCGGCTGGGTCACCGGCCACTCGTACATCGTCTACGGGCCGCTGATGAACGGCGTGACCTCGGTCATGTGGGAGGGCGCGCCGGACTACCCGGACAAGGACATCTGGTGGGAGCTGGTCGAGCGCTACGGCGTGACGATCCTCTACACGGCGCCGACGGCGATCCGCGCGTGCATGAAGTGGGGCGTGGAGCACCCGCAGCGGCACGGCCTGTCGTCGCTGCGGCTGCTCGGCAGCGTGGGCGAGCCGATCAACCCGAAGGCGTGGCTCTGGTACTGGAAGGTGATCGGCGGCGAGCGCTGCCCGGTCGTGGACACGTGGTGGCAGACCGAGACCGGCCACATCATGATCTCGCCCCTCCCGGGGATCACCGCCGCCAAGCCCGGCTCGGCGATGACGCCGTTCCCGGGGATCGACGCCGCCGTGTTCGACGAGCAGGGCAACGAGGTGGAGGACCAGCAGGGGCTGCTGGTGCTCAAGCGCCCGTGGCCCGGCATGCTGCGCACGCTCTACAAGGAGGAGCAGCGCTTCAAGGAGACGTACTTCTCCAAGTTCGGCGACGACGTGTACGTGGTCGGCGACGCCGCGCGCAAAGACAGGGACGGCTCGTTCTGGGTGATCGGCCGGGTGGACGACGTGATCAACGTCTCCGGCCACCGGATGTCGACCGCCGAGCTCGAGTCCGCGATCGTCTCGTACGAGAAGGTGGCAGAGGCGGCCGTGATCGGGCAGGCGGACGAGGACACGGGCCAGTCGGTGTGCGCCTTCGTCACGCTGCAGGGTGACCTCGAGGGCGACGACCAGCTCCAGACCCAGATCCGCGAGCACGTGGCGCAGCGGATCGGGAAGTTCGCGCGGCCGAAGCGGATCGTCTGGGCCGACGACCTGCCGAAGACCCGCTCCGGGAAGATCATGCGCCGCCTCCTGCGTGACATCGCCGAGGGCCGCGAGCTGGGCGACGTGACGACCCTGCGCGACCCGGACGTGATGGAGCTGCTCGAGCAGCGCGTGAAGGAGTACCAGGACGAGGACGGCGGTTAGGACCCAAGCTCGACGTTCGCCTGCAGCCGGTCGAGCAGCCTGCCGAGCCGGCGCGCGTCGGCGTCGTCGAGCCCTTGCCTCAGTCGGGTGTCGAACGCCACGGCGGCCGTGCGCAGGCGGTGGAACATGGCATCCCCATCCTTCGTCAGCTCCACGCGCTGGACCCTGCGGTTGCTCGGGTCGCGGCTGCGCTTGATCAGGCCGGCGCGCTCCATCCCGTCGAGGTGGTGCGTGAGCGTGGCGCCCTCGATGCCGAGCGACCTGGCTAGCTCCTTCTGATTCGCCCACTGGCCGCTCTTCACCGACACCAGCACGAGCCACATCGGTCGTGAGCCGCCGGCCTCGGCGAGCGCGTCGTCGAAGGCGCGGCTGACGACCTTCGAGACGCGCGCGAGGTGGAGGCCGACGGGCTGGGTGGCAGGGCGTTTCATGCGCATCGCGCTCCGCGCGCGCCGCGTCCTATCGTTTGCCATCTAATCATTAGATCTCTAATCTTATCGGCATGGCGACTCTCACGGCAACACCCAATCCAAGGAGTCTTGCGGACGCGGGCGACACGTCGAGCGTCCGCCTTCCATTCGCGGCGATCGTGCTGGCGATGCTGCCCGCGGTGCTCGACCAGACGATCCTCGCGACAGCCCTGCCGACGATCGCGGGCGACCTCGGGCGGCTGACCGACGTGTCGCTGCTCGTGACCGCGTACGTCGTCGCGGCCACGGCCTCCACGCCGCTCTGGGGCAAGCTCGGCGACCGCCACGGCCGCAAGCTGCTGCTCCAGGTGTCGCTCGGCGGGTTCGTCGCCGCCTCGGCGCTCTGCGGCGTGGCGCAGGACATGGCGCAGCTGATCGCGACGCGCACGGTCCAGGGCCTGTTCGCGGGCGGGCTGATGACGCTCGCGATGGCGGCGGTCGGAGACATCGTGGCCCCGCGCGAGCGCGGCCGGTACCAGGGCTACATCGCGGCGACGTTCGCCGCCGCCACCGTGGTCGGGCCGCTGCTGGGCGGCGTGCTGGTCGACAACGTCGACTGGCGCTGGGTCTTCTACGTCAACGTGCCCGTCGGCGCGATCGCGCTGCTCGGCCTGAGCCTGAAGCTGCCGGCGCCCGCCGCCGACCGGCCCGATCGCTCGCTCGACCTGATCGGCGCGGCGCTGCTGGCAGGTGCTACGAGCGCCTTCGTCCTCGTCTGCGCCTGGGGCGGCGACCGCTACGAGTGGGGCTCCGCGCCGATCGTCGCGCTGATCGCGGCCACGCTCGTCCTGTCGGCCGCGCTGGTGCTGCGCGAGCGCCGCGCCGAGGATCCGATCGTGCCGCTGCGGCTGCTCGGCACGCCGACCGTCGCCGTCGCCAGCGCCGCGCTCTTCCTCGGCACGGCGGCCCTGTTCGCCGTGACCGTGTTCGTCCCGCTGTTCCTCCAGGCGGCGACGGGCGCGAGCCCCACCGAGGCCGGCCT
>DASXAA010000217.1:0-6550 GCA_036407035.1 Thermoleophilaceae bacterium | reverse complement strand
ACGCCGTTCTCGTTGACCGTGTAGCCGTAGTAGTTGTACGTCGAGGGATCGACCGTTGCGTTCCAGTCGTTCCACCCCGGCGGCACCTCCGTCGGCGGGGAGACGCGGCCGTACCCGTTCAGGAACTTGCCCACGTGCATGGTCCGGTAGCCCGCCGCCTGGAGCCACAGGGGCAGCCAGTTCGTCTTGTCGAGCCGTGAGTAGCCACCCGACGGCAGGTTGTTGGAGAGCACGCCGTGGTTGTGGGCGTACTGCCCGGTGAAGAGCGTCGCGCGCGAGGGGCAGCAGAGCGAGTAGCTCGCGAAGCTGCGCGTGAAGGTCGTGCCGCGCTCGCCGAGCAGCTCGCGCGTCTTCGGCATGACCGACATGGACTCGAGCGTCTGGTCGTCGGTCATCAGCACGACGATGTTCGGCTTCGCCTGCGCCGCAGGGGCGAGCACGAAGAACATCATCAGTCCGACGGCGATCCGGCGCCCCATGCCCATGGAACACGGCCGGGCCGCCGGTGATGTGCTCCGCCGTCAATCCTCAGGGCGCATTTCGGGGCGTCTGCTTCAATACATCGCTCGATGCCGAAGATGAAGACCCACTCCGGGGCCAAGAAGCGCTTCCGCAAGACGGCCACGGGCAAGCTGCGCTCGCGGCATGCCTTCACGAGCCATTACCGCGGCCCGAAGTCGGCCAAGCGCAAGCGCCGCCTGGACCGGCCGGCCGAGGTCTCGTCGCAGGACCGCAAGCGAGTGACGCAGCTGCTGCACAAATGAGTCGCGTAAAGAGATCTGTTCACGCGCGCAAGAAGCGCCGGGCGGCGCTGGAGCGCACCAAGGGCTACCGGGGCCAGGCGCACTCGAGCTACAAGCGCGCCAAGGAGGCCCTGCTCAAGGCCGACAGCTACGCCTACCGCGACCGGCGTAACCGCAAGCGCGACTTCCGCCGCCTGTGGATCGTCCGCATCAACGCCGCGGCGCGGCAGGAGGGCCTCTCCTACAGCCAGTTCATGCACGGCCTGCGCGAGGCGGGCATCGAGCTCGACCGCAAGGTGCTGGCCGACATCGCCGTGCGCGATCCCGAGACGTTCCGGCGGTTTGCCGAGCGCGCCCGGGAGGCGGTGGCTGCCTGAAGCTCGGCGAAGCCGCATGATTCGACTCCCGGGGCGCCTACGAGGCGCCCTTTTTGATTCGTGATCACCTCACCACACAACGAACAGCTCAAGACGATCCGCAAGCTCCACGACAAGCGCTGGCGCGAGAAGCTCGACCTGTTCGTCGCCGAGGGGGAGGACCTGGTGGACGCCGCCGCCGCGGCGGGCTGGAAGCCGGAGATCCTCCTGCGGGCGGGCGAGGACGTTGAGCCGGAGCTCCTGGCCGACGCCAGCGCGCTCGGCTCCGGCACGCGCGTGATCGGCGTGTACCGGCGGCGCTGGTCGCGGCCCGGCGGGGCGCTGAGCGTGTACCTGCACGGCGTGCACGACCCGGGCAACGTCGGCACGGTGATCCGCTCGGCGCACGCCCTCTGCGACGGGCCGGTGGCGCTCGGGCCGGGCTGCGCCGACCCGTACGCACCCAAGGCGGTGCGGGCCGGCATGGGGTCGGTGTTCGCGCGGCCGCCGGCGCGGGCGGGCTTCCGCGATCTGCGTGGGACGCGCATCGCGCTCGACGCCGCCGCCGACCGGCCGCTCGCCGAGGTCGACGCCGGGCCGCCGGCGGTCCTCTGCCTCGGCGCCGAGCGCGAGGGGCTGCCCCCGGAGGTGCTCGGCGCGACCGACGCCGTCGCGCGCATACCGCTGCGCCCCGGCGGCCCCGAGTCGCTCAACGTGGCCATGGCCGCGACGGTCGCGCTCTACGAGCTCGGCAATAGGATCCTCCGCCATGCCTGACGGGCCGGCCCACCTCGACGACCTGCGGCGCGAGGCCGAGGCCGCCGTCGCCGCCGCGGGCACGGCGGCGGAGCTCGAGGAGCTGCGCGTGCGCTACCTGGGCCGCAAGTCGCAGCTGACCGAGACGCTGCGCTCGATCGGCGCCCTGCCGCCCGAGGAGCGCGGGCCGACCGGCAAGGCGGCGAACGAGGTGAAGCAGGCGCTCGAACAGCAGCTCGCCGCCCGCACCGCGGAGCTCGAGGCCGCCGAGCTCGACAGGCGCCTGTCGCAGGACCGCCTCGACGTCACGCTGCCGGGCGACCCACCGGCGCACCCCGGCCACCTGCACCTGGTCACCCAGATCCGGCGCCAGATGGAGGACATCTTCATCGGGCTCGGGTTCTCGGTCGTCGAGGGGCCCGAGGTCGAGTACGAGTACTACAACTTCACCTCGCTGAACCACCCGCCGGAGCACCCGGCGCGCCTGCCGCAGGACACCTTCTACCTCGCCGAGCACGTGCTCCTGCGCACGCACACCTCGCCGATGCAGACGCGCGCGATGGAGGCGCAGGAGCCGCCGATCTACATCGTCGTGCCGGGGCGCGTGTACCGGCCGGACACGCCCGACGCCACCCACGTGCCGATGTTCCACCAGCTGGAGGGCCTCGCGATCGACGAGCACATCACGCTCGCGGACCTCCAGGGCGTGCTGCTGCAGTTCGCCCGCCAGCTGTTCGGCGAGGACACCGAGGTGAGGCTGCGCCCGGGCTACTTCCCGTTCACGGAGCCGAGCGTGGAGGTGGACGTGTCGTGCTTCCGCTGCGGCGGCACCGGCCGCGTGGGCGAGGAGCGCTGCTTCACCTGCAAGGGCGAGGGCTGGATCGAGATCCTCGGCTCGGGGATCGTCGACCCGAACGTGCTCGGCTACGTGCTCGGCACCGGGTACGACCCCGAGAAGGTCCAGGGGTTCGCGTTCGGGATGGGCATCGAGCGGATCGCGATGCTGGCCCACGAGGTGCCGGACCTGCGGATGCTGTTCGAGAACGACGCGCGCCTCTTGGAGCAGTTTGGGGCATGACCCCCTCCCGACCCCCGCACCCCTGGATGACCCCCCATGCCGTCGCTGGATCGGCGTCCTCGGGCTTGACAATGGCTCCGACATTGCCTGCGCCCTGCGTCCTTGCCCAGCTCGGCCTGGGGTGCCCCCAGGGGGACGCGGGCCGAGAGGAGGTCATGCACGGCTCATGAGGATCCCCGTCGCCTGGCTGCGCTCCTACTGCGACCCCGGCCTCCCGGCCGAGGAGATCGCCGACAAGCTGACGATGGCCGGGCTGAAGCTCGAGGCGCTCCACCGCACCGGCGTCGGCGACCCGGCGCAGTTCGTCGTCGGCAGGGTGCTCGAGGCCGAGCGCCATCCCGACGCCGACCGGCTGACCGTCTGCAAGGTCGACGACGGCGGCGGCGAGCCGCGCACGATCGTCTGCGGCGCCCCCAACGTGGCGGCGGGCCAGACCGTGGCGGTGGCGCGGCCGGGCGCCGTGATGCCGGACGGTACGACGCTCGGCGAGGCCAAGCTGCGCGGGGTCAGGTCGAGCGGGATGATCCTGGCCGAGGACGAGGTCGGGATCGGCGAGGACCACGAGGGAACGATGGTGCTTCCCGATGACCTGCCGGTCGGCGCGCCGCTGGCCGAGCACCTGCCGATCGAGGACGACGTGATCGAGATCGAGATCACGCCCAACCGTCCCGACGCGATGAGCGTCTACGGGGTGGCGCGCGACCTGCACGCGGTCACGGCCGCCGCGCTGGCGGAGGACCCGGCCGCGACCGACGCGGAGCCGTCGGGCACGGACTCGGCCGAGGACCACGCCCGCGTGAAGATCGCCGACCCGGAGATCTGCCTGCGCTTCACCGCGCGCGTGTACGAGGACGTGAGGATCGGGCCGTCGCCGCTGTGGCTGAAGCAGCGCCTGATGGCGGCCGGCCAGCGACCGATCTCGAACGTCGTGGACATCACGAACTACGCGATGCTCGCCACCGGCCAGCCGCTGCACGCGTTCGACCTCGACGAGGTGCGCGGCCACGCCATCGTCGTGCGGCGCGCAGAGGACGGCGAGAGGATGACCACGCTCGACGACGTCGAGCGCACCTTCGGCCCGGAGATGGGCCTCGTGTGCGACGCCGAGGGGCCGAGCGGCGTCGCCGGGATCATGGGCGGCCAGATCTCCGAGGTCTCCGACCGGACGACCCGCGTGCTGATGGAGGCGGCCACCTGGGTCGGGCCGAACATCATGCGGACGTCGCGGATGCTCGGCCTGCGCACGGAGGCGTCGGCGCGCTTCGAGAAGCAGCTGCACCCCGATCTCACGATGGCGGCGCAGCGCCTCGCGGCGAGGCTGATGGTGGAGCTGTGCGGCGCGCGGATGGTGCCGGGCACGCTCGACGACTACCCGTCGCCCGCCGAGCCGCGCCGGGTGACGCTGCGCACGGCCCGCATGGAGCGTCTGCTCGGCGAGCGGATCGAGGACGACCAGGTCGAGGGCATCCTCCACAGGCTCGGGTTCGAGCCGCGGCGCGAGGACGGCACGTTCGCGGTGACCGTTCCCTACTGGCGCGACAGCGACACCCAGCGCGAGGTCGACCTGATCGAGGAGGTCGCCCGCATCCACGGGCTCGACAAGCTGCCCACCACGCTCCCCGCCCGCGAGGGCGCGATCGGCCGCCTGACGCCGAGCCAGCGGCTGCGCCGCCGTCTCGAGGACCTGCTGCGCGACCGCGGCCTGTACGAGTGCGTCTCGTACAGCTTCACCTCGCCGGCCACGCTCGCCCGCCTGCGCCTCGGCGACGAGCCGCTGCTGCGGATCGACAACCCGCTGAGCGAGGACCTGAGCGTGATGCGCCCGCTGATCCTGCCGGGCCTGCTCGACACGGCGCGCCACAACGCCGCCCACGGGCGGCCGGGCGTGGCGCTGTTCGAGTCCGCCCACGTCTACAGGCCCGGCGCCTCGCTCGACAGGACCTTCGAGGGCTCGCCGCGAGGTGCCACCCCGGCCGAGGAGGGCCACCACCTCGCGGTGCTCGTCACCGAGGCGTCGCCCGCCGGCTGGCGCAGCCCGGCACGCCCGGGTGACTTCTACGCCGCCAGGGCGGCGCTCGAGGCCGTGATGGCCGCCGCCGGCATCGATTGGCGCGCCGAGCCGGCGGCGCGGCCGTTCCTCCACCCGGGCCGCGCTGCGGCGGTCGTCGGCCCCGACGGGCGGGAGCTCGGCTGGCTCGGCGAGCTGCACCCGCTGGTCCTGCGCGAGTGGGAGCTCGCCGATCCCGTCGCGGCGTTCGAGCTCGACGTGGACGCGCTCGTCGATCTGACCGGGGGCCGCGTGGCCACCTACCGCGACGTCACGGCCTTCCCGGCGGTGCTGCAGGACATCGCGGTCGTGGTGCCGGACGATGTGCCGGCGGCCGAGGTGGAGGCGGCGGTGAGGGCGGGCGGCGGCGAGCTGCTCGGGGCCGTGCGCATCTTCGACCTCTACCGCGGCGAGCAGGTCGGGGAGGGCAGCAAGTCGCTGGCGCTGCGGCTCGAGTTCCGCGCCCCGGACCGCACCCTGACCGACGAGGAGGTGGCGGAGCGCCGGGCGGCGATCGAGCGCGAGCTGCAGGGGGTCGGGGGGCGGCTCCGTGCCTGACCGTCACCAGGTCGCGGTCGTCGGCGCGACCGGCTTCGCCGGCGCGCTCTGCGCCGCGCTCACCGCGCGGCACCCGTCGCTCGAGCTGACCGCCGTGACCGCGCGCGCGGAGGCCGGGCGGCGCCACTCGGAGCTCTACCCGCGCCACGGGGTGGATCTCGTCATGGAGGAGCTCGACGCCGACGCGCTGGCCGAGCGCGCCGGCGCCGCGTTCGTCGCCTACCCGCACGGGGCGGCGGCCGAGGCGGTGCGCGAGCTGCGCCGCCGCGGCCTCAAGGTCGTGGACCTGTCCGCCGACTTCCGCCTCGACCAGGAGAGCTACGAGAGCTGGTACCGCGAGCACGGCGCTCCCGAGCTGATCGCCGAGGCCGTGTACGGGCTGACGGAGCTCCACCGCGACGAGATCCGCTCCGCGGATCTCGTCGCGGCGCCCGGGTGCTACCCGACCGCCGCGCTGCTCGCGCTCGCCCCGCTGCGCGGGGTAGCGGACGACGCGGTGGTGGACGCCAAGTCGGGCGTCTCCGGCGCTGGCCGCGAGGCGAGCGCCACCACGCACTTCGTCTCGGTGACCGAGAACGTGAACCCCTACAAGGTCGACGGCCACCGCCACCAGGCCGAGCTCGAGGCCGAGCTGCCGGGCGTGCGGATCACGTTCATCCCGCACCTGCTGCCGATCGACCAGGGCCTACTGGCCAGCTGCTACGTCACCCCGCGGGAGCCGCTGACCGCGGCCGAGGTGCGCGCGCTCTACGAGGACGCCTACGGGGACGAGCCGTTCATCGAGCTCACCGACGTGCCGCCCGGAACGAGCGACGTGCGCGAGACGAACCGCTGCCGCATCCACGCCACGGTCGTCGGCGACCGCGTGGTGGTGTTCGCGGCGATCGACAACCTCTGGAAGGGCGCCGCCGGCCAGGCGATGCAGGACCTGAACCTGATGCTCGGGCTGCCCGAGACCGAGGGGCTGCGGTGAGCCCGTTCTTCCGCTCGCGCTGGGTCGAGGCGCCCGGCC
>DASXAA010000216.1:0-8009 GCA_036407035.1 Thermoleophilaceae bacterium | reverse complement strand
GCGCGACGCCGACCTCACCTTCGACGTGCGCTTCCTCCCCAACCCCCACTACGAGTCGGATCTGCGCGACCTGACCGGTCTCGACCCGGAGGTGGTCGAGTACGTGGAGGGCTCCGACGGGATCGCGGACTTCTACGACCGGCTCGTGCCGCTGCTCGACTACCTGCTGCCCGCCTACGAGCAGGAGGGCAAGACGCACCTCACCGTCGGCATCGGCTGCACCGGCGGACGTCACCGTTCCGTGGTGATTTCGGAGCACTTGGCGCGTATATATGAGGAGAGGGGCGAATTCCTGGTGGACCGGGTGCATCGAGACATCGAGAAGCCACCCCGCCGGCCGTGAGGCGCCGGCGGGCGCTGGTGACCGCGGCCGTCGCCGCGGCGGCCTCGCTCGCGTGCGCCGGGACGGCGGGCGCGACCGCGATCTACTACGTCTGCGGCAACGATCTCTGCCGGTACGACACGGCGAAGAAGCGCTCCACGCACCTGACCTCGAACGGCACGAGGAAGAAGCGCTACACGGACGTCTCCGCCTCCCGCAGTGGACGCCGCTTCGGGCTCATCTACAACCGCGACCTGTTCTCCGCCCGCCGCGGGCTGCGTGGCCGGCGCACGCTCGAGCGCGACGTGGCGCTGGTGTACGCGCGCCCCGACGGCGGCGAGCTCGCCTCGCTCCAGCTTCGGCTCACGCCCAACCCGGCCTGCATACCGCCGATGATCTGCCCGTTCCTGCTGACCCCGTGGCTGTACCTGTACTCGCCGGACGGGAGGAACGAGGACGCGGTCGCCGCTCGCACGGTCACGGCCGGCTGGCTGCGGAACCGGCTGATGCGCGACAACAACGAGAACGGCGTCCAGGTCATCTGCGTGCTGAGGGACAACCACGACTTCGAGTGCGAGCGGACCGTCGCCCGGAGCCCGGACTTCGACCTGAGGGACCCCGAGGGGTCGCCGAACGGCCGCCTCCTGGCCGTGACGGCCGTTCCCGCGTCGGCCGACGACGACGACGTGGTCGTGAGCGGGCGCATCGCGCTCTTCAACCCCGCCACCGGCGCGCTCGTCCGCATGATCACCGCGGGCAGTGACGACAGCGACCCCGCCTTCTCGCCCGACGGCAAGACGATCGCGTACGAGCGCGGCAGGTCGATCTACGTCGTGCGGGCTTCGGGCGGCCGCGCCAAGCGGCTCATCCGGCGCGGCTCTCGCCCCTCCTGGGCGCTGCGGTGACGCGCCGGGCGCCGCTGCTCGCCGTCGGCGCCCTGCTCCTGCTCGCCGCACCCGCCTCCGCGCAGCTCCAGCCGGTGCTCGCGTTCGGCGGCGAGGGCACGGCGGACGGCCGCTTCCAGCACCCCGCCGGCATCGCGGTGGCGCCGAACGGCTACGTCTACGTGGCGGACAGCGTCCAGGGCCGCGTGCAGAAGTTCACCGCCGAGGGCCGCTTCGTGCGCTCATTCCGGGCGCCGGGACCTCTGGGCGTGGCGGTGGGGCCGGGCGGGAAGGTGTACGTCGTCGAGCACGCCGGGCGCGTGCGCGTGTCGGTGTGGTCCGCGCGCGGCCGGTTCCTGACCGCGTTCGCCGACCAGGGGGAGGGCGACGGTCAGCTCGACTTCCCCGACGGAGTGGCGGTCGACCCCGCCGGCCGCGTCTACGTCGCCGACGCGGACAACCATCGCGTGGAGGTCTTCTCCGCCGACGGACGCTTCGCCGCGTCGATCGGCAAGGGCGACGGCGTCCTCGTCGGCGACGACCAGCTCTCCGACCCGCGCGGCGTGGCCCTCGGCGCGAACGGGCTCGTCTTCGCGAGCGACCGTCTCTACCGCCGCGTGCAGGCCTACTCGCCCACCGGCGCGTTCGCGGGCAGCTTCGGCGGGTTCGGCGGCGGGCCGGGACGGTTCATGGCGCCCGGGGCGCTGGCGGCTGCGCCGTCCGGCGTGTACGTGGCCGACCCGAGCGCCTCGACGGTCCAGCTCTTCTCGTACGCGGGCGCCTTCGCGGGTGCGCTCGGGAACGGCCCCGGCGCCGGGCCGGGCCAGCTCTCCGGCCCGGAGGGCGTGGCGGTGGACTGCCGCGGGGCGGTGTACGTGTCTGACTCGGGCAACCGGCGGGTGCAGCGCTTCGGCGCCGCCGGCGCGACGCCGTGCGGCAACCACCTGACCGATCCATCGGAGCGGCTCGCGCTGCGTGTGCGCACGGGCAGGCGGCAGCGCTTCCGGAGGCTGCTCGCGGTGCTCGTGCGGGTCGGATGCGACCGCAGCTGCACGGTGAGGGTGGGCGCGAGGGCGCGCGCGGGGCGAACGCGCGTGCGGTTCAAGCAGCAGCGGTTCGTGCTCCAGAACGGCGCCGCGCGGCGCGTGCTGCTCACCATTGGCGAGCGCGCCACCAACCGGCTCCTCGACGCGGTCCGCCGGCGCCCCGGCACCGCGAGGGTGACGGTCCGCGGGCGCGACCGCGCCGGGCGCGCCGCGACCGCGCGCCGCCGCGTCCGGCTGACCGGCTGAGCGCGTTTCCGCCGCGCAACCGGCGGGAAGGTGGTCTCAGGTAGCGTTTCAGCCGCCAGAGCTTCGACGAAGGAAGGGGAATCGACGATGGCCCTGAGGGTCGGCATCAACGGCTTCGGCCGTATCGGCCGCAACGTATTCCGCGCGGCGCACGCCCGGGGCGCCGACATCGACTGGGTCGGCGTCAACGACATCACCGACAACGAGACGCTCGCCCACCTGCTGAGGTACGACACGATCCTCGGCCGCTTCCCGGGCGAGGTGGAGGCCACCGACAGCGGCCTCGTCGTGGACGGCAAGGAGCTGAAGGTGTTCGCCGAGCGTGACCCCGGGGCCCTGCCCTGGGCCGACCTCGGCGCCGAGGTTGTGATCGAGTCGACCGGGCTCTTCACCAAGCGCGAGGACGCCGCCAAGCACCTCGACGCGGGCGCCAAGAAGGTCATCATCTCGGCGCCGGCGACCGGCCCTGACGTGACGCTCGTGCCCGGCGTGAACGACGACGCCTACGACCCCGAGCAGCACCACGTGATCTCGAACGCGTCGTGCACGACCAACTGCCTCGCGCCGGTGGCGCGCGTGCTGCACGACGCGGTCGGCATCGAGAGCGGCGTCATGACCACGATCCACGCCTACACCTCGGACCAGCGGCTGCAGGACGCCCCGCACAAGGACCTGCGGCGGGCGCGGGCGGCCGCGGCGAACCTCGTGCCGACCTCCACGGGGGCGGCGAAGGCGATCGGGGTGGTGATCCCCGAGCTCGACGGCAAGCTGAACGGCATCGCCGTGCGCGCGCCCGTGATCACCGGCTCGGTGGTGGACCTCGTCTGCGCGGTGTCGCGCGAGACGAGCGTGGACGAGATCAACGAGGCGTTCGCGGCGAAGGCCGACACAGGGCCGCTCGAGGGCATCCTCAAGTACAACGAGGACCCGATCGTGTCGAGCGACATCGTCACGAACCCCTACTCGTCGATCTTCGACGCGCCCCTGACGATGGTCCTCGGCGACCGGCTCGTGAAGGTGGTCTCCTGGTACGACAACGAGTGGGGCTACTCGAACCGGCTCGTGGACCTGGCGCAGCGCGTCCTCGCGGGGGCGCCGGTTGCCTAGCACGACGCCGGCGCTGGGGAAGCGCACGGTCCGCGATCTCGAGCTCTCGGAGGGCGAGCGGGTGCTCGTCCGGGTGGACTTCAACGTCCCGCTCGACGGCGGGGAGGTGGCGGACGACACGCGCATCCGCGCCGCGCTGCCGACGATCGAGCTGCTGCGCGACAAGGGCGCGCGGCTCGTCCTCTGCTCGCACCTGGGGCGCCCGAAGGGCCCCGACCCGGAGACCTCGCTGCGACCCGTCGCCAAGCGGCTTGCCGGGCTGATCGATGCGTGGGTGACCCAGGCACCGGCTGTGGTCGGGCCCGACGTGCGCAGCGAGGCCGACGCGCTCGAGCCGGGCGGCGTGCTGGTGCTCGAGAACACCCGCTGGGAGCCGGGCGAGACGAAGAACGACCCCGAGCTGTCGCGCGCGCTGGCCGGACTCGCGGACGCTTACGTGAACGACGCGTTCGGGTCCGCCCACCGCGCCCACGCCTCCACGGCCGGCGTGGCCGAGTTCCTCCGCCCCGCCGTGGCGGGGCTGCTGCTAGAGCGCGAGGTGGTCACGCTGCGCTCGATCGTCGAGGCGCCCGAGCGGCCGCTCGTCGTGGTACTCGGCGGCGCGAAGGTGGCCGGCAAGATCGACCTGATCGACCGCTTCCTGGACCTCGCCGACACGCTGCTGATCGGCGGCGCCATGTGCTTCAGCTTCTTCAAGGCGGAGGGCAAGCCGACCGGCGACTCGCTGGTGGACGACGAGGGCGTGGAGCTCGCGCGCAAGGCGCTCGCGAAGGCGGCCGACAGCCCGTGCGAGCTGCTGCTGCCGCTCGACCTCGTGCTGGGTGACCGCTTCGACGCCGACGCGCAGCGGCGCGTGCGCGACGGCACCGACGTCCCGGACGGCTGGATGGGGCTGGACGTGGGGCCGCGCACCGCCGAGGCGTACTCGGAGGAGGTCGCGCGCGCCGGCACGGTGTTCTGGAACGGACCGATGGGGGCGTTCGAGATGAGCCCGTTCGCCGACGGGACGCGCGCGGTCGCCGAGGCCGTGGCGGCCGCTCCCGGCACCACGGTGGTCGGCGGCGGCGACTCCGCCGCGGCGCTCGCGTCGTTCGGGCTCGCGGACGAGGTTGACCACCTGTCGACGGGTGGCGGCGCGTCGCTCGAGCTCCTCGAGGGCAAGGAGCTGCCCGGGGTCGAGGTGCTCGATGACGCCTGAGGCCGAGCGGCGGCCGTACATCGCCGGCAACTGGAAGATGTGGGGCACGCGCGCGCGGGCGGACGAGTACTGCGAGCGCCTGCTGTCGCTGCTGCCGGACCCCGCGCGGAGGCCCGCCGACGTGGGCCTGTGCGTGCCGTTCACGGCACTCGACGTCTGCGTGGAGCGCCTGCGCGGCAGCGACGTGCGCGTGCTCGCGCAGACCATGCACCAGGAGGCCGAGGGAGCGTTCACCGGCGAGGTCTCGGCGCCGATGCTCACGGAGCACGGGATCGACGGCGTGGTGCTCGGGCACTCCGAGCGCCGCCAGTACTTCGGCGAGACGGACCGCGCGCTGCAGGAGAAGGTGCCCGCGGCGCTCGACGCCGGCCTCCAACCGATCCTCTGCGTGGGCGAGACGGAGGAGGAGCGGGAGCGCGACGAGACGCAGCGCAAGCTCCGCCACCAGGTGCAGGAGGCCCTCGACCGGCTGGAGCCGGAGCGGCTCGCCGACGTGGTCATCGCGTACGAGCCGATCTGGGCGATCGGCACGGGGAAGGTCGCGACGCCCGAGCAGGCGCAGGAGGCGATCGCCTTCGTGCGCGCGCTGGTCGGGGACCGCTCGCGGGAGGCGGCGGATAACGTGCGCGTGCTCTACGGCGGCAGCGTCAAGCCCGAGAACGCGGCCGAGATCCTGATGCAGCCGGACGTGGACGGCGCTCTCGTGGGCGGCGCGAGCCTCGATCCGGACGGCTTCGCCCGCATCGTGGCGGCAGCGGCCGAATGAGCCTCGCGCCGGGACCCGGCGCGCCACCCGTGCCGCGGGTATGCCTGGTGATCCTGGACGGATGGGGGCTCGCCGAGCCGGGCCCCGGCAACGCCGTGGACCAGGCGAGCACGCCCGTCTTCGACGAGCTGTGGGACACCTTCGCGCACACGACCCTGACGGCCTGGGGCGAGGCGGTCGGGCTGCCCGAGGGGCAGATGGGCAACTCCGAGGTGGGCCATCTCAACCTCGGCGCGGGCGCGGTCGTGAAGCAGGACCTGCTGCGGATCGACCACGCGATCGGGGATGGCTCGTTCTTCGAGAACGAGGTGCTGCGGCGCGCCTGCGCGGCCGGCCGCGACGCCGGGCGGCTGCACCTGCTCGGGCTCGTCTCCGCCGGCGGCGTGCACGCGAGCATGGACCACCTGAGGGCGATTGCGGAGCTGGCCCGGCGCGAGGAGGTGCCGGACGTGGTGCTGCACGCGTTCACCGACGGCCGCGACACGAACCCGGACTCGGGCGCCGGCTACGTGGCCGAGGTGGAGGGGTGGCCGCTGCGCGTGGCGACCGTGAGCGGCCGCTACTACGCGATGGACCGCGACAAGCGCTGGGACCGCACGAAGCTCGCGTGGGACGCGCTCGTGCACGGTGAGTCCGAGGTCCCTCACGCCGACACCGGCGAGGCCGCGGTGCGGGCGGCCTACGAGCGCGACGAGACCGACGAGTTCATCAAGCCGACAATCGTCGGCGACGAGGGCAGGATCCGCGACGGCGACGTCGTGGTCTTCTTCAACTTCCGCCCGGACCGCGCCCGCGAACTGACGCGCGCGCTCGGCGAGCCGGACTTCGCCGAGTTCGACCGCGGCGAGGCGCCGCGCGTGGAGCTCGCGACCCTCACCGAGTACCAGGAGGAATGGACCTACCCGGTTGCCTTTGAGCCGGCGCGGCCCGCGGTCACGCTGGCGTCCCTGCTGGCGGACCGCGGCGTCGAGCAGCTGCACGTGGCGGAGACCGAGAAGTACGCGCACGTCACCTACTTCTTCAACGGCGGCGAGGAGCACCCGTACGAGGGCGAGGAGCGCTGCCTGGTGGACTCGCCGCGCGACGTGCCGACCTACGACCACAAGCCAGAGATGAGCGCGCGCGCCGCCACCGACGCGTTCGTGTCGCGATGGGGGGAGGGCGAGTTCGGCTTCGGGATCATCAACTTCGCGAACCCGGACATGGTGGGTCATACGGGAGTGATCCCTGCGGCGGTGACCGCGATTGAGACCGTCGACGAATGCCTCCGCCGCGTGGTCGAGGCCGTGCACGGCTCGGGCGGCGCGTGCGTGGTCACCGCCGACCACGGCAACGCCGACCACATGCTGGAGCCGGACGGCAGCCCGAACACCGCGCACTCGATGAACCCCGTGCCGCTGATCGTCACTGCCGACACCGGGGAGCTGCGTGAGGGCGGCATCCTGGCGGACGTGGCGCCCACGGTGTTGGCCCTGCTGGGCCAGGACCAGCCGCCGGAGATGACAGGGGAACCGTTGCAGAAAAGTTGACAGTTAGACACTCAGGTTTTATCCTTGCCATCGGTTCAAGAGTTTCCCGGAGGTGATGTTTGGATGGCAGTACTGATGAGGCCTGAGCCCTTCTCCCGCGAGGTGGATCGTCTGTTCGACGCGTTCTTCGGCACGCAGTCCGAGGCGCGCCGGTGGGTCCCGCCGATGGACCTGGTCGAGGCGGAGGACCACTTCGTCCTCAAGGCGGACCTTCCCGGGCTCGCCGAGGAGGACGTCACGATCGAGGTCCAGGACGGCACGCTCGTGATCAAGGGCGAGCGGAGGTCGGAGCACGAGGAGCAGGAGCGCGGCTGGTACCGCATCGAGCGTGCGACCGGCAGCTTCAGCCGCACGCTGACCCTGCCCGACGGCGTGGAGGCCGACGGGATCTCCGCGGAGTTCGACCGCGGCGTCCTGACGGTGCGGATCCCGAAGCCCGCCGAGCGCAAGCCGCGCCGCGTGGAGATCACGTCGGGCAACGGCACGCCGGCGGCCGTGGAGGGCTCCGCCGAGGAGAAGTAACAAACCCCAAAGAGGCCGGCCACCGGCCTGACCTGACACCCCGGGCCGCCCGGCGTCGCGAGACGCGGGCGGCCCGTCGGCTTTCCGGGGGTAGTCTCGCGGCCGTGAGCCCGCGCCCATCCTTCACGGTCGAGACACGCGACGGCGCCGCCCGCGCCGGCGTGATCCGCACCGCGCACGGCGACGTGCGCACGCCGGCGTTCGTGCCGCTCGCCTCCACCGCGACGGTCAAGACGCTGCACGCCTCCGAGGTCGCCGAGCTCGGCTACGAGATGGTGCTCGGCAACACGTTCCACCTCTTCATCCAGCCCGGCACCGAGCACGTGCACGAGATGGGCGGGCTCGGGGAGTTCATGGGCTGGCGCGGCGCGACCATCACCGACTCCGGC
>DASXAA010000215.1:0-1818 GCA_036407035.1 Thermoleophilaceae bacterium | reverse complement strand
CCTGGTCGAGCAGCTCGGCCACCGCGGGGCGCTCGTGCGCCGGTTCTCCGCCGAGGAGTGCCGCAACGTCTACCTCGTGCGCGCGGAGCTCGAAGGGCTGGCCGCCGAGCGCGCGGCCGGCCGGCTCACCGGCTATGACAGAAGCGACATCGAGGCGGCGCAGGCGCTCCTGCGCACCGGCTACGAGCGCTACGGGACGCTGGCCGGGGACGACCGCGGGCGGGCCATCGTCTGCGAGCAGTGGTCGCAGGCCAACGAGCTCTTCCACAACGTCATCCTGGCGGCCGCGGCATGTCCCCCGCTCCGCGACACGGTGCAGTCGCTCCAGAACATGGTGCCGCGGTCGATCGCCTGGCGGACGTTCGCCGACGACCCCGAGATCATCCCGCGGTCGGCCGACGACCACGATCGCATCACCGACGCGCTGGCCGCGGGCGACGCCCGCCGGGCCCGCCGGCTGCTGCACACGCACGTGCTCGACACGGGCGAGACGGCCGCCCGCTGGCTCGACCGTCAAGGACCGTAGGCGCGGTCAGGTCAGCCGGCGACGCGGGCTGCGCCGGTGATCGAGCCCTCGTCGTCGATGCTGCCGAACTGGACGACGGTGCCCGTATGGGGCGCGTGGATCATCGTGCCATTGCCGACGTAGATCCCCACGTGGGAGGCGCCGTTGAAGAAGACCAGGTCGCCGGGCTCGAGATCGCTCAGCGGCACCGCCGGCAGCGCCGACATCTGGGCCGCGGCGTTGTGCGGGAGCGACACCCCGAGCTGAGCGTAGACGTACATGACGAGCCCCGAGCAGTCGAAGCCCGACGGGCTCGCGCCGCCCCAGACGTAGGGCACGCCCAGGTACTGCTCGGCGATCGCGACCGCCTGGCCGCCGAGCGTGCTCGACGGCGGCGCCGGGACGTTCGTGGTGGTGATCCCCTGCCCGGCGGCCGCTGCGGCGGCCCGCTCGCGGGCGGCGGCCTGCTCGTCCAGGATCTTCTGGATCGAGGACTTGAGGTTCCCGATGTAGGCCTTCTGGCGGTTGACGGCGGCCTGGGCACTCGCCTTGGCGGCCGCGGAGGCACGCTGCTGGACCTTGACGGCCCGGAGCTGCTTGGCGAGCACCGCCCGGCGCTCGGAGATCTCGGTCTTGTAGTGGGTGATCTCGTTCAGCAGCGTCTTGTTGATGCCGTTCACGCGTTGCATGACCTGCATCTGGTCGACCAGCTCGCCGATCGAGCGGGCGGCCAGCAGGTAGGAGAACGCGTCCTCGCCGCCGGTCTTGTAGGTCTCGGTGAGGCTGGCCTCGAGCCGGAGCTTGGCGGCCTTCAGGTTGTTCTGCGCCACCCGCAGCGACTGGAGGTTCAGGCGCATCGCGTTGCGTGTCGCGAGGAACTTCTGGTGGATCGCGTCGTAGGCTTCGATCCGCTTCTCGGCGGCGTCCTCCAGGGCGGTCAGGTGCGCCTGGGCCGCCTTCGCCTGTGCCCGCTTCTGCGAGAGCGTGTCGGCGGATGCACCCGGCGCGGATACTCCGGCGGCCACGGCGAGGCTCAGCACTGCCAAGACCAGAAGCGCTCGGGTCGACGGCGCGCAGCGGCGCGCCTGGACACGGGCGGACGACATGGACGGGCAGGCTACCAAAGCCTGCGGCCGGTTGCAGCATCTGGCTGTCCGCCTTCTGCCGGTGCCGCCGGCCGGTGCTACCGGCCGGTGATGCCGCCCGTGTCGCGCATGAGCCGCTGGGCGAAGTAGATCGGGACGGCCGTCAGCGCGATCACGAAGACGGCGACGGCGTTGGCCTCGGGCGCCGTGTTCGGGAGCTTGAACTGC
>DASXAA010000214.1:0-14134 GCA_036407035.1 Thermoleophilaceae bacterium | reverse complement strand
GATCCCCACCGGGCCTCGAGCGCTTTCGGCACCTCGGCGGGATCGGGCCGCCCGCGCCCCAGTAGCTTCACGCCCTCGTTCAACCAGAAGCGGACCTGGGCGGGCGCCTCGGCCTCGGCCCCCATCCACCGCTCGAGAGCGTCGATCTGCGGGTGATACGCGAGCCCATGCGGCAGCGTCGCCCGCTCCTCGAGCGCCGTCTCGTCCGCGGCGTCCGCCTCGGCGTGCTCCGCCTCATAGCGGGCGCGCCTCTCCGGAAACCGTGGATCCATCGCCGCGAGCGCGGCGTCGCTCGGCCGATCACTCCCCGGCGGGTAGGCGTCGTCGTAGATCGGCTTGTTGGCCGCGGGACTGAACTCGCCCGGGTGGTGCTTCAAGGCCCACGCGATCGCCGCCTTGGCTTCCTCCGGGCTCAGGCGGCCGCCATCCACGCGCCCGACGCGGACCGGCGGCGGGCCGCCCGTGCGCTGCTCCGTTTCGTACTTGGCGCGCAGCTCGGGAAATCGCGGGTTGATCTTCGCCAACTCCGCATCCGTCATCCGCGGCTCGGGATCGTTGGGGAGGGGCGCCGTCTCGTTCATCGCGATTGCTCCCACGCCGACTCGGGATCGCGGTTGATGCCGCTCGGCGCATAGCGCGGCTGGCGCCGCTCCGGCTTCGTCGGCGCCACGGTGTTGCTCGCCAGCACCGCGGGCTGCGCGGCCTCATGCCGACGCCGCTGCCACCGCTGGGCCACCTCGTCGCTCGCCCACTTGAACCGCTCGAGCTTCCTCCGAATCTGGCTCGGGGTCTCGACGACCTGGTTCAATGCGGTGCGCAAAATTTCCTCCTTGCCGACGGCCGCGTCGCACGCCTTGATGCCCTGGAGCGTGAGGCCCTCCACGTCCGCCAGGAGCTTCCGCATCGCCGTCGTGTTGCCGAACATCTCCAGCGTCTCCAGCCCCTCCTGTTGACACCGACGGATGCGCTCCACGCCAATCAGCTCGCGCTCGCGCTGCTGGTCCGGGTCCGTTTGCAAGTCCTTCAGCGCGCCGAGCTCGTCCAATAGCGTCTGCCGCTCGGGCTCGAGCGCGAGCGTCTCTTCAAGCGCCTGGCGGGTCCGCTCGACGAGCTCGGCGAGGTGCCGCTGGATCTGTTCCACCTCCGGCGCCGCCCGGGCCGCCGCGGTGCGCCGTGTGTCCTGCGCCAGCGCCCGCAGCGAGACCTCGGGCAGCGGTGCCGTCGAGATCGCCGTCGGCGTGCTCTCGGCCGTCGTCGCGTCGAGCGGCTCCGCGATCGTGATCGGCGTCGGTTCTCTCGTCATCACGTCCTCCTCGAGCCCCGCCGAGGCGCAGGAGGGCCGCTCTTCTCGACGGGGCGCTATGTCGGTATCCCCCTTCCGACGCCGTTTCATTAGTCGAGCACCAGCGGCAACGACACCGTGAGCGTCCCGCCCGCCGGCCAGTCGCTGCCGCACGTCGCCGCGAGGTCGACGTGCATCCGGGCGGCCTGGTCCCCCCGCCGCACCCGCTGGAAAAGATCTACGACGTCTCGTCCTGTCACTGTCGCCATGGCGCGTCCTCCTTCATCCGGTGTATCGCCCGTCGTTCTCATCGCTCCCGTCTGCGGGGGCCGCCCGGTACTCGGCGCCGAGCAGGCGCTCGCGGTAGGCCGCGCGATCGGCCAAGCGCGTCCGCCAGCGCGAGATCGTCTCGTTGGCGATGCCCGTCTGCTGCTCGGCCGCAGCCATTGGAATTGTCGCCCGATCTGCCGATAATTCCGCACCGCCGCGCCCTGGCCGATGGCGCGGTGTCACAGTGCTCTCCCACCACGCCACCACCGCCTGCTGCTCGTCGAGCTTCACCGCCACCGCCTCCTCCAGCAGCGGCCACTCCTGCATCTTCTTCGCGTAGTCGATCACGGCGTCAATGCCTGCCGATCCTGAGGCATTGACACCCGCCGGGATGGCGGCGAGCTGCTGCCAGTCGGAGGACTGGTTGTAGGTGACGCCGAGGTCCTTCAGCGTGCGAAAAACCTCCTCCGTCGATGAGGTTTTTCCCGGACGCCCCAAGCCGGCGCGCTCGCCCGTCTCAGCCGTCTGACGCAGGAGCTCGCCGACCTTGCGCTCGGCGCGGAGCTTGATCTCTGACGCCCACGTGATCAGGTCGGGTTTGCTCATCGTTGGCGCCCTCCTCCTTCTCGTCGTCGGGTTCTCGTCATCGCTCCCACGGCCCGCGCCGGCCGCTGAAATCAGAAAAGCCCGACAACGACGAGCGCGCGTACCGCGGCGACCGCATGCGCGCGCGCTCGAGCGCCTCCCAGCTCGCCGGCGCCTTTGCGGTCGCGGCGTACCGGAACGCATCGGCCATGTGATCGTGCACGCCATCCTTGATCGGCTTCCCGAGGCCGTCCTGGCGATACGCGCGGAGTGAGTCCACCAGCGACGCCGCCTTCACGGCATCGATGTAGATGCGACTCAAGAGCATCTTCGCCGCGTAAATGCCGGCCTCGACCGCAAGCGGCGGCAGGACCGCGAGCGGCCGCAACCCCTGCCGCTGTAACTGCACCTTGAGACTCAGCTCGCTGCTCCGCTCCGTCTGCTCGGCGTCGTGCGGCACATGATGCATGCGGTAGAGGTACGGTCGCCGGAGCACCTCGCGGACCAGGCCGGGCAAGCCCTCCTCGCCCGAGCGCAGCGCTTCGATCACATGCACCGCGCCCCCCGGCAGCCGCTGGAACACCACGACCGCGTTGTTCGCCCGCGCGCCCAAGTCCCAGGCGGACTCGACCTCGAGGTGCGCCTGCCACGGCACCGCGGCGATGCGCCCCTCGGTCAGCAGGCGCTCGATCTCGACGGCGTAGATCGCGCCTTCTGTCGGCGCCTCGAACGAACAGAACAGATCACGCCGGATCGCGCTCTCTGGCACGCCGTCGGCGCGCATCCGCGCCACGTCGGAATCGGTGAAGATCGGCTCGCCGTTCTCGCCTGGGCCGTCGCGGCGCGTCTCGTCGATCGTGTAGCGGCGCGCGTACCACTCGGCCGGATTCGTCACCGCCGAGCGCCAGAGCGCCAACCCGTGCCCCTCGCCGGCCGGCGTGTAGAGGAACGCCGCGAGCCCGGCGTTCTCGCTCAGCATCGGAGCGACCACGTCCCAGCACTCCGCGTCGGGGAAGACCGACCACTCATCGAAGATGACCGAGAGCGCGTTGAGCCCACGCAAGCGATCAGGGTTCTCGCCGGACATCAGCCGAATGGTCGAACCGTTGTGCAGCCGGAGCTCGCGCTCGTTCTCGAGGCTGTGCGCCACGCACTCGGCCGGGAGGTAGTCGAGCAGCCGCTGGCCGAGGTGATCGCGACCTGTCCAGAGAATTGACGTCACCTGCTGATGCGTCGGGCCCACGAAGAGGTGCAGCGTCCCAGGCATCGTCAGCGCGCGCTTGATGACCAATTGCCATGCCACCGACGACTTGCCCCAACGCCGATGAACGACGAGCGCGAAGCGCCGCATGCCGGCGGCCTCGGCCGCAAAGATCTCGGCGTGCTGCGGGCGCGGCGTCCAGTTGTGCGGCCAGCTCACGCGCCGCTCGGGCACCGACGCGGCCGTGCTCACTTGGCCTTCTCTACCAGCGCGTCGAGCTCGAGGCGATCGATCAGCAGGCGATCGAGCGCCTCCTCGCCGCCCGTGCCCGGCAACCGGACGCGCGTCAGCCGGCCGTCCGCGAGGTAGGCGCGCAGCGTCCAGCTGCTCACGCTGAGGTATGCGCAGGCCGCGCGCAGCGAGAGCAACCGCGGCGGGCACAGCCACACTTCAGCCACAGCCTTCACTGGAACCCGCATGGATGCTGGCGATCGTGAGCAGACGTGGGCCTGATCGGCCAGCGTCTGGTCGGATGTGGCCACCGTCGGCGCGGGCTCCGGCACCGCGCGGATCTTCCGCGGACGGCCCGGCGGCTTTCGCAGACGCAGCGACGCCGCGCTCAACGGCCCGTCGCTCACCGCGCCGCTCCGTTCTCGCCCGTCGGCCCGAAGCGCTGCACCTCGACGATCAGGGGCTGCGCGGCGTCCGGCGCCTGCCCGCGCTTGGCGTCGAGGTCTTCTCGCGCCTGATCCGAGATGAGCTTCGCCAACGCCGTGGCGCGCGAATCGGTGACATCGCCGTCGAGCAAGCCCTGGGCGATGGCCTCGCGCACGTGGCGCCTCGACATCGGCGTGGAGAGGTCGACGTCCTCGAGCACCAGGCGGCTGCGGCGGCGGCGCGCCTCGAGCTTGAGCTCGGCCGGCACGTCGGGATCGCAGAACCAGCACCACGGCTTCGAGCGCTGGGCTACGCGGCGGCAGCGGAGGCACACGCGCCGGCGCTCGAGCGGGAGCTCGGCCTCGAGCAAGTCCCCGCCGCCGGAATCCGACGTTCGAGCGCCCACCCGTGTCGGCTTCGCCTCCGCCGCCATGTCATCCGCGGTCTGCGGCGCGTCACCGGCGGGGGGTCTACTCCCGGTCAACTCCGTGGCTACCGCGTTGACGGGCTCCGGGCCGGAGGTGGGCGCGCCAGCTTCTGGGGTCATCGCAGGCGCCACGCCAGCCAGCCCGGCTGGGGGTGGGGGTAAGTGGCCTGCCTGGGGCGCGTCCCGTCGGTCGTCCCAACCATCGTCCCAATCCCCCTAAAGGGGGATGGGATTTTGGGACGACTGGGGGATCGTCCCAATCGTCCCAACCTCTGGGACGACCAGAACAACGCGAGATGGCGGGCGAAACGCTTCATGATGCCGTTTGATCGTCCCCAGGCGTGGGATTTTGGGACGACCGGACGAAATAGAGGACGCTGCGGGGGGTCTTGCCGGGGGTGGCATCGATCGTTCCGTCCTTGATGAGGGAGTCGAGGATGCCGGGGAGTTCACGCCAGGAGAAGCCAGCTTTGCGGAGGGTGGTCTTGTTGGCGGGGCCGTTGGTCTTGAACCAGGCGAGGACGCGGCCTTTGGGGCCGGCGGACTCAGCCTGCTCGGGGGTGGAGAGCGTGCCCTTCAAGGCGGTGATCAGGCGGCCGTCGTAGAGGCAGGTGAAGGTGAAGGGCTGCGGGTCGAGGCTGAACTTGTAGTCCTGAGGGAACACGAGGCTGTCGGTGTCGGACAGGCGCTCGACGTGGACGGGGCACTCGGAGGCGGCGAACCAATCGGCGCCGGAGGCGCGGTGGGCGCGGCGGCGCTGGTCCTGGCCGATGGCGAGGGGTTTCACGTCGTGGTGGACGATCGCGAGCGTCACGTGGGTGGCGGTGACGATGCCGCGCAGGACGGCGACGAGCTCGCGGACGATGCTGGGGCCCTCGTCGGCCTTTTCCGACAACCGGCGCATGGCATCGAGGACGACGAAGCGGACGCCGCGCGCGCGGATCTGCGCGGTGAGCCACGCCACGTCCTCGGGATCGTCGAGGCTCACCCCGCGCCGGACGATGACGTGCAGGCGCTCGTTGGGGAGGGCCTCGCCGCAGCGCTCGCGGACGAGGCGCGCGAGGCGAGTCTTCGTGGGCGTGCGGTGGTCTTCTTCCTGGACGTAGAGCACCGGGATGGGCTCGGCGGGCTTGAAGCACTCGAGGCCGAACGGGGCGGTGCCGGTGGCGGCGGAGAGCGCCAACTCGAAGCCGACGAGGCTCTTGCGGGCGCGGGGATCCCCGTGGATCACCATGAGGGTGTCGGTCGGCAGGAGGTCGGGGAAGACGCTGTCCTGGGGCGGATCGGGCTCGGCCAGGAACTCGCCGATCGTCTGGATGTAGTCGCGGCGGGGGTCGAGGGACACCGGCTGGAGCGCGCAGAAAGCCTCGACGGAGTGCGCGACGAGGTAATCGTCGAGGCCCACCTTGGCGCCGCCGTCACCAGAGGGCAGCCGCACGGCCCACACATCCGCGCCGCGACGGCCGAGTTCGGCCGCCAGCGCACGTTCAGCCGCGCGCACACTCTCGTTGGTGACGAGGTCGGAGTCGAACACGATGTAGCAGGTGCGGCCATGCAGCGGGATCGCGTCGAACTCGGCGAGCGGGATCGAGGGGGCGCGCTTGTCGCCGTCGGGATGCTGGAGGAAATTCCAGACGCCGGCGAGCGCGAGGCAACACAACCCCTCCTGCGCGGCCTTGAGAGATTTTTTCTCCCCCTCAGTCCAGAAGATCGGCACCGTCACGTCGGCCAGCTGCTCGAGCGCCGGCAGCGGCGGGCGGTAGAGGTGATTGCCGTCGCCCTTCCGGGTGCGGTACCCCTTCTTCCCGTCGGGGCCCGCGTCGTGGAGCTTCACGCGGCCGAATGGCCGGCTGCCGTTGCCGTTCGCGATCGTCGGGTACGGGATGAAGAGCGCGCCGCTGACGCCGTAGCCGAGGAAGTCGGAGGCTTCGGCGGCGGTATACGAGCGCAGCTGCGCCGCCAGGATCGTCTCGACGGACAAGCCCGACTGGCGCAGATCTCGCCAGTCGCCATCGGTGAGATGCGCCGGGCGCGGCTCGTCGGTCATGCGCGCGCCACGCACCCCCCGCACAACTTCGGCGACGCCGCGCCGCCGGCGGGGGGCCGGCAAATCATGCACGAACAGACCCACACCTTCGGCGGGCGATGCCCGAGGCACACGTGCTCGTGCTCGAAAGTTTCCATCGGCAGCGGGCGCTGCGCGGGGCCGCTCATCGCCGCCGTTCCGTCGCGAACTGGACGGTGAGCGCGCCCCGCGCCCGCCGTCCCTCGCGGAGGAACGCGTCGACGCACCGACGAATGGCGGCCCGCGAGCGGCGCGGCGAGGCCCCGAACGGACAGAGCGCGCCCTGGCCGCCGAGCACCGCGTCGAGGGCGTGCACCAGGCCGGTCACGACGCGCGGATCCTCCTCGGCCCAGACCTTGCCCGCGATCTGCAAGATCCAATCGAGGACCTCGCCCGCCGTGCGGCAGCGCTCGAGGTCGACTTCGTAGGCGCGGCCGCCGAGCACGCGGCGGTCGGCCAGCCACAGGACGTACGTCTCAGAGTCGAGGCTCCACGGCCCCCAGCTCGGGGGAGCGGGAGTCATGCGTCGCCCGCGGCGCGGAGGAGGGAAGGATGCCGCACGATCTCGCGCGCCCAGCGGCGGAGCAGCCAGCGGGTCTTCCGCGTCGGCCGACTCAAGTACAGGAGCGTCGTGGCGCCGTCGTGCCGCAAGTGCACGAGCACGCGCTCGATCCGCTCGGATTTGACACCGTCACGTCGAGTGAAATACGCTGCCTCTCGCAAGGGGTTCGCTCCTGAATCGGCGGGCCTCGGGGAGAGACGCCCCTGAGGCCCGCGCTGTGTTCGGTTACGGCACGCCGCTCCCGTCGTCCTCGCCCCACGTCGCGCCCGTCTGCCGCGGCGTGAGCGCGTAGCTGGCGTCGAGCATCTGGATCTGCGCGCGCCCCTCGGCCTCCCACCGCGCCTGGCAGTCCTCGAGGCAGTCGCCGCAGCACTCCACCACGCGAGGCCGGCGGGGGCTCGTGCCGCCGTACTCTTTGATCGCGAACGATCGCCCGCCCGCGCCGACGCGCAAGCCGACGCCGCAGAATTCACACGTGTCCCGCACGATCCGGGTGGGGCGCGCCGCTTTGGCCATGCGCGGGAGTAAAGCAAACGCCGCGCGTCAGCTATTGGCGGGGGGCGGCCAAGGGGGCGGCGCCAGCCGGCGCCGACGCGCGAATTGGGCCGAAAATCAGCGCATCGAGTTGCGGGAGCGCGTCAGAGACGGGCGCGAAAGATTTTGCTTGACTGAGCTATTGGCGCGCGGTGAGCGTCGCGCAAGTCCGTGTTTATTCGGTGGTCGGCAACGAAGGCATCTGGTCGTGCGCGTGCCGCCCGCATAGAAGAACAGCGGGCGCGCGCACCCGGTCGCCTCGCAGCATCGAACCGGAAACACTCCAGAGTCTGGCAGGGTGCGCAGCAGCTCGAGCCATCCCGCGGCGGCGTCGCAGTTCTTCATCCACGCCGCGAGGGCATCAACCGCTTCGGCATGGTCGACGACGTCGGCGAACAGGGCCACGCCCACGCGGCCCCAGCCGCGCAGGAGGCTGATCCGCGCGTGCTCGACGAGGGGCATGCCGTAGAACGGCGGGATGCGTGGCCAGGTCCCGATACGCGGCCAGGGTTCCGCGGGGTCGCAGGCGCGCTCCGCGAGAACGTCGGCCGCATAGATGCCGGCGATCAGGAACGGCCGACGCGTCAGTGGCGACGCGGAGATCGTGTGGGGCACGCCCCACTCTGCGAGCGCTCGATCGAGATCTGCATCGTGAGGGGCGAGCCGGCGCACGGCGGCCGCGAGGGCAGCCTCGTCGTGCTCGCCCGCCGCCACGTCAACCATGGGGAGCCGCTCCCGCCAGACGAGATTCGCCACGTCGACGAGGAAGCCGGGCACCTGCGCATTGCGCGCGTGCTGGTTGCGCACTCGCGTGTCGCCGCCCCTGACCCGGTTCGGGTCCTTCTGGTGGTCATCGGACGTGCGGTCGCTTTTCTTCTGCTTCTGGTGCTTGGGGGGAGCCGGCCAGCGGCCACCCGTCTGCTGCTTCGGGGGCGCGTGCTCGCCGGGCGCGGACCAAGGCGAGGCCGTACGTGCAGATGACTTCGAAGGCGTCTTGCTGCTGCGCTTCACTCGGTGCTCACTGTGGCTGCCACTGTGGCTGTCGGGCCTCGCTGTGGCCGATTGGGGCTCACTCCAGCCACAGCGGGATCACTCAATCACGCCGAGTAACCTCTCGGATTCGTTGTGATCCCATCCGGCACCCGGGGGGCTGACGCTCACCCCACGTGGGCGTCATAGGTCCCTCACAGGAGCCGGAATGCTGCGCGCTAAGTGCCGGCATGGCTTGCCCTCCGCTGCCGCCGGAGCGGCGTGACGGGCGTCACTGTGGCCGAGATTGTGGCTGGCGCCACGGCCGTGGCCGCCGCGCCGATTTTCTCCGCCGCCGCCTGCAGGTCGGCGGGCGACACGATGTGGTAGCGGTCGAACACGCTCCGCGTCTTGTGCCCTGTCACGGCCATCGCGACGCGCTCGGGCACGCCGCCGTTGACCATATCGCGCACGGCCGTCCGGCGAAAGTCGTGGCGGATCATCCCCGCCAGGCCCGCGCGCCGGCACGCCGTCGCCCACGCGAGGCGGAAATCCTGCCGCCGCTCGCCCACGACGACCGCGCGATGGCGCCCCGTCTGGCCGTTCGGCTGCGCGGCCCCGGTAAAGAGCGGGAACACCCACGGGATCACGCGGCCGAGTCGCTTCTCGAGCGCCGCGACGCGCCCGAGGTGGGCCTCGAGCAGGTCGCGCAATTCGGGCGTGAGGTAGACCACGCGCCCGTCGTTGTTCTTCGTCTGGCCCGGATCCAGACGCAGCGTCCCCGCCTTGCCGGCGGTGAGATCGATCTGGCGCCGCTCGAGCGTGAGCACCTCCGACTGCGTCCGCCACCCGAAGCTGAAGGCGATCGTCACGGCGACCTGCAGATCCGCCGGCAGCTCGGCGCGGACGGCGAGGAACTGCGCGCGCTCGAAGAAGCCCGCGCGCGGCGCGGCCTCCTTCGGCAGATGCACGATCGGCAGACGCACGACCTTGTGGTGCTCGACGCCGAGCCGCAGCATCTTCACCAGGATGCCCAGCTCGCGATTGACCGTGCCGTTGGCCGCGCCCGCCTGCTGCCGCGCGATGATGTACTTCGCGAGCACCGGCCCGGTGAGCGCGGCGGCGCGGCAACCCCGGAAGGCCCGATCGACATGGCGCAGGCGTCGGGTCGCCTCGGGCACCGCCCGCGTGCCCGTCGACTGGTAGTGCGCGAGGAGATCCGCGCGCAGCTCGTCGTAGGTCACCCGCCCCGCGCGCGGCACCACGGGCTCCTGGAGCGTGACGCGCGCCTCGTGCTCTTTGAGCCGCTGGCGCGCGACGGACTCGGACTCGGAGTCGGAGCTCATCCGCACCCGCTGGCCATCCTGGTAGAACTGGAACCACCAGATGTTGCCCCGCTGGAAGACGTAGCCCATGGTTCGCGCTCCTTCGGGAAGGGGGATCAGCCCAGCAACGCCGTCACAGGCACGCGGAGGGCTTTCGCCAGGCGCTGGAGAATCGCCAGCGAGGGATTCGTGCGGTAGCCCGACTCGAGACTCGCCACGTAGGCCTGCGAGAGCTTCGCCTTCTTGGCCAGCTCGACCTGCGTCAGGCCGGTCGCCTCGCGTCGTGCGATGAGCGTCATCCCCAGCGTCTGCGGTGCCATCACGACAAGTGATATCACACACTGTGATTCCCTGTCAAGGGAATTCGTCCTTCGCGGACACCGCGCGCGATCACCGATCCCCCCTGATCACTTGCCGCAGCGCCGCCACCGCGCGCTCGACCGCCTCGAGCCGATCGCACACCACCGCCGTCCGTCGTTGCCGGCTCAACGCCGCTCGGCAGCGATTCGAGCACGCGGCGATCCTTCCCGCGGGCAGCGGCGCCCCGCAGGATGGACAGCGGGGCGCGTCCGCGAGCCCCTCCAGAGCCGCACGTGCGGGCTGTGGCGCGACTTCGTCGGCGGGTGAAGGGGCTGACATGGGTCGGCGAAATTCGCCACCTGCTAGCGAGTCGGAGGGCGCCGGCCCCGCGCGCGCTCGGCGGCGCGCACGCCCTGGCCGTTGAGCCCGATGATCGAGAGGTAGTCGGCGAGCCGGTCGGCGGCGAGCAGGCCCTGGCGGCCGAGCTCGCGCAAGATCGCTTCGTTCGCGAGCTCGCGCGCGAGCAGCCAGACGAGGTGGTAGTCGCCGGCGTGCGCGCCGGCTTCCTTCCTCGCCTGCCAGACGATCTCCGGGATGGTGCGCGGCGGCGGTGTGCTATCGTGTCCGCGTTCTGCCATGTGTCGCCTCCTGTCTGGCGGGGGGCGTCTCGTCACCGCGCTCTCGGATGTGTCGCCATCCGGGGGCGCCGTCGTGTCGCCGTCCGCGGCATCGGCCGACCGCGGCACGGCGCCCCGCGTGGGCCGCCGCGATCACCCGAAGTCGCCGATCGTCTCAGACTCGGCACGTATACGCGCCGGGCCGTTTGTATCGGTTGCGAGATCACCGCCCGTACCGTCACCCAGGCCCCCAGGCTGACGATCGTGCCCGCAGGGGGCAGGTGTTCCACCCAGGGGAAGACAGCGCACGGCCAGTGGATACCCTGGCTCAAGCAGCACTTCAAGCTCACTCACCGGACGGCAAATCTCTATATGAGTCTGGCAGATCCGGAAAATCGCAACGCGTTTCTATTTTCAAGTCTGCGCGAGGCCATGAAGGCGCGGCCCCGTCGTCGTCATCGGGGCGCACGCTTGCTGCGGGCCCGTGAGCGCCGGAGGACGAGGACGACATGGCTCAGCGCGCCCGCGCGCCGCTACGGCCTTGCGCGCGGCGGGCGCCGCGGCCGCGCCGGCCCGTCGAGGCCGTGGCGCTGGGGGGCGCGCGCCACCACGGCGGCCGTCCGCCGCCGGTGGTCGAGGTTGCGCTCCAGCTCGTCTCGTGAGAGCAGCCCGCGGCGGTGGAGCTCGCGGAGGATCGCCTCGGTGCAGAGCTCGCGGGCGAGCAGGAACACGAAGCCGACGTGATCCGCCTCGTCGCCCGCCTCGCGCCGCGCCTGCGCCACGATCGCGGCGATGGTGAGCATCGCGGCCCCTGTGCTATGGTGCGGGTGGTCATCAGCCATGGCCGTCTCCTTCCGGCGAGGGAGAATGCGGTGACGCCCCTGGAGGCGCGTGCCACGCTCCGGGGGCGTGCTGTTGTTAGTGGCCGCGCGAGTCCGCCTGCCGGACGACTTGCGAGATGAACGTCGGATGATCGCCGAGGCCGGTCTCCTCGAGAAAGGCGATCACCGCGGGCGGCCAGCGGGCGACGAGCGCCTGCGCGGTGGCGAGCTTGGACTTCCACTGCGATCCCCACCGGGCCTCGAGCGCTTTCGGCACCTCGGCGGGATCGGGCCGCCCGCGCCCCAGTAGCTTCACGCCCTCGTTCAACCAGAAGCGGACCTGGGCGGGCGCCTCGGCCTCGGCCCCCATCCACCGCTCGAGGGCGTCGATCTGCGGGTGATACTCGAGGTCGTGCGGGAGCGCGGCGCGGGGCTCGAGCGCCGTCTCGTCCTCGTCGTCCGCCTCGGGGTGTTCCGCCTCGTAGCTGGCGCGCATCTCCGGAAACCGTGGATCCATCGTAGCGAGTTCGGCGTCGCTCGGCCGATCGCTGCCGGGTGGGTAGGCCTCCTCGTAGACTTTCTGGTTCGCCGCGGGATTGAACTCGCCCGGGTGGTGCTTCAGCCCCCACGCGATCGCCGCCTTGGCTTCGGCCGGGGCGAGCCGTCGGCCGTCCACAGCGCCGACCCGCACGGGGGCCGGGCCGCCTGTGCGCTCGAGCGCTTCGTACTTGGCGCGCAATTCGGGAAATCGCGGATTGATCGCGGCGAGCTGCTCGTCAGTCGGTCTCTCTTCGTCAGCCATTGTTCATCTCCCCACGCGGGCGTGGTTGGCTACGTATACGCGGCCCAATATCGCGGTGCGCTCAATGCTCGTGCGTGATGTTGGATTTGGCGAAGCGCCGCGTCGGCCGAGACGGCGTCTCAATCGGGCGAGTGGTGGCCGGCGGCGCCGGGGATGGCGGTCCGTCGCTTGGCGGCTCGGAGACCGGCGGCGGCAACGCCTTCAGCGCCTCGGCAAAGGCGCCGCGCGTGCGCGTGATCGCCCCGGCCGCGCCCGCGAGGCCGTGCAGCTGCTGCCGCAAGAATCCCTCGGCGCCCGGGCCGCCGTGGAGGCCGGGATATGTCCAGTCCTTGGCGCGCGCGAGCGCCTCGGGCGAGGGATGCGCGGCCGCCTCGAGGGCGCGGCCCAGCAGCGTCACCATCGCGAGCGCCTCTTTGGCCGCGAGCCCCGTCCGCACCGCCGCATCGAACTTCACCTGATCGACGTGTCGCCGGTCCGGCTGCTCGAGCAGCGCGCGCCGCGTCCGCTCGACGACCCCGAGCGCCGCCTCGAGCTCGTCGCGATACGCCCCCTCGAGCCGCTTCGCCTCCTCGTAGAGCGGCGTGACGAGCGCGACGTCGGGCGCGAGCGCGCGGCGAATCCCCTCGAGCTGCCCCCGCTCGCGCGCCCCCGTCGCCGCGTGGGTGGCCGCCTCGTAGGCGTGCATCTCTGGCAGCGGCGCCAGCGCGGGAGGCGCCTCCGTCGCGACGGGGATCGCGGGGGGCGCCAAGGTCGTCTCGTCGTGGATCGTCGTTGTCATCGTGTCGTCCTCCTTGTGGGCGTGGTCACGCCCGCTTCGCGAGGCCGGCGCGCCGCGCCTCGTCGTAGAGCGCCTGCCACGGCCGGTTCATCGCCCGGATGGCCGCGTGTGCCTCCCGGGCCGTCACGGTCCCGTGCACGAGCCCGTTCAGGAGCGCGTCGAGCGCCGGCCGGTGCTCGCCCCGGTCGATCTGTTGCTGGATCCGTCGCGCCTCTGCCTTCATCGCGGGCCTCCTCGTGGTCGGGCTCACTGCGACAGTGCGATTCCCGCACTGGGGGGGGAGGCCACGATGGCGGCCCCTCCAAAACAGGCGCCTTCCTGAGGCTCCTCGAGGCTGCTGTGTCTGCTGGCGCACGTCCTTGCGCTCCAGCGCCGGCGTGATCCGCCCGTCGGCCAGCGCCGCCTCGAGGATGGCGTCATCGAGCTTCGTGAGCTCGTAGAGCGTGAACCACGAGGGAGGCAAAGCGTGCGCATGCGCACGGTTTGAGAGGATCTTGTGCTCGGCCACGAGCACGAGTCGCCGGGCAGTGCTCACCGAAAAGACCAGCGGTTCCTTCACGGCTTCCGGGTGCCCGGCAAACATCCGCTCCCAGCCGCCGTGATGCAGCGCCGTCTTGGCGGCGATCAGATCGCGCCCCATCGCGAGCACCGCCTCGACGGCGTCGGCGCCGAGCCGGCGCTGCCGGTAGGCCGCGCGATCGGCCAAGCGCGTGCGCCAGCGGGAGATCGTTTGTTGCTGAATGGCCGTCAGCGATTCGGCCTCAGCGACAGACAAGTAACGCTGATCTGCGTTACTTTGGGGCCGATGCGGCGGCGCCACCGTCGCGTCCCACCACGCCACCACCGCCTGCTGCTCGTCGAGCTTCACCGCCACCGCCTCCTCCAGCAGCGGCCACTCCTGCATCTTCTTCGCGTAGTCGATCACGGCGTCAATGCCTG